>JAIROW010000193.1 GCA_031257315.1 Prevotellaceae bacterium
TCTTATCCTGTCCATTGTCGTATCGCCTATTCCCCGCGCAGGATAGTTGACAATCCGTCTGAAAGATTCGTCGTCGCTCGGATTTGCAGACAGGCGCATGTATGCCAGCGCGTCCTTTATTTCGGCTCGCTGATAGAACGAAAGTCCTCCGTAAATTCTGTACGGTATGTTTTTTCGGCGCAGTGCGTCTTCAAAAATTCGCGACTGGGCGTTAGTGCGGTACAGAATTGCTATCTGCGAATAATTTACATGTTTTGAATATATTGCTTCTACAATCGAGTTTGTAACGAGCAAACCTTCTTCCTGGTCGGAAAACGCCGCGATAAGTTCGATTTTATCGCCCGTATCGCCTTCCGAAAAACAGTGTTTTTTAAGCTGAACCTTGTTTTTCGATATTACGCTGTTTGCGGCGTTGACAATTGTTTTGGTCGAACGGTAATTCTGTTCTAATTTGTATTCCGAATAATCGGGGTAATCTTTTTTGAAATTGAGAATATTTTCGATTCTTGCTCCGCGAAACGAATATATGCTTTGCGCGTCGTCGCCGACAACCGTAATGTTGCGGTGAAAAGCAGCAAGCTGTTTAATTATATGATACTGAGACATATTGGTGTCCTGATATTCGTCAACAAGAATGTAGCGAAAAATTTGCCGGTACTTGTTCGATATTTCGGGATTGTCTCTCAGCAATATGTTGGTATATAGCAGAATATCGTCAAAATCCATCGAATTGGCATTTCTGCATTTTGCAGCGTACCGCGAATAGATTTCCGCAATTCTTGGTCGGCGCATTTTAATGTCTTCGCCTGTCAGCTGCGGACTGGACGAGTAGGCTGCCGGCGACATCAAACAGTTTTTTGCCATTGAAATTCTACCGAGTACATCGCGATCTTTATACGTTTTTTCGTCTAAATTCAATTCTTTGATTATACCCCTGATAACGCTCAGCGAATCGGTGGTGTCGTAAATCGTATAATTAGAGTTAAAGCCTGTAAATGAGGCTTCGTTACGCAGGATTCTCGAAAAAATCGAATGAAAAGTTCCCGCCCATAGTCTGGCGCTTTGAGCGCCTGCAATATTTGCAATTCTTTCCTTCATTTCTTTTGCAGCCTTATTGGTAAAAGTAAGGGCAAGAATTGACGTCGGCGACACGCCTTTCAGCAGGAGACGGGCGACTTTGCAGGTTAAAACTTTGGTTTTGCCAGAACCAGCTCCGGCTATAATCAGGTTTGGACCTTCGGTATTTTCTACCGCCTCGCGCTGAACGTTATTCAAATTGTCAAACACATTTTCCATTACGCAAAAGTAGTAAATAATTCTTTACATCTTTTGTCGCATATTAATTTTTTATCAATATACTGTCGTAAATTACTGATATTCAAATTTATTAAAAAAAACGTCAAATGTTCGATTTTAGACGCTGCCGGTTTCCGAGCCACGAAATTAATGAATTAATGCAATCCAAAAATCATATTTATAATTATGATAATCAACACTGTTACGGTTATTGCAAAATACTGTCTGTCTTTTTCGATTAAAAAAGCGACAGCTGAAAATGCTACGCGCAATACTGGCGTTGCTATCAACACAATGATTCCCAGCTGAATAACAGAAGCGCCGTCTAATTTTAACAGTCCGCGCACAATTCCCGAAATTCCTCTAAGATTTTCGCTAACGCCAAACGGTTCGCCAAACGGAACAGGAGAATAGTCGGGCATTTTTCCATGATATTGAAACATGTATAAAATTCCGCCAAAAACCGTTATGCCGCACGACACAAGTACGCCATAGCGAAGCAGTTTTCCGGTATAAACATCAATTTTATTTTTAAACTTTTGGCTCATATTATCACATTTTATCAGTTAATCCGTTATATATCATCAGAATAGAGAGCGACAGAATCATTATGCCAAACAGCAGTCTCAGTTTTTTTGCGCTTGCTTTCGGCAAAATTTTGGAGCCGAAATACGCGCCCGACAAAACGCCTGTAACAACGGGCATTGCGAGTCCCGGGTCAATATATCCGCGCTGCAAGTAAACGACCGCGCTTGCGGCGGCAGTTACGCCAACCATGAAATTGCTCGTTGTAGTTGAAACTTTAAACGGTATTTTCATTACCGTATCCATTGCCAGCACTTTAAACGCTCCTGACCCGATGCCAAGCAAACCCGACAGCGCTCCGGCAAGCGTCATTATGGAAAAACCTCCCGCAACATTTTTGACTTTATAGTCAATAATTTTGCTATTAGCGGCAGGATAACAACCGTTGAGATTTAATTTTTCAGCCAGTTTGCTTGCAGAACTGTCGCTGTGTTTTGTTTCTCTTTTTAAGACCGTGCGTATTGCCGAAAATATTAACACACAGCCAAATATGACGGCGATATATTTTTTGTCGAGATAAACGGCAATCAGTGCGCCAAAAACTGCTCCCGCAGTAGTGGCGATTTCGAGCAGCATACCAATTCTGATATTCGTTATCCGTTCTCTGATATAAGCGGCGGCAGCGCCGGAAGACGTTGCAATAGAGGTAACTAACGCCGTGCCTATTGCATATCGCATATCAAATCCAAGTCCTATTGCGAGCAGAGGTATAACAACAACGCCGCCGCCCAGTCCGGTCAACGACCCCACAAAACCCGCCAGTATCCCGCCACAAAAAAGTATTATAAATAATATTTCCATTTTTTTATTTAACTGTAAATTACTGTTTTCAGATGTTTAATCTACGAAATTTAATCCAGACTATTCATTGGAGTTTATATAAATTTGCCATCGCATCAATTGATTTTCAGCCAGTTTGACGCCTTTGAATATTTTATTTAAATCTACATAAACTCTATTATTCATTCCGCAAAATTAGCATAAAATTTTCAAATTACACGCAAACCTGTAAAAATGTATCCGAAAATTACAGTATAAAATGATTTTAATTTTACGACAGTATGTATATTATAATATAAAATCACATATTTTCCATTGAAAGCCCACGATATTCAACCGTATAATCAGGATAATTCTTTACGGTTTCAACCGCTTTAAGTTCAAGCAGAGGTATTGAAATTTTATCTTTATTGCGTTTTACTTCATAAAAAACAAGGCGTTTTTCCATTTCATTGACGGCAACAATATCTATTTCGTTTTCACCTTTACGATTCCAGTACGCGCCAATATCGGAAAACTGCTTTGTTTCAATCAGTTTCTGGCGAAAATAACGTTCCAGAACCACTCCGCTGTATGTTTCATAATCGCGTTCCACAATGTTGCGCACATAGTCGAAATTGCCGATTTCCACTGCGCTGCGGTATTTGTAGATAAAACGAAACCAGAACGAAAGAAAATTATCTTCAATTCTGTATTTATTGTTTCTGCTTCCTTCCCTTGCGCCGAATGGACGGTTGCGGCTTACAATGCCATAATCTTTTTCAAGTCGTTCCAGATAACCTCCAACAGTCTTATTCATAATGCTTTCCATTTCCGAACGCTCTGTTTTTGACGATGCAATCAGCGACATTACCGAATAATAATTACCATAATCGCTGCCAAATTCGTCAATTAAAACGGCGCGTCCTTCGTCAATAAAAAACGAGCCTTCCCGTAGAACCTTATCCAGCATTGTTTTCTTTGTAAAAGCCTTACTGTCAATAAGTTCTTCTACATATTTTGCAATTCCGCCCGTCAGCATATAAAATGCAAGCAAATCCTCATTTTTGTATTTGGGATAATAATCGCTTAAAATTTGTTTTAAAACGCTGACAGCGAAAGGTTTTAGTGTCATTTTTGCTGTTGCCCTTCCATAAAGCGGCTCCTTATAGGTTTCAAAAATGCGTTTCATCAGCGAATAAATCGAGCCGCAAAGGACAAGGTTTATTTTTGAACTATCCTTGCATGAATCCCAGAAATTTTGAATTTCACTGAAAACTGAGGGATTAATATTTGTAAACTCCTGAAATTCATCAATTATAAGCGTAAAATGCTGTTTTTGAGAGTGTAGCATCAATGCTTTGAAAAGCTGTGCAAACGATATGTAGCTGCCGAACGAAACGTTCAGTTTTTCATTTACCTGTCCGACAAATTCTTCGCAAAGCAGGGCTTCATTTTTTTTCGACACAAAAAAATACAGAGAATTTGAATCTCCAAAAACATTTTTCAGCAAAGCTGTTTTTCCTACTCTTCGCCGTCCCATACAAACAGTCATTTGAGCATTGTTTTTTGAATTTTCTTCAATTTCTTTCAAATTGTCTATTTCTCTTTTTCGGTCATAAAACCTCATAATATACTTATTATTAAATTATTATATTTACGCCATAAATTAATGTAACCGCCGTTGCTGTAACCGCCGTTACATTACGCCGCAAAGATACAACTTTTTATCAAGTTATGAATAATTTTTATGATTTTATCTGTTTTTTTATATCACTTGTACTATGTTTAAATATATTTGAGAATCATACTGAAAATTTCATTCTGACAATACTTTCGAGCATATTCTCGACAGTGTGGATTTTTCACTCTATAAAAAACGTTTTTCCTCTCTGTTTGACGGTTGAGTTGTAAAGATACATCAATGCCCGCGAAGGTACTTTGCACTGAATTGAACTTCCAGTTGCAATATATTCTTCGCTCAATGCTTTCCAGCCTGTTGCAGTCTGGCAAAATACCTGATAATGATGACCTTCGTAGATACTGTTGCCATTGTTGCGCGGCACGTACCGAATTTTGCCTATCTGTTTACTTTCCTGAAAATCAAGACCTGTCCACGCTCCATCTCCTTCGGCTGCATCGTAAAAAGTAATTATGTCGCCATCAAATGCCTTGTCGCAGGTCTTTTGTGAATTTTCCCACGAACCGGAAGTTCCAATATTAGTTCCGACAAGTTTATCCCCGTCGGTTCCGTAAAATTCTATTTCTGCTACATTGCAGAAACCGTCCGGCGGCGATTTGTAGCGAACATAGCGATATTTTTCTGAATTTTTTAAAATAACTTCATTATAATTAGCTTCGGGAATATGATTTATTTTATTCAGTATTTTTGCATCAGAAAAATCAGGCTCGTTTGCACCCTCAAATATGCCGTGCAGCATACGCTCGCTTCTTGAATCTATCGAGGCAATTTCGGTAAACGTTAGCAGAGTGTCAGGCGAATCGGACGAAAAAACGGACATCTTTCCAGACCTGTCTATCCAGAACGGGTCGCCAGCAGTAATGTCTGTACCGTTAATATAATAAACCGGAAAATACACAATTTCGCGTCCAATTGATGCAAATTCAACGGAAGAGCCGGTATTTTCAATCAATGCGACAGGATAAAGTTTTTCACTGTATTCAACTGCAAGATATACATGTTCGACAGGTTTTTCGGGCGGATATTTCAGCTGTATTTTTGCAGTATCTCTGCAATCTTCATACTCTGCCGATACATCTTTCATGTTTTTAATGTCGGCAAGTATTGCCGGAATTTCCTCGTTTTCGCTGACAGTACAGGGCTGGGCGGCAAACATTTTTCTGTAAACCTTGCCTTTTTTCATGTCAGGATCGTTGCCCTGATGCCGACTGTAAGGATTGACGTCAACGCCCATAAATGAAATATAATTACCGATGCTGTCCCTGACCGCGTTCCACGAATGTCCAGTTGAATGAGACGCCCACTTCGGAGTAATTTCAAGCGTAACGGGTATGCCCAAAGCCCTCATGCTGAAAATTGCCAGAACTGCCATATTTTCGCAGGGACCTCTTGCAGAAGCCATAAGCTGGGAAAAACTCATCGGCGGAAAATCCCAGTCCATTTTAAAACGCGGCAATACTTCATTGATTTTGCTACAAGCTTCAACCGACGTAATTGACTGATTTTCCATAAATGATTTATAAAAATCGTCAAAAGAGGCAAGCGCTTTTTTACGCCAGTTTTCCAGTGGTTCAGTTCCGACCCTGTATGGTAGAATGTCTTCGCAGAAGACTTCAAAAGAAACATGCCTGTTCCAAGGCATTTCCTGCCACACTTTAAATGCCAGTTCAATATTGGTTATAAGATATTCAGCAGTTATGGATTTTATATCTTCTTTTATAACAGGAGTTTCCAGTCTGTATGCTTCTGCTATTCCCTGTCCGTTTTTTGAACTTGTTTTGCGTATAAGAGCGGCAGCCACGTCATTCCACGGCGCATCATAATATGTCGAATACTTGTCCGGCATATTTACAATTAAAAACTCCGCTGCTCGAAATTTCAGACTGTCGGCGGGATTTTCTTTATAGTGTTGCAAAACCGTTTCTAATTCTTTGCGGTTGTCGCCTGCCATACGCAGAACCTTCTCAATTTCAGCAGACCAGCGGGGGCGGCTGTTGCATGAAATAAATATTAGAAATATTGACAGTAAATAACTTAATTTCATAAAATCGTTTTTTTCTAATTATAAATTAGAGTTTATGTAAATTTATTTGAGTATATACTGGCTGAAAGCCAGTATTTTCATAACCGTATGTCGTTTGACATACGGACAAACATAAGCCCAAATAACTGGCTGAAAGCCAGAAC
>JAIROW010000008.1 GCA_031257315.1 Prevotellaceae bacterium
TTTTTGTAAGGAACGGTTGCCCGAAAACTTTCTTGAAATTTTGCTATCATCTTTTTATATCCTTTATAAATTTGAAGTTGCAAAGATAATATTTTTATTTGAAATAGCAATTCTGAAAGCAATGGGTTTTCAAGGAAATGACGTAATCAAAATTACTTATGAAAAAGGCTATGAATACCTGTTGAAAGTTTTAAAAACACATTTGGCAAATCCACCCCAGAAGATAGCTTTATTTTTACGTACGAATTGATAATTGTTCTCTCAAAAAAATAATTTTAAGAGAATTGGATTGATTTTGGAATTTTCGTTATTTCTTACAGACCACCAAAACTGTAAAATTCAGCCAATTAGAACCATTATCATAATCTTTGATTTTGAAAAAATCAAAACCAGACAGAATGTTGTTAGAAACAACATTCGCCTGTGCGTCCCGTGTGAGGGACGCAATGTCTGTGTAATGCCGGCGAAATCAGACAATTATTGTTACTTGACAGGGGTTTCGCCTGTCGCGTCGCCGTTTTCGTCGCCGTCTCCTTCTTCGCTTTTGTCAAAATATTGATCGTCAACAATATCTGCGCCGGTAACAGTTTCTATAAGTTCTCCGTTTTTATTGACAAACTCGTTGTTCTGTTCGATATATTTGGCAATTTTACGTTGCTCCAACGCTCCGAAAGCCGTTTCATACTGTTTGTATTTTTGCGGAGGCAAAATAGCTTTCATCATGTCAACTCGTTCTTCGTCAACATATTTGACAAGTTTGACGTAATTTTTATGTCCGAAAGGAATATCGGCAATCCGTTTTTTTACATGAGATAAAACATTGTAAACCAGATGTTCTTCTTTTGCGTTCAACGACAGTTCTCTTCTTATTTTTGCCGCTTCGTTCAGCAAATCCCTGTTTTCGTCCTTTTCTTTTTGTTGAGCAAATGCAGAAAAGGAGAAAAACATCATAATAACCAAAAACACATTTTTCATGATCCTAAAAAAAATTAATCGGTACAAAATTATAACATATTTTTATTGTATGCTATAATCATTTCTTTGCAAACGGTTGCCGACGTCTTAAACCGTACTGTAAATACAAGATTATAAGTTTATTAACGGTTTTTACCATTAATTTTATTTAACCTTATTTAACATAAAATTATGTCAAAAAGTGTTTAAAATTAACAAAAAATGACGGGCGTCAGGAGGGAAAAAAGAAAAAAATGAGGTAAGCGCACCATATCGCACCGCTACAACCGCCTTACCTTTGCTGCCTTCCGACCCTGGAGGATTCGACAGGAGCTGGTCGTATGAGACTTACCTCGGGTGAAAGAGGGGATTCGAACCCCCGGCCTTCAGAGCCACAATCTGACGCTCTAACCAACTGAGCTACGATCACCATTTTGCTTTAAAAAAGCGCACAAAGGTAATCATTATTTTGATTATGCAAAAATATGACGCGCTAATTTTTCGTAAACCATTGATTTCCGTATTGAAAATAACGTCTGTTGCAGTCATGTAATTTATTAAAAACAAAGTATTTACAGATATGCAGAATGTCCGAATAACGCAATTTTTACGTATTAATAAAACAGCGCTATCAAGAACTGTCTTGAACCATGATTTATACAGGGATTAAAAAATTGGCAGGATTAAATCATGGCAATCCTTAAAATCGTAATAAAATCGAGGTTCAAAACGACATTTTCAAAATTTCATAAATGTTGTTAATTTTGCGTTTTGAAATATTAAGGAATTTTAGATGATAAAAATTACAGACCTGTATGCCGAAGTTGATGGCAAGGAAATATTGAAGGGGGTAAATCTCGAAATCAAAACGGGGGAAGTACATGCGATAATGGGACCTAACGGTTCGGGAAAAAGTACTCTGGCGTCGGTAATTGCGGGCAACGGTCGGTTTAAGGTTACGCGCGGCGATATTGTATTCGACGGACGCAGTATTCTTGATTTGCCGCCAGAAGACAGAGCAAATTTGGGAATATTTTTGAGTTTTCAGTATCCTGTCGAAATTCCGGGAGTAAGTATGCCCAATTTTATGAAAGCGGCTGTGAATGAACGCCGTAAATTTCACGGACTCGAACCGGTAAACGCTCACGATTTTCTTAAACTGATGCGGGAAAAAGCTGCTCTGGTAGGAATAGATTCGTCGCTGATAAACCGTCCGGTAAACGAAGGTTTTTCGGGAGGCGAAAAAAAACGCAACGAAATATTTCAAATGGCAGTTCTTGAACCAAAACTTGCAATTCTTGATGAAACCGACAGCGGTTTGGATATTGACGCTCTGAAAACAGTGTCCGAAGGCGTCAACAAACTGAAAAACAAAAATAATGCGCTTATGGTAATAACTCATTATCAGCGATTACTGGATTATATCGTACCCGATGCTGTTCATATTCTTTACAAAGGAAAAATTGTTGAATCGGCAGGCAGAGAACTTGCTCTTGAACTTGAAGAAAGCGGATATGACCGTTTAAAAAATATAGAAGCATGAGTTACGGTACAATAATATCTGCAACAGACGGCAACGTTTCCGTCAACCCTGAAAAATACGCGCATACGCCTGTCGAATGTTTTCAGGACGAAAAATTCGGCTGCGACATATCGCGCACATTTAAAAAGTACGACAAAATATTGCCGGTTGATGCGATTAAATTTTATACATATAATGGAAAATGTTGCGACGACAGTATCCGTATTGAAGACGGTTACGTTTACGGCAGCCTTGCGGCGGCGCTACATTCTCCCGAATACGGCGAAACTGTAAAGCAATATTTTGGAAAAATTGCCGACAAAAACGACAGAGCCATCGCCGCTAATTTTTCGTTGGACTGTCGTGGAGTTTTTGTTGCAACAATGCCTTACTGTAAAACGGATAAAAAACTGATGATAATCAATTTTACCGAATCGGAACAGCCGGTTATAAACCTGATGCACAACCTGTTTGTGTTTGGAGAAGAAAGCTGCGCCTGTATCGTGGAATATTGTGTTTCGTCGGGACAGTCGCCGGCGATTTCAAATAATGTTACAGAGACGGTTGTCGGTAGAAACGCCAAAATAAATATCGTTCGTCTGAACGAATACGGAGCAAATTCAAAACTGATTTTTTCGGACTTCCACAAGCAATGCGCCTGTAGCGTGCTGAATCACGTAAATATTGTTGCCGGCGGCGATACCGTTCGCACAAATACGGAAGTATGTCTCGCCGAAAAACGCTGCGACTGTAATCTGTACGGACTGTCGATTGCATCGGGCAAACAGCATATCGACAATTATACGTTTATTGACCATGCCGTTTCAGATTCTTCAAGCAATGAACTGTATAAAAGTATGGCAGACGACAGCGCAACCGGCATTTTCAACGGAAGAATACTGGTGCGAAGCGAAGCGCAAAAAACTGCGGCTTATCAGTCGAGCAAAAATATTCTTTTGAATCGCAATGCAAAAATATACGCAAAACCGCAGCTCGAAATTTATGCCGACGACGTAAAATGCTCGCACGGCGCCACAATCGGACAGCTAAACGACGACGAACTGTTTTACATGCAAGCTCGCGGTATCGGCAAACAAACAGCCCGACAGTTGCTTTTGTCGGGTTTTGCAAACGAAATTGCCGGCAAAATCTCAGATGTGGAACTGCGTGAATTTCTGGTTTCAAAAATCAATGAACGTCTTGCCGTTAACATAAATACATGATTTTCACGTTATTAATCTGTCAAAACATCGTAAATAAACAGCATATAACAGTTAGACATTAAATGAATACGCCGCAGACATAAAATTCTGCCAATTGTTGCAACAGCAAACTCAGACAAATTCAATTAATTTTTAGACCGTTATTTTTAATTTTAAACTACATCATCCAATTATTAAAATATCATCTAAAAAAGAGACATAATTAATCTGTAAGGATAATTTTTGTCAAATAAATCAATAAAAAAGCCCTGTACGGCTCAAAAATACAGGGCTTTAGAAGCAAATAATAAATAATTAGACAATGCTGATGAATTTGAGCCAGAGGTTATTTTTCTCTTTTAGCGCTTAATTTCTTCTGCAAAATTAGATATAATAAACGATAATACCAAATTTTTATCAATTAATAGAATAAATCTATTTACCAATTTATATCACATTTTGTCTTGCAAATACATCAAACAATATTGAAAACACATAATCTTGAATTAAAAATTAATCCACACACAAATTGCAATTCTGTTGCAATTACATTAAACACATATACTAAAACTTGTCTCAATTATAGACAAATCCCAGTGATGCAATGCTGACTTTGCAACGACAGTTTTCCTGCAAAGCTAACGCACAGGCTTCAATCGTAGCGCCGGTAGTTATTACGTCGTCTATCAGCATAACATGTTTATCTTCAAACAGTTTAACGTCTTTAACTTTAAAGACTTCTTTGACATTTTCCCTGCGTTCCAGTTTATTTTTTTTTGTCTGTGTTTCAGTATATACCATTCGTATCAGGCTCCGCGTTTCGACTGGAATCTGCATGACATTTGAAATACCCTTTGCAATCTGTTCGCTCTGATTATATCCTCTTTTTCGTTCTTTTCTGGGGTGCAGGGGAACAGGCACCAGCATATCTATTCCCCTGTAACTGTCCAAACCGTTGAGATACGACCCCAGGTCTTCGCCCAGACGTATGGCAAGGCTGTAATTTCCCTGATATTTAAATTTGTGTATCAGTGGACGATATGAGCTTCCTATGCGGTAGAAAAACAGAGCGCAAGCCCGTTCGACGTGTACTTTACCCCAAAAGAGTTTTTCCAGCTCGTTGTCGGGTTCGTTCCAGTATTTTGTCTTTGGCATGGCATAAAGACATGACAGACAGATACATTTCTCGCTTTTAACGAGCGGCGTCCTACAAACTTCGCATAAATCTGGAAAAACCAGATTCAGGAGAGCATTCCATATCTCTTTAAACACTGTTAATCT
This sequence comes from Prevotellaceae bacterium, assembly GCA_031257315.1. Classification (GTDB taxonomy): domain Bacteria; phylum Bacteroidota; class Bacteroidia; order Bacteroidales; family UBA932; genus JAIRLF01. The sequence continues at coordinate 4,960 of JAIROW010000008.1, forward strand.
TTATAAGTAAATGATATAGACTGTTTTAAATCGGGATGCAAACTATTGGCAACTGGACACTCCTTTACGGATTTTTCGATTATCAGGCGCTCCTTGTCAGAATAATTGTTGTGCGGAAATGTCAGTTCCACAATAATTTCCACCACTCTGCGCGGGTTTGTACCCATTATTTTTGTGGTTTTGACAGTTGCTCCGTCAACATTAAAGCCGTGAACCGTCGCCGACCTGCCCGCAATGGTTAACATGCAGCAGCCTAACGAAGTGGCAAGCAAATCGGTAGGTGAAAAAAAATCGCCGTTTCCGTGATTATCGACAGGCGCATCGGTAACAATTTTACTTCCCGACTGTATATGAGTCGATTCGGTACGCAAATTTCCGAGATAAACTGTTTCAGATGTATTCATTTGTATTATACAATTAAAGTTTAAACATATATATTAATTTACAGCAGCTGAGCCGCATGATTTTTAGTATTGACCTTAGTGATTATGTCTTCAATAAAACCTTCCTTGTTGATTTTGAATGTTGTACGTATCAGTCCTGTAAATGTTTTTCCATACATTTTTTTCTCGCCCCATACTCCATACGCCATCGCAACAGACTTGTCGGTATCGGCAATCAGCGAAAAAGGCAATTTGTATTTTGATATAAAATTGCTGTGCGAAAATTCGCTGTCGGGGCTTACGCCTATAACCGTATAACCCATTTCTCGAATAGATTGATACGAGTCTCTCAGACCGCAAGCCTCAGCCGTACATCCGGGAGTATTATCCTTTGGATAAAAATACAGTATCAGTTTTTTTCCTTTGAAATCGGCAAGACTTATTGTATTGCCATTCTGATCTTTTGCACTAAAATCGGGAGCTTTATCTCCTCTTTTTAAATTATTCATAACTTTCTCAATATTATTCAAGTTTAAATCAGTTTGTTTTGACATGTAAAGAAAAAACCGTCCAACAAACTTTTACAACGTTCGCTATTCATTCTGTATATGTTGAAATATCCTTTGCAAACGTTTTTAAAACAAGTCTGTAAATTGCTAAATTCACTCATTCTGTAACTTGTTATTGCCTCAAACCGTCGTATGGCTCTTTTGTGCCATTCCTTATATTTCATACTGCAAAAGTAATATAATTTTTTTAATTCCACACATACCGCTGTAATATTTTTGTAACATTTTTGTAACATTCTTATATATGTCCTGCAAACATACAAAATATGAGCGCATTACTGAATTTTTTATATTCATTAAATAATTGAGTTTTACTGTTTTTTTCATCATTTTTTTTGTCCATTTCTCTAATTGTACAACATAATTTATCAATATTTTTACTGTTTTTGAAAACTTCCGTCTCCAATTTATCGATAATCTTATCCAGATGTTTTCATCTTCGGGACATCAAAAACTGCAATAACGGACGTATTCGTTATTGATTTTTTAAGGCATAAAATAATTTATTTATCGTGTACAAAGATAATATTATTTTTTTATTTTTCAAAATAAAAAAATAAAACAGAACATAAAGAGAGGGATAAAAAAAGACCCCCGTCTTAAAAAAGAAGGGGGTCAGATAAAAGGAGGCGGCGACCTGCTCTCCCGCTTTCGCAGTACCATCGGCGCTGACGGGCTTGACTTCTCTGTTCGGAATGGAT
>JAIROW010000011.1 GCA_031257315.1 Prevotellaceae bacterium
AGCCAGTATTTTCATAACCGTATGTCGTTTGACATACGGACAAACATAATCCCAAATAACTGGCTGAAAGCCAGAACTTGATATTTTCTGATACACAGGGTTCTGCCTTTACAGGCAGCCTTATCGTCTCACTGTTTCTTCCGCCGGTCAACGACCGGCGGTTATGTAAATTATGGCTTTCAGCCAGATAGCAGCATATTTTATACATCACCTCCAAAATGTCCAGTAGAAACAGAACGAGGCAATGAGGCTGTCAAAAAAAAACTTTTAGCACAGGGATTTTATTTTCAACTGTGCGGCGACAAAGAAAAAAATATTAAAATGTGTAATCTGAAAATTTTATGCTAACTTTGCAGTCTGTAAATTATCATTATTATAGATGATAATCAGTAATATATAAATAACCGGTTCTAATAAACAGCCGGTTTTAATGGAATTTTGATACATGGCTTTAATACGTTCGGTAAGAGGATTTGACCCGAAAATCGGGAAAAACTGTTTTCTGGCAGAAACAGCAGTAATAATAGGAGATGTTGAACTGGGAGACGATTGCAGCATCTGGTACGGCGCAGTTTTGCGCGGCGACGTCAATTCAATTAAGGTGGGAAATCGCGTGAATATTCAGGACGGCGCGGTTTTGCATACTTTATTTGAACGCTCGACAGTAGAAATTGGCGACGACGTATCCGTCGGACACAACGCCATTATACACGGCGCAAAAGTGGGAAATAACGTACTTGTCGGAATGGGCGCGGTGCTGCTCGACAATGCCGTAATCCCCGACAATACGGTAATTGCCGCCGGCGCTCTGGTTTTGAGCAACGCCGTACTTGAACCCGGCACATGGGCGGGCGTTCCCGCCAAACTTGTCAAACCTGAAAATGAAGCGACAACAAGAATGGCGGCGCAGAACGCAAAAGGATACCTGAAATACAAACAGTGGTTTCTTGACGAAAAGCAGGTCTGATAGATGAAATGGCTTTTTTTAATACTGTTATTATCATTTTTAGGCGCCAATGTATATATCTTTGCAAGAGGTTATCAGTCATTGCCGCGCGGCGTTTACAGAATTGTTTTTTCACTGCTTTTTATCTGTATTTTTGTATCATTTTTTACAGGAATGTTTCTTGAAGACAAACTTCCGGTATCTGCGGTTTCGCTATTGCAAACCATTGGCGGGTCGTGGCTGTTTGCTTCCATTTATGTAACTGCAATTATTCTGTTTATTGATACAGTTCGTACAGTCAACAGATTTATACATTTTTTGCCCAATTTCCTGACCGTTCCACAAACAAAAATATATATGTTTGGATTTGTGTGTTTTGCGCTTATTGCAGTATTGACTATTGGAATAATACAATTCAACAAACTGTCAGTTCAAGAACTTGAAATCGAAACAGACAAACATACAGGCAAAATTCCAAAAATTGTCATGGCTTCCGACATTCATCTGGGATATGTTATCGGCAAAAAAAAATTGCAGGATTTTGTAGATCTTATCAACCTGCAAAAACCTGATATTGTGCTGCTTTGCGGCGATGTTTTCGATAGAAATTCGCGTCCGGTAGAGGCGACAAACATGGTTGAACTGTTAAAAAATATACACGCTCCTCTCGGAATTTACGCCGTTTTGGGCAATCACGAATATTATGGCAATACTGAAAAACTGGAACGCATTTTTAAAGACGCAGGAATTATTCTGTTGAGGGACAGTATTGCCCAGCCGGTCAACAATTTATACATAATTGGCAGAGACGATTTTTCAAACAAAAATCGAAAACCTCTGTCCGAAATTATGAAAAATATTACCGATAACAATAAATTTACTGTTTTGCTTGACCACCAGCCCGTCAACCTCGACGAAACTCAGCAAGCCGGCATTGACATGCAATTTTCGGGACATACTCACGACGGACAGGTCTTTCCAATAAATTTATTCGTCCAAAAAATATACGAAAAATCGTATGGCTATTACAGAAAAAACAATACACATTATTACATCACTTCGGGATTGGGACTTTGGGGCGCTCCTTTGAGAATCGGAACACGCTCAGAACTAATTATCCTGAACGTCAATGATTTAAATTTTAGATTTTAGATCCCGATATAATGACAAAAGTTGTGATTGCAGGCGGCGGACCTGCCGGACTGATGGCTGCGATAAGAGCCGCCGAAAAAAATGCTAACGTTACCATTCTCGAAAAAATGGAGAAACCTGCGCGTAAACTGCGAATTACCGGTAAGGGGCGATGCAATATCACAAATACAAAACCGGAAGACGATTTTTTGGAAAATATTTTTCCCGACGCCCGTTTTTTCAGACCCTCATTCGGAAATTTTTCAAATCTTGATTTGATTGATTTTTTGAACAACGCAGGTCTGACAACGGTTGAAGAACGCGGCTGTCGCGTTTTCCCCGCGTCGCAAAAAGCGTGGGACGTGGCGGAGGTTTTGCTCAAAAAAGTCAGAGAACGGTGCCGAATCGAATGTAAGGCAAAAGTTACGGGACTTGATATTGAAAACCGCACTGTCAAAACTTTGTATTACGAACAGTACGGGCAGGAGTTGAAAATATCCGGCGATGCGTTTATTATTGCCACCGGAGGTATCTCGTACCCGCTGACAGGCTCGACAGGCGACGGATACGAGTGGGCGCAGCAGACAGGACACAAAATTGTTCCTTTGCGTCCTTCGCTCACAGGGCTGGAACTGAACGGTTACAGTGAAATTAAAAACTGTATGCTGAAAAATGTAGAATTGTCGCTCCTTGTCGATAACAGGACTGTAAAAAAAGAGTTTGGAGAAATGAATTTCACCAAATACGGAATTGACGGACCAATTGTGCTGAAAGTAAGCAGAAATGCTGTCGATGCGGTTTTGGCAAACAAAAAAGTTGAAATTCTCATAAATCTGAAACCGGCTCTTTCTGAGGAACAATTAGTAAAACGAATTGACAGAGATACAGTTTCCTGCTCCGATATGCGATTTTTCGACATGCTGAAAAACCTGCTTCCAGCGCCATTAATCGACCTGTTCCTAAAAAAAACGGCAATACCTGCGAAAAAACAGTTAAAAGATTTAAATTCACTTGAAATCGAAAAACTGATTACAAATCTTGTATCATTAAAATTTGCGGTAAAAGGCTATCGCCCGTTCAGCGAGGCAATCGTTACTGCCGGAGGCATTGACTTAAAAGACGTCAACCGGAAAACAATGCGTTCAAAACACATTGATAATCTGTTTTTTGCAGGAGAAATTCTTGATTTGGACGCCAATACCGGCGGATACAATCTGCAAATAGCCTTTTCAACAGGTTATCTGGCTGGTGAAAAAGCCGCAGCATTACACAGTGTGTAAACGCATCATCTTTAATTTATCGCATTTTATTATCTCTTTTATCAATCATTAAAATCTGACCTTCCATATTTTCTCCTGTTATTACCAGATAATTATCTGTAACTTTCATATCATTAATTCGTCCTATACTTTCTCCAATATTCAGATTAGTAAAAACAATATTCCTTTCTTTTGCAAAATTTCCCTTTTTACTTTCACAGGCGAACAGTAAGAAAACAATAGATATAACGCAGGCAATAAACAATTTATTTTTCATATTTCTTTTCTAATGTAAATTAATTAATAAATTTTATATATAATTTCTTTTTATTTATCAGAGATTAAATTAATTTCTATTTGATATTTTGTCCATATCTTTCCAGAAATCGGGATACGACTTGTTTACACATTCCGGATTTTCTATTACAAGATGCGATTCCGCATTAAGCGCGGCAACAGCCAGAGACATTGCTATCCGGTGGTCGTTGTGCGGGTTAATCAGCGCTCCTTTCGGTTTGCAGCCTTCAACAATCATGCAATCGTTTTCCGTACTGACATTTGCTCCGATTTTACAAAATTCAGACTTGAGCGTGGCAGCTCTGTCGCTTTCCTTACTCGCAAGCCGGTTTACGCCTTTTATTCGCGAAATTCCTTCACAGTTTACAGCAAGAGCAACCAGCGCGGGAAACAGGTCTGGCGAATCTGTTGCATCAAAATCAAATGACTTTAATCTGTTTTTAAAAACTTTTACATACGTGCTTCCCATTTCCACATCTGCGCCAGACATACGTAAAACATCGACAATTTTTTTATCCGCCTGCGTAGAGTTATAATCCAGATTATCAACTGTTATTTCGCCGGCAACTGCGCCTGCCACAAGCAGACAGGAAGCCCCGCTCCAATCGCCTTCGATATTGAATTTCGTACTTCTGTACCGCTGTCCAGCTTTCACTCTGAAGACTTCGTGATTTTCGCTAATTACGTTTATCCCGAATTGAGACAGGACATTCAAAGTCAAGTCAATATACGGCTTGCTTTTCAGATTTTGCACCTCTACAACAGAATCGACGTCAAGCAGAGGCAAAGTCATCAAAATTCCCGAAATGAACTGAGAACCGCCGCTCCCGTCAATCGAAAGTTTTTTGACCGACAGGCGACCGCGCAGATTTACAGGCAGTTTTCCGGCATTATCATGATATTCAACGCCCATCTGCTCAAATGTCTGACGCATCAGGTTTCCAAAAGGTCTTTTTAACAGGCTTCCTGTGCCGTTCAAGCAAACGTCTGTTGAATAAAGCATAGACAGTGGCGCAAAAAGCCGCGACGAAAGCCCCGATTCCCCGCAATTCAAAGTTAATTTTTCATTTTTATGTACCGGAGGATTTCCGGTTATTGTCAGATTTTCGCCTGAACGGACTGTTGCGCCAAGCGTTTTTATAATACTCAAAGCCGCCAGAGCGTCTTCCGATTCGGTATAACCTGAAACGGAGGTTTCGCTGCAACAAAGCAGCGATGCGGCAAACGTTCTCTGTACTACGCTTTTAGAAGCAGGAGCTTTTATTGATCCTCTAATTGACGACGGTTCGACTGTTTTTTGCATTTTATAAAAAAATATTGCTGCAAAAGTACGTAAAAATTTCGGAAATCAATCATTATCCATATCGAAAAACGCATATTTTTATAATTCCATATAATTTTCATTTTTTTAACTGTCATATTTTCAATTATTTAAATCTTAAAAATCAAATAAATAAAAAATATTTTTCGCAGATATAATAAAAGTATTACCTTTGCACTCGCAAAAGGTACCATGGCCGAGAGGTTAGGCAGCGGTCTGCAAAACCGCGTACAGCAGTTCGAATCTGCTTGGTACCTCTTTCTTTTGATTACTTATTAGTAAGGTTTAAGTAAATTATTTATAATAATAAGAGACTGGTTTTCAGCCAGTCTTTTTTTTATTTAGATAAATCAGTGTTTGCAAACGTTTTTTTAGCCCGAATGGCAGGGTGTTCAGAACAGCGGCTTGAAAAGCCGAACCTTCATAACCGCAGGCGAGCGTAGCGTTGCCTGCGGACAACGAAACGTACAAGCAACCCCTGCCCAAATGGGCAGAACAAAAACGACTGAGGCGTTTTGCCCATTCGGGCAAGTTCCGCGCTTTCGCAAAGTCCGCTGGCAACGCTAC
>JAIROW010000196.1 GCA_031257315.1 Prevotellaceae bacterium
GTGACCGGGGCTAAGTCGTAACAAGGTAGCCGTACCGGAAGGTGCGGCTGGAACACCTCCTTTTTTGAGTTTTTTTATCTGACTTCTTAGCTTTACTTCTTTTGTTTCCGTTTATTATATCATATCATGAGTACGGCGACTGCGCCGTTACTCTTTTTGATATGACAAATTTATACTTTCCATATTTATTTCTTCTAAAATTTTTTTCTAATTCAATATTTTAACTGTCAATAAGATTGAAACCTCAATTTATGTTGGCGTTTTTTCATTTTTATACGTTTTTCGTATTAATGCGAATCAGGAGTTAAAATGTCCTGATAGGTAGGCTGTTCAAAATGATGTGCCGCAGATGGCGCAGGACTGGTATATCGTAGATGGCACGGATTTAAGGGTGCGATTTATCGCGCCCATGTAAATCGAACCTATATAACATTTTGTTTATTCCGTAGCCTGTGAAATACATCTTTTAATGAAAATTTTGTTCTCTGAATAAATGAACTGGAATAAGAATAATCATTATGAAATTATGTAGATTTATTTTTGTATAAACTGGCTTAAAACCGGTTGTAGAGACGCAATTAATCGTGTCTCTACTGAAAATCAATATTTAAATCTACGTATTGCTGCGGCATACTTTATACGTTGTCTCCATAAATTTTTATCTGTCGGTGCATGATGTGAAAATTTTATGTATTTTTGTAAATTAATATATTTAATTTTACATTGATTATGAATACGTTAAGAGCTTCGGATTATGTTTTTTTGCATATTTTTGCGATGAAAGAATGTATTAACCGGTAAAAATTATAAAAGCCATGAATATTGACAGCAGCGATCCCGCTTTTCGTTTAGCGACTGATTTTGTACGCAATACGTCTCAACATCTGTTCCTTACCGGTAAAGCCGGCACTGGAAAAACTACTTTTTTAAAATATATTGCCCAAAACAGCGGCAAACAGACGCTTGTTGCCGCACCCACAGGCGTAGCGGCTATCAATGCCGGCGGCGTTACGTTGCACTCTTTGTTTCAGCTGCCGCTTGAACCGTATATTCCGAACAGCCGACTTAAAGATACTTTCAAGTTTGGAAAACATAAGATTGATTTAGTTCAAAAAACCGAACTGTTGATTATAGACGAGGTCAGCATGTTGCGCTCAGACATGCTCGACGCGGTTGACTCGACGCTGCGTTTTCTACGCCGCAACAGCAAACCTTTTGGAGGATTGCAGATGCTGTATATCGGAGACCTGTTTCAGCTGCCGCCGGTGGTGAAGGAATCCGAATGGGCATTGCTGCGCAACTATTATGAAAGTCCGTTTTTTTTTCACGCCAAAGCCTTACAGAAGGTTGCGCCGCTTTATCTGGAACTGAAAACCATATACCGACAACGCGAACAGCTGTTTGTGGATATACTTAACCGCGTGCGCAACAACGAAATGACGGAAACTGACCGCGAAATGCTCAACGCCCGCTATCACCGCAATTTCAGCTCGCCGGACGGCAGTCGTTACATTACGCTGTGTACTCACAATCAGCAGGCTGACAGAATTAACGCACTCAAACTGTCTGAAATAAACTCTGAATTACACGTTTTTTCGGGCGAAATAACCGGCGAATTTCCCGACCATGCACTGCCTACCGACCGTCAACTGCAACTCAAAGTTGGCGCACAGATAATGTTTATAAAAAACGACAGCGGCGAATACCGTCGATATTACAACGGCAAAATTGCCGAAATTGTCGACATTGATGGCGATGATATTTTTGTACTTCCCGAAGGCGGCAACGAAGCATTTAAAATCGAGCAGGAAACGTGGAAAAATATGCGTTATTCGATAAATAAGGAAAAGAACGAAATCGAAGAAACGGAAATCGGCTCATACAGGCAATATCCGGTGCGGCTGGCATGGGCTATTACAGTTCACAAAAGTCAGGGACTGACCTTCGACCGTGTGGTAATTGATGTGGGACAGGCTTTTGCCGCAGGACAGGCTTACGTGGCGCTCAGCCGGTGTACGTCGCTCGAAGGCATTGTGCTGCTGTCGCCCGTTACCGGCGACTGCGTCATGACCGACGCCAATGCCGTTGATTTTTCGCACAACGAAAAACCTGTAAACGAACTTGAAAAAACGTTAGCCTCAGCCCGCCTGCGTTACTGGGCAGAGCGACTGTCTCGGTATTTCGACTGGAAACCGCTGATTTTCATGCTCAGCGAACACTGCCGCTTTACCGAAGAACATACGTCGGCAGAATTGAAACATGCTCACGAACTGTCAAAACAGCTGTTGCGCACAGCCGTACAGCAGGAGCAGGTGGCGCTGCGTTTTTGCAGCCAGCTGGAACAGCTTACAAATCCGGCAAACGGAAATATTTCGATGGAACTGCTGCAAGAACGCTGTACAAAAGCAATTACGTATTTTCACAACGAAATACGCACTAATATCCTGAAACCCTTGCAGTTGCACATCGCCGAATTTACCGGCATAAAAAAAGCGCGAATTTATTGGAAAAAACTGAACGAACTGGAAGCTGACCTCGTCGCTTTTACGACAGGGCTATCGCACGCCCGCTACAACGACGAACCTGTATTTTCCGATAAAGTTACCTTGCCGCCGTTGCGGGAACACGAACCAACAGTTGAAATAAAAACAGAATCCAAAATTGCAACAGGAAAAAACAGCAGATTTTCCACTCCCAAAAAGAAGACAGAAAAAGGTGAAACACAACGTATGACGTTTGAAATGTTCAAACAGGGAAAAAGCGTCGCCGATATTGCCGCAGCACGCAATTTAGCAATAAGCACTATCGAAGGACATCTGACGCAATTTGTACGAACCGGAGAAATTGCAGTAACAGACATTGTTTCGCAGGAAAAGACAGACGCGATTTCGGCGCTTCTGCTGCCGCTTGTCGCCAATGCAGTCGAAATCCATCTGGAAACTGTCAGGAAACAGTTGGGAAACAGTTACAGTTTCGGAGAAATTAAAATGGTACTGAATCATTGCCTGAGAATATATGAACAGCAAAATCAGGAAAAAATCGAAGGTATTGTACCATAGAGAAAAGGTATTGCTTTTTCTCGGCAATAATAAACAATAAACCTGCTGAACAACCTTAGAGACGTTTCACTGCATCTCTAAGGTTCAGTCAATTATCAATTGTCAATTATCAATTGTCAATTGATTTGCAACTTCCACCAGCCTGACAAACTCGCGCCTGTAACCCTGTTCATCGTTATCCAGAGCAGTTTTTGCCAGTGAAATTACTTTGTCGAAAGTTGCGTCGCCCCTGAAAGCCGAATTGCCAAGCAGCTGCCCAAACATTGCAACGGCTGCGGCAAACCGAAAATCGGACGAAACGCTGCTGTTTTTAGCGTCCGTAACCGCCAGTTCAATTTTCCGGCTTGTGTCTCCGTCAGGCTCCTTATAACGCAATTTAACGGTCATCAATTCTTTAGAATCAGTATATACGGGCAATTCCTTTTTGGGCGTTTTTTGATATTTTAACGAATCGACGCTGCCTGCTCCCGTAAATTTTACGCCAGTGGGAACAATTTCGTAAAAAGCTGTTACACGATGTCCTGCGCCCATTTCGCCGGCGTCTTTCGTGTCGTCGTTAAAATCTTCGTCGCGCAGCAAACGGCTTTCGTAGCCGATTAAGCGATATGCCTGTACCTGAGAGGGGTTAAATTCAATTTGCAGTTTTACGTCTTTTGCCACAGCATGGACAGTGCCGCCAAATTCGCTGACCAGCACTTTGTTTGCCTCCTGCAAATTGTCGATATACGCATGGTTTCCGTTGCCCTTTTCAGCCAGTGTCTGCATTTTGTTATCCTTGTAATTGCCCATGCCATAGCCCAGTACCGTAAGGAAAACGCCGGATTGACGCTTTTCTTCAATCAGTTTTTCCAGCTCCTGCTGCGACGATACGCCCACGTTGAAATCGCCGTCGGTACAGAGAATAATTCTGTTATTTCCTTTTTTTATGAAATTTTTTTCGGCAATTTTATATGCCAGACGGATACCTTCGCCGCCGGCAGTCGAGCCTCCCGCTGCAAGATTGTCCAGAACTTCGCGGATTTTTTGCCTGTCGCTGCCTGAGGTCGAAGGCAACACTTCGCCTGCCGAACCTGCATACACGACGACAGCCACGCGGTCTTGCTTCCGTAAATTGTTAATCAGCAGTTTAAGCGACGATTTAACCAGTTCGAGGCGTGTCGCTCCATACATTGAGCCGGAAACGTCAATCAAAAATACAAGATTTGACGGTGGAAGTTTGTCGTCGGCTATTTCCTTTGCTTTCAGCCCGATACGGACTAAGCGGTGCTGGCTGTTCCACGGACATTCGCCTGTTTCTGCCGATATTTTTACGGGGTCTTTGCCGGCAGGTTTTTCGTAGTTATATGAAAAATAATTAATAAACTCTTCCGTGCGAATGGCGTCTGCCGGCGGCAATTTTCCCTGATTGATAAAGCGGCGCATGTTGCCGTATGCGGCTGCGTCCACGTCTATCGAAAAGGTTGAAAGCGGCGCTTCGGTTACAAATTTGAAACGGTTTTCTGACTTGGAATTGTATTCTTCAGTATTTACCTCCATTTGCGGGGGCGGGGGTATCGACATGATCGGTGCTGACATAATTTGCTTTTTTACAGGAGAATAACCAACTAATGCTACGTCCTCCTTTATCTCCTCCATGTCTTCCATTACATTTACTGTCAACAGTATCTCCTCCTTCCGTGTTAAAGAGACATTCAGAACAGTGTCCTGAGTTTTAAATTCCTGCGTTTCAAAACCGACGAGCGAAAATACCAGCGTTTTTCCTTTCTCTACGTTTATTGAATATTTGCCATCGACGCCAGAAAGCGTTCCTGTATGAGTTCCCTTGACGAGTATTGAACAGCCGGTAACAGCGCTACCGTATTTGGCGTCAGTTACCTTGCCCGTTACGGTAATTTTACGGGCGTTTAAACCTGTTGTACAGATGATTGTTGCAACAATCCATAACGTTAACACTTTTATTCTGTATGCTTTCATATTAAAAATATTTTAATTTAATTTAATGACAATATTCTGATTAACAAACGAAACTGTGTAAAAAGCCTGTCAAATGGCGTTGCCGCAGAGAAAATCAATGCCTTTTTGCCGCATTGAGAAACTGCTGTTACTCCTCCTGTTTTTTCAGCGTATTTAAAATTCCTGTAATTTTACGGATACGGTCTCGTTTTTTGTCTCCGGCAGCATATACATAGCCTTCGACGGTTATTATCCGATTCCTTTTTCTGTCAATATAAGAGCGACTTACAAAAGGTCCGCCCATATAGTCGTTTACAAGTTCCCACAATCCGCGCAGTTCTCCGTATTGCAGTCCGTTATCGTCTATTTTAATTTCAAATTCGGGCAAAATAAAATCGGTTGTAGTCATCCAGCTGCTGTCTCTTGCTCCGTGAACTTTTTCCCTTAAAATGGAGTCGCGTCTGCTAATCAGAGAGTTGAGCGACAGCACGGTATCCGCAGAAATGGGGGAGGTATATACAAATATGCCCATACTGCTTTTGGTTGTCTGGCTTTCGAACCACATAAAATCGCGGTCGTTTCTCATCAGATAATAGTCTGTGGGAATATGGAGATCGACGTTAAATTTTTTCTTTACGCTGTCAAAATTTTTCCTGTCGGAATACTGGACTGCAAGCGCCGATTGCAGCGCAAGTTCCGACTGTTCAAAAAGTTTAAAAATTGTATCCCTTCTGCTGGCAATCAGGTTTGCAATTGAATGAACGTCTGAACCGAGAGCATTGATTACAATTTGCGGGGCAGCCCAAAGATCTCTGCTCACGGTCAGTTTTGTGCTTTTAAATTCGTCGGAAAGACTTATTAAAAGTATGCTTCGATGTTTTTTCATTACCTGTACGAACGAAGAGTTTGCAAGCTGTAACAAATTGAACGACTGTTCGCTTTGTGGCAGCATGGGATAAGGTTTCTTAAAAACGGATCGGATAGTGTCTCCTATTTCCGAGTCCCATTCGGGATTGTTTATAATAGTCAGTATTTCGCCCGTTTTTCCGATTGAAACCGGTTTCGGAAGATTACCGTTTTTTGAAGAATCGTTATCGCAGGCAATCAGCGCCGTCAAAACGGCAAATATGACAATCATCTTTTTCATGACATTAATTTTTTTATACAAATTGTAAAAAATATTTATTGTATCTGTTCATTTTCAAGTAAAAATAACATTTCTGCATTATCTGTAAATATTACTGACTGACATTAAAAATATGCCGCATAATATCGTTTCCGATAGCGAAAGCCATCAGTGTAACCAGTATAATCAAACCTGTTACCTGAGCGTAAGTCAGGAATTTATCCGACGGTTTGCGCCTCGTAACTATCTCGAAAAGAATAAAAAGTACATGACCGCCATCGAGCGCCGGAATTGGCAAAACGTTCAGTACGGCAAGCATAATCGACAGAAATGCAGTGATTTCCCAAAAATGAAGCCAGTCCCATTTCGGGGAATAGAGTTTCGATATTGAAATAAAACTTCCAACCTGTTTGTATGTTTTTGTTTTCGGCGTAAATATCAGTCTTATCTCGTACAGCTGGTCGCAGATGCGTTTTTTTGCTTTGATTAACGCTGCCGGAAAAGCTGCAAAAACACTGTACTGTTCTTTTGTTACCGGAAACAGTTTATCCATTTCGTCTTCAAGTTCTATAACTATCTGTCCGTTTTCATTTACTTGAAGTGGAATTTCAAGCGATTGACCTTTGCGAATAACGTTTGCAGTTATTGTTTCGTTTTTATTTTCACTTACAGTTTTTCTTATTTCAAGAAAATTTTTCCGGATTCCGTTAATTCCAACAACTTCATCTTCCGGTAAAAGTCCCGACAATTTGTTTTGAGAAGAATCGGGAATGTTTTTCACAATATATGGCGGCATTGCTTCAATAATTTTGCGCTTCGTCATATATGAAATATATTTATAGTAATCGGGCGAGATGTTTACAGTTTCGTCGCCGCGTTGCAGAGTGATATTCATTTCTCTGTACAGAATCATTCTTGTAAGAGCGTCGGTAATATTGATTACAGGTTTGTCGTTTACAGCTAAAATTTTGTCGCCGTTTTGAAACCCCATTTCCAGAGCGATTGAATCGCAGGCAATTCCGTATCGCAAATCCTTGTTGGCGATATAGCTGTTGCCGCAGAAAGTCAATATACCGACATAAATAAAAAACGCAAGAACGGCGTTGAAAATAACTCCGCCCAGCATTATCAGCAGTCGCTGCAAAGCAGATTTGCTTCGGAACTCCCATGTCTGCGGTTCGCTTTTTAAATGTTCCGTATCCATTGATTCATCGATCATTCCGGCTATTTTGCAGTAACCGCCAACCGGCAGCCAGCCTAAACCGTATTCGGTTTGCGATTTTTTCGATTTATATTTGAATAAGGAGAACCCTATATCGAAAAACAAATAAAATTTATCAACTTTCGTCTTAAAAATACGCGCAAACATAAAGTGTCCCAGTTCGTGTATCAATATCAGAATTGACAGAGACAGAATAAATTGAAGTACTTGAATTAAAATTCCCATTTTCCTTTTTTTGTAAAAATTTCAGTTTGCAAACTTAGTAAAATTAATTGAATAGACAAAAAAGTCTGTACCGTAAATAATTATGAATTATAAACATGCGACTGTAAATCATAAATAATGAATTATTATTATTATTTTGAATGTCGTGTTTCTGACAGTCAAACCTGATTTTTAATTTTCCACAATTCCTGATTTCCATAATTTTTAAAATTCTATGTTACACATTTTTATAATTTCAGGTATTTGTTTTTTTTTGATACCCGTTTCAAAATATTTATATACAAATATCGTGCCAAAAATAATAAGATGCTGATACACGCCGATATTTAATCCATAAAATTGCCTGAACCGTTTTCTTAATTACAGGGTTTTAATTATACTGATTTGCCTGATTATCCTGTAAAACCAATGTTCGGACAGGCGTTTCAGGACAAAAATCTGAAAATCATTAATGATAGGATTTTTGATTTTCAAAAATTTTGATTAATTTTGCGCTCTGTCATTATACAAGATACAGGTTATGTGCAGCTATTGATTTGAAATGTAAAGATTAAATATTATGAAAATAAATTTTATTTTAATTTTGATGTCTATTATCTTTTTTTCGTGTAGTAAAACTAATAATATAAAAGAAAAAAACAGTATGGAAAAAATAATTTCGACGGAAATTATAGACGAAACCGTTAAAGAACTGGAATTAAAATTCCCCGAATCTGACAGGGAATTGCTGAAAAGAGGCGTGCAGCTGACCGGCGAATTCTGGCTCGCCGAAGACGGTTCGCCCGATGATTTTAAAAATTTCTGCATCAATAATTATTTGCAGGACAAAAAACTGCTGATGGAACGGTTTTCCAAAAATCTTGAAACCGTGTATGGAAATTTTATACGCATAAGCACGGTCATGCAATTTCCCGTCCATGTCGGAAACGATCCTCTTTTGCCTGTCGATGAGGTTTTTGCCTCATGGTCGCCGTTTGCCCGTTTAAACGACGATTGGTTCGGCAATAAACTTGCTCTCGTCCTGCATCTTAACTTTCCCTATTATTCACTTGACGAACGGGACGAAAAAGGATTGCAATGGTCTGACGCTGAAAATGCCGCCGTTAATCTCGGTTTGAATTTTGCTTCGCGCGTACCCGGAAAATTGCAGCAGGCTGCCAACGAAATTTCGACGCGCTCCGAAATGTATATCAGCGAGTATAATATCTACATGAATAATATTGTTGATGAAAACGGCAAAAAATATTTCCCCGAAGATATGCGCCTGATTTCGCACTGGGGGCTGCGCGACGAACTGAAAAGCAATTATGCCGACAAGTCGGATACAGGAATACTGAAACAAAAACTGATTTATGATTTAATGTTGAGAATTATTAATCAGGACATACCTCAGGAATTTATCAATGCAAAAGGGAACGATTACTGTCCGGTAAACAATAAATTTTTTAAAAACGGAAAAGAAACCGCCTTTGAAAGAGAAAACGACAGAAGATATGCCTGTCTGCTCGATATTTTTAATGCCGAAAGAGCTTTCGACCAGTATTCGCCTTTATACCCCGACGCTATAAAAAGAGCTTTCGACCAGGGACTTGAAATGACATTTGAACGGGTTGAAACAATCTTTACAACATTTTTGTCGGCAGATGTAAATGCAGAACTGGCAAAACTGATAAGCAAACGTCTTGGCAGACCGTTGCAAGCCTACGATATATGGTATGACGGATTTAAAACGCGCGGCTCGATAAGCGAGGACGAACTTACGGCAAAAACTGCAAAACTGTTTCCTGACGCCGAAGCTCTTGAAAAATATTTGCCTCAAATACTTCAACATCTTGGATTTGCAAAGGAACGTGCAGACGAAATCTGCAAACACGTTGCCGTTGACGCCGCCAGAGGTTCGGGACATGCAATGGGCGCGGGTATCCGCGGCGACGTTTCTCGTCTGAGAGTCAGAATCCCCGAAACGGGTTTGAACTACAACGGATTTAACGTTGCCATGCACGAATTTGGTCACAACGTGGAACAGACCATAAGTCTTTATAATATTGATAATTACTTAAATTCGGGTATTCCAAATACGGCTTTTACAGAAGCTCTTGCATTTATATTTCAAAAACGCGACCTGTCGGTTCTTGGTTTCGACAAAAACACTGGTCTTGACAGTGAACTGACAACTCTGGATTTATACTGGGGAGCGCTTGAAATTATGGGAGTTGCACTTGTCGATATGTATGCGTGGAAATGGATGTACGCCAACCCCGACGCAACGCCCGAACAGTTGAAAAAAGCGATTACGGACATAGCCAAAGATGTATGGAACAGGTATTTTGCGCCGATAACAGGCGTAGAAAACAGCCCGATTCTGGCAATATATTCGCACATGATAAGTTATCCGCTCTATCTGGCTGCATATCCTGTTGGTCATTTGATTGAATTTCAACTGGAACAGCATCTGGAAAATAAGCATTTCGCCAGCGAAATCGACCGGATATTCAGTATCGGACACCGCTCGCCCGACACGTGGATGACAAAAGCCACAGGTTCAAAACTTTCTGCTAAATCGTTCATAAAAGCAGCAGCCGACGCGGTAAAAGCCTTGCAGTAAAAAAAAATACTGTTGAAAACAGAAGGAGACTCAGGTTAAACATGGATTAAAACAAAAAAATGAAATATGCGCATGTTGTGATTTTTAATTTTAAATTGTAAAAAGCAGGTATGGAAGAAGAATTGGCTGTTGAAGATTCTGGCGAACTGTTTGAACATTACCGTTTTAAGGTTGACAAGGGACAGTCGCTTTTGAGGGTTGACAAGTTTGTTACAAACCGTATAGAAAACGCATCAAGAAACAAAATTCAAGCTGCAGCCGACGCCGATTGTATTCTGGTGAACAGCAAGCCGGTAAAGTCGAGTTACAGAGTGAAGCCTCTTGACGAAATATCAATAATGATGCCTTTCGAGCGAAGAGAGTTTGAACTTGTGCCTGAAAATATTCCATTAAATATTGTTTACGAAGACAGCGATTTGATGGTCATTAACAAACAGGCGGGAATGGTTGTCCATCCCGGATACGGAAACTATTCGGGAACTCTTGTAAACGCCGTTCTCTATCATCTTGCAGAACAGGGAATTGACATACTGTCCGACGACGAGCGCGGCGGTTTGCTGGTTCACCGCATCGACAAAAATACGTCGGGACTGATGGTGGTCGCAAAAAATCAGACTGCTCACACAAAACTTGCCAAACAGTTTTACGACCACACAACCAAACGCAAATATACCGCTCTGGTCTGGGGAACTTTTAAAGAACCGGCAGGCACGCTGGGCGGATATATCGGAAGATGTTTGACCGACAAAATGAGAATGAAAATATACGATCGCGAAGAATATGGAAAACGTGCCGTAACACATTATAATGTAGTGGAAGAATTAGGCTATGTATCAATAATTGAATGTGTTCTTGAAACTGGACGCACTCACCAGATACGGGCGCACATGGAGCATATCGGGCATCCGCTGTTCAACGACGAGCGTTATGGTGGAAACAGAATACTGAAAGGCACAACTTTTTCAAAATATAAACAGTTTGTCGAGAACTGCTTTTCCATTCTGCCGCGCCACGCGCTGCACGCAGGTATGTTGGGTTTTGAACATCCATCGTCGGGCAAAAAAATGATTTTCGAATCGGAGCTTGCCAGCGATATGAGCGAAGTTATCGGTCGCTGGCGACTTTATATGAAATACAGAACAGAAGGAAGATAATTGACAATTGATAATTGATAAAGGGTGCAAATCAAATTGTCGCATCGTTTTATACTCCTTATGTTCAAGGAAGTCAATACCTTATACTAAATCGTAACATTCTTGCGCATTTACACTTGTATTCATGCATAATTCATAATATAATAGAGTTTATGTAAATTTAATTGAGTATATACTGGCTGAAAGCCAGAATTTTCATAACCGTATGTCGTTTGACATACGGACAAACATAATCCCAAATAACTGGCTGAAAGCCAGAAC
>JAIROW010000041.1 GCA_031257315.1 Prevotellaceae bacterium
CGTTCACCTATAACATAGTACATGCTATCCGCAAGCTCGGCTGCAACGATATTGACGTTGTTAGAAATGACTGCATTGCGCTCGAAAAAATAGCTGGGTACGATAAAATAGTTCTTTCGCCCGGACCCGGAATACCTTCCGAAAGCGGTATTTTGCAGGATTTGATAAGAACTTATGCGCCAAGCAAAAGCATTTTCGGCGTTTGTCTCGGAGAACAGGCAATCGGAGAAATATTTGGTGCAAAACTCGTTAACCTCTCAACAGTTTATCACGGAGTCGCAACCGAAATCAAAGTTGTGGAAAACGACCGGCTGTTTGAAGGACTTGACAAAACGTTCACCGCCGGCAGATACCATTCATGGATTGTCAGCGGCGAAAATTTTCCCGACGAACTTAAAATCACAGCAATCGACGGGAACAACAATATAATGGCGTTGTCGCACCGCAAGTACGACGTCTGCGGGGTACAGTTTCACCCCGAATCTGTTTTAACGCCTGTCGGCGACAGAATTTTAAAAAACTGGATTTACGGGTAAAAATACTTTGCGGTATTTTTTTGGGGAAATTTTGTTTGTCAGTTACAGAAAACTAAACCACAAACAAATTTCCTTCATTGCAGAGAAAAGGTATTGCCTTTTCTCTACGGGGCAAAACCATATTTCGGGTAAAACTCTACATTATTCAGAACATTAAAATTCTACAAAAAAATCCTCGTTTTATTCGGTGGAATCGCCGAATTTTTTTTCAAAAAGTTTGTATATCCACAAAATTCCCACGCCGAAAAGCGTTGCAATAATCATTATATATACGGTCGTATTTCCTTCGGCGCGGAACGATAGTTTTAGCAGCATTGTCGAAATTATAAATCCGGAATTGCGAACAACCTTGTTGAATTTATCCGAAAACGAAAAGGTAAACAGTAACAGCAAAACTTCGATAAGTATAAGCACAACAAAAAAATCGTTAAAAAAACTGTTGCTCATCTGCCTTATCAGATGTTCTATATCTTCGACTCCCGATATAGAAAATTCGGATATTTCGAAGAAACTTTTTACAAATAAAAATCCGAAAATCAATACAAGAACAACTGATAGGATTTTTTTCTTTGCAATAAATTTCACATAATCGGTTTTGTTTTGTTCCGGTTTTGGCGTTTTTTCCTTTTTCGACAGTTTGTTGAAAAGGAAAATCAGTCCGCACAGAGCTATCAGCCCGCACAGCGAAACGAGCAGGTGTGTAATATGTTCTTCGTTAAACAGATTGGGGTGCGAAAATAACGGAATTTCGTAAAACAGTTTGCGAACAAGAATCAGCGTAATTATTTCGTACTGTTTTCCAAGATAGGTTGTTATCGAATACGGCAAATAAAAAATCAGCAAATAGACTTCGTACAGGAGCAAAATTGAAAATGGAGTGTATATTATCGAAAGCGGGTCGGGCATTCCGGTGCGGCAATATACCCAGCCCGGAATGATTTCGAGATATGCCGCCGCCATTAAAATTGAATCGACAATAAAACAGGTAATTGCGAGCCTGAAAAATATTTTCTCTACAAAATTTCGCTTGCTTTGCGAGAGTAAAAATGGAAATAATTTATCAACTATAAAATTCATTTAAATATTTAATTTGAAATCACTTGTTTTGACGTAATTTTGTGCAAAAATAGCAAATCTGTTCATTATACTGGTAACAGTTTGAAAAAACGTTGAAAATCAACTGTATTCCACGTTCAAAAACGGTAAACTATACATACTCCCATACTGTTTTCGATGTTTGCAGTGGGTAAAATCGAAATCCGGCTGTCTTTTTTGTCGATGTTCAGCAGACGCTGTCCGACAGGAAGCAGCAGATAAGCCGCTTCTACGCTCAATACGCCGATAGCCGCGCCTGTTACAGCGTCGCTCACCCAGTGCCGTTTGTTGATAACGCGCATAACCCCTGTCGCCGTTGCTGCAACATAACCTCCGACGCCAATCCATAACGAATGATTTTTATATTCTTTATACAGCAGATGCGCTCCTGCAAATGCCGTTGCGGTATGTCCCGACGGAAACGAATTGTTTGCCGTTCCGTCGGGACGGCGGATTTGAGTTGAATTTTTAAGACTTACGATAGTTAAACCCATAACTGCATACGAAACGGCGAAAAGCAGCGTTCTGTCGCGCAGATTATTCTGAGAATCCATACTCGGCACAAAATCAAGCCCGTAAGCCGCAGCAGCCGGAACATATTGTAGCCAGTCGTCAAGCGTGTAGCGGCGGTCAATCTGTTTATTTATTCTGTCAGCGACATGTCTGTCAAGCAGACGTACAGGCGATTCGTCGAACCGCGCCGCTACGCCATATATCACGCCAAAAGCGGGGACAATCCATTTTACGTATTTCGACCGGCACACTTTCGCACTGTCGGTCAGGTGTTCTGCTGTTGACGGATTTTCCTGCGCCGCTACCGTTCGTATAAAAAATAATAAAATCACTGTGAAATAAATTTTAAGCATAAAACCGTTGAGAATAAACATTTAGATTTATTAACGTCTCTTATTTTTTGTATAATATTTCACACGAACAAAATTACATCGTGCAAAAAATAATAATCTTTTGCCGATTTTATGGTAAACAATAAAAATTAAGTTGATTAGTTACCAGAGAAATTTAACGCTAACCTCTGCCTCTATTTTAATTTTGTTAAAATCAATATTCAAATCTGTATATTCTTCATTCGATTTTGATTTTGAATATGAAGATACTACTATTCCGGCAACTTTACCGCCCAAAGCACGAATAGGGCTATTCAAATCAGAAATATATACTGCTGCGCCAATTTTTCTATCCAGAGCTTCAGCCATTGCGCCGGCAATTTTTCGAGCTTTCTGCACGGCAATTTTTTTGAGTTCAATTTCCATATCTTCAAATTTGGAATATTCTGTTTTTGCGACAGATACGTTTGATATGTTTTCCTTTTCAAGTTCTATAAGAACCCTTGTCGCCATGTTGGCGTCGTACACCAGCAGCAGGTATGATTTGGTTTTTAAAACGTCCTTCTGTTTGAGAAAATATTTTTTGAAATCGCTGCCAACATCTTGAACTGTAAGCTGTTTCTGCAAGTCTATTCCAAGTTTGCTTAACTGCGCCGTCATTTTCTTTTCCAGTTCTTCGACAGACGTTTTTCCTTTTGTATCATTTTCTGCAATGGTTATCGACATGTAGATTCTGTCGGGAACAACAAGGGTGTCAACGTATGCGCGGGTTTCGACATAAGGCTGGTCGAGAAAATTTTTTGTCTGGGCGAACATTCGGTTCGATGATATTAAAATCATGACAAGAAGCATAAATCCTGAATATTTCATGTCTGCAATAATTTAAATTAAAAAACGGTACAAATGTACAAAATATATTTACAATCGGCAAAAAAAGCATTGCATACTTGGCTAAAATGCAGAATATAAATAGATTGAGCATCGAAAAAATTAAGGAGACAGTTGGGGAAACTGTCTCCTCGTTTGTTAAACTGAACTAATCTATGAAAAACCAAATTCAAATAAATAAACGTTTTTGAAGGCAAAAGGTTTAACGAAATTTAAAATAAATTTTGCATGATTTATCTAAACTGTTAATTTACAATAAAATAAGTTATAAAATATTTGTAAATTTTTTCATGCAGTTTACCAGAACCTGTACGCTTTCTATCGGCAGGGCGTTGTAGAGCGAAGCTCTGAAACCTCCGACAGAACGGTGTCCTTTTATTCCGACAATTCCGTTGGCTTTTGCAAGCTCGATAAAATCATTTTCTTTGCCGGCATATTTTTCGTCGAGAACAAAACAGACGTTCATCAGCGAGCGGTTTTCTTTTGCAGCCGTACCTTTAAAAACCGGATTGCTGTCGATTTCGTTATACAGAAGTTCGGCTTTTGCCTTGTTGCGGCGTTCGATTTCTTTAACTCCGCCAATGCTTTTCAACCATTTGAGAGTTTCCTTCATCATATAAATTGGAATTACGGGAGGAGTATTATACAACGAAAGTTCCTTAATATGAGTACGATAATCGAAAAATACTGGGATTTTTTTCGATGTTTTACCAAGCGCGTCTTCCCTGACGATAACGAACGTTACGCCTGCTGTTCCTGCGTTTTTCTGAGCGCCGCCGTAAATCATTGCATATTTTGATACGTCAACAGGACGGCTCAGAATATCGGACGACATGTCGGCAACGAGACTGACCGGCGAATCGGGGTCGGTACGGATTTCTGTGCCGAAAATTGTATTGTTTGAAGTGAAATGAAAATAATCGACGTCTGAAGGAATTTTGTACTGGGGGATAACGGAATAGTTTGTTTCTTTGCCAGAGGCAACAATTTGAACTTCGCCGACAAATTTTGCGGCTTCAATTGCTTTTTTAGCCCATACGCCCGTGTCAAGATACGCGGCTTTGGTTTGCAGCATATTGAACGGCAGCATCAAAAACTGATTACTTGCGCCGCCTTGCAGCAGCAGAACGTGGTATCCGTCGGGGATATTCAGCAATTCTTTCCACAGAGCGCGACATTCGTCCATTGCCTCGTCCCAGCCGGCTGAGCGGTGCGATATTTCGGCAATGGAAAGTCCCGTATTATTGAAATTTTTTAACGCCTCAATTGTTGCGTCGATAGCCTGTTGGGGTAAAATTGATGGACCCGCATTAAAATTATGTTTCATTTTTATAAATCAATTATTTATTCTATTAATGCTAATATTTTATTTACAATATTTTCGGCGGCGTCCGGCATGGCAAGTTGCGATATATTTTTGCCTAATTTTTCTCTCGCCGCCGGTTCGTTTATCAGTTCAATAATTTTTACTGTCAATTCTTTTCGCGCTTTTTCGTCTGCAATGGTCAGCGCCGCTTCTTTTTTTACCAGCGCCATTGCATTTTTTGTCTGATGATCTTCCGAAACATTTGGCGAAGGTACTAAAATTACCGGTTTTCCAACAATGCAAAGTTCTGAAATTGTGCCGGCTCCGGCTCTCGAAACAATTATATCGGCTGCGGCAAAAGCAAAATTCATGTCGTAGATGAAATCAAAAACTTTCACATTTTTGCTGCCGGTTTCGACAGTCTGTAAAGCTTTTTGGTAACCCGATTTTCCTGTTTGCCATACAAGTTGAATGTTTTTTTCTGTAAATTTATACAGATTTTCGGCAATACTTTCGTTAAGAGTGCGAGCGCCAAGACTTCCTCCAAGTACAAGCACGACCGGTTTTGCGGCGTCAAATCCGAAACGTTTCATTGCGTTTTCGCGTATTTCGTTGACGTTGAACAGATCGCGACGTACAGGATTTCCTGTAAAACAGATTTTTTCTTTCCTGAAAAAACGCTCCATATCGGGATAGGCGACGCAGATGGTTTTTGCTTTTTTAGATAGAATTCTGTTTGTCAGTCCCGCGTATGAATTTTGTTCCTGAATCAGGGTCGGAATTTTCATTTTCTGCGCCTGCCATAGCATCGGGGCGCTGGCGTAGCCTCCAACTCCTACAACGGCGTCAGGTTTAAATTTTTTTAAAATATCCGATGCAAGATTCAAACTTCTGAACAGTTTTAAAGGTAACGATAAATTTTTAAACGGTCTGGTTCTGTGCAATCCCGCAACCGGCAGTCCAATAATATTGTATCCGGCGGCTGGAACTTTTTCCATTTCCATCATGCCTTCGGCTCCCACAAAAAGAATTTCGATGTCCGAAATCCTTTTTTTCAAACTGTTTGCAATCGACACGGCTGGAAATATATGTCCGCCAGTTCCTCCTCCACTTATTATTATACGTTTCATTATTGCCTGATATATAGAGTATTAAATCTTTTTAAAAACATATTCCTGCACAATTTTTATTCCGTTATGGACAAAAATTTTGCCGGTGCAAAGCTACAAAAAATCTCGCTGTTCAATCAAAATTTTTGCAATTTCCATATCCACAGGATTTGTAATTTTTATGTTTTCTCTGTTTCCTTCGACCGTTGTAATCAAATGTCCGGATTTTTCAACTACGGAGGCATCGTCGGTAAAATTTTCCGAATATGCCTGAGCATAAGCTGCCACAAGTATTTCGGATTTGAAAACCTGCGGCGTTTGCACTGTCATATAGTTTTTTCGGTTGACCGATACGCTTCTGTCCGGCGATTCAAAATATCGCAGCGATTCGGTTATTTCGACGACAGGAACGGCAGCGCCTGTTTTTTCAGCCATTTCAAAGCAGCGGGCAATAGTTTTGCCCGAAACGAGAGGGCGTACTCCGTCGTGTATGGCTACAATTTCATTTTCGCCCGTCAATTTCAGCGCGTTTTTAACCGAATGAAAACGTTCTTCGCCGCCTTCGACGGTTTGATGCGGAATGGTAAATTTATGTTCGACGCATAAATTTTTCCACGTAAAAATCTCGTTGGCAGGTAAAACCAGAATTATTTTCATACAGTTGTCGTATTGGTAAAAACGTTGTAATGTGTGCATAATTACGGGTATTCCGTCAAGAATCAGAAACTGTTTTGGAATATCTCTGCCCATGCGTCTGCCGCGTCCGCCAGCAACAATAATAACCGTGTTTGTCATTGTTTTTTACCTTATAATTTCCGGCAAAAGTACAACAAAATAAATAATTGTAAAATTTTTGTGGACAAACACCCGCAAGCAATGATTACAAAAGTTGAAGTAATTCAAATAAAATCTGTATCTTTGCATCGCTGTTTATCAAAAATATAATACGTATGATTAAGATTATAAACGGGTTATCGACAAAGTCCACTGAAAAAACTAATGACTTTGCAGGCAAGGCGCAGATGCCGGAGGTTCTGCGCGGAGTATTATAATATCATATTTTCGATTTTGTCAAGCGTTTTTTTACAAATGGAAGTTTTCAGCCATGCGAGGTACTGTGATTTTGTTTTGCGTCCTAATATATTGCCGCTGTTCATGTGTTTCAGTTATTAAAATAATTAAAAAAACAAGGCTCTTGGCAACTTTCAGTTTATCACGATATTCTGTTGTTGCGGAATACTGCTGCAAGTTATTTATTTCGCGTTACTTATTTGCGAATTTAGGAAATATGTAAAAAAATTAATATATTTGTTGCTTTAAATACAGATTAATTTACAAAGTATATTGTTATGAGACAACGCATTAGTTTTAAAGGATTATTATTTACAGCAGCGCTTTTTGCTGTTTATTCGTGCGGAAACCTGCATCTTGATGGAACAGTCGAAGGCGTATCGTCGGGAAAAATTTACCTAACGAAGTTCACAAACAAAATGTTTAAACTGATTGATTCCGTCGATATAAAGGACGGAAAATTCAAATTCTCCGCCAGTGTGGAATTGCCTGAAATATACGGTTTAACGCTGGACAATACTGGAAAAAACGGTTTTATGATATTTCTGGACAAAAATCCGGCGACCGTAAGACTGAACAGCGACAACTATCGCATGTCGAATATAACCGGCTCAAAATTACACGACCAGTATGCTGAATATCTGAGCAAAGAAAAGAACGGAGAAATAAAAATAGATGAATATGTCAAGGAAAATTCTTCGTCGCTGGTAGCGCTTTACGTACTTTATCGCAACTATTCGTATCGCCTGACAGCCGACGAAATCCGCGCAAATCTTCAGCAGTTTGACCCGAAATTTCAAAATACACAGTATGTAAAAGTTTTGAACGAACTGATTGCAACGCTCGAAAAAGTTGCAATAGGAAAATCTGCGCCCGATTTTACGGCAAACGACCCGCAGGGAAATCCGGTTGCGCTTTCGTCGCATCTGAAAAAAGGCTATCTGCTGCTTGATTTCTGGGCGTCGTGGTGCGGTCCGTGCAGAGCTGAAAATCCCAATGTCGTAAATGCGTATAAAAAATACAAAGATAAAGGTTTTGATATTTTCGCCGTATCGCTTGATGCTGAAAAAGATAAATGGATAGAAGCAATAAGCAAAGACAGTTTGACTTGGACGCATGTTTCCGATTTGCTGTACTGGAACAGCGAACCTGCAAAACTGTACGGCGTAAGAGCAATTCCAAGCAATTTGCTGATTGACAGAGATGGCATTATAATTGCAAAAAATCTTCACGGCAAAGAACTTGAAGATGAACTGGAAAAGATTTTTAAAGAATAGTTATAAGTTGTAAATTATGAGTTATGATTTATGATTTATGATTTATGATTTATGATTTATGATTTATGATTTATGATTTATGAGTCGTAAAGTCATAAGTTATAACTCATAAGAATGTCATGTTCGACACGGTAACGATTATGGGTGCGACAGCAAGCGGAAAAACCGCGCTGGCTGTTAATTTGGCGCAAAAAATAGACGCTGAAATTATTTCGGCAGATTCCCGTCAGGTGTATCGCGGACTGGATATTGGAACAGGAAAAGATTTGTCGGAATACAGTATCAGCGGCAAACAGATACCTTACCATCTGATAGACATCGTGGACGCAGGCAGCCGATATAATGTTTTTCAATACTCGAAAGACTTTGTCAATGCCTGTAAATCAATAAAAAGCAGAGGCAAAAATATAATTCTGTGCGGAGGCAGCGGAATGTATATCGAAGCGGTAATAAAAGGCTATGAGATGCCGGCTGTACCTCCCGATGAAAAACTTAGAGCTGGACTGGAGCAAAAAACGCACGAAGAACTTATTGATATTCTGTCGAAAATGAAGCGTTTGCACAACAAAACCGATACAGACAGCAAAAAACGTACTGTCAGAGCCATTGAAATAGAATATTATATGGCAAACAACCGTTTAACTGCTGAAAGCCGTCCCAAAATTAACAACGTATATTTTGAGCTGCGTTTCGACAGAGACACCCGTCGAAAAAAAATTACGGAACGTCTTGACGACAGACTGAAAAATGGAATGGTCGAAGAAGTCGAAGGACTTTTGAAACGGGGGCTTACGCTTGAAGATATGATATATTATGGTCTGGAATACAAGTATATAGCCATGTATCTGCACAATATGACAAGTTATGAAGAAATGAGAAACAAACTGGAAATTGCCATTCATCAGTTTGCCAAAAGACAAATGACATGGTTTCGCGGCATGGAACGCAAAGGCGCTGAAATTCACGTTATTGACGCTTCAAAAAGTATGGAAGAAAAATTGAACGATATTGTTTACATTCTGAGTAAAAATGTCGATTATTCTGTATAAATTTTATGTATTTTATTACAGTAAACGCAATAGAAAAAATATGCCGATAAATATAGTATATGGTTCTAATTTAACCAGCGCTGCAAATTTGCGACAATTTAAAACACTACATTTAATTAAAAACACAAATAAAAAATTGATATGCAAGAAATTCCACATTCGGAGCTTATAATTAATCCCGACGGTTCAATATTCCATTTGCATCTTCGTCCCGATGAAATTGCAGATACGGTTATTCTTGTTGGCGACCCGGGCAGAGTTGACACGGTTGCAAAATATTTTGATTCGATTGAAGTGCAAAAATCAAATCGGGAGTTTATTTCAAAGACAGGGTATGTTGGCAGCAGGCGGCTTACCGTTCTGTCAACTGGAATAGGCGTAGGAAATATAGATATTGTAATGACTGAGCTGGACGCTCTGGTAAACGTCGATTTTTCGACGCGCACGGTTAAGCAGGAACGCCGTTCGCTGAGAATACTTCGTCTGGGAACTTCGGGCGCGTTGCAACCCGACATTCCCGTCGGCAGTATTTTAATGTCCGATATTTCGGCGGGAACCGACGGTCTGCTGAATTTCTATGCCGAACGCGAAAAAGTGTGTATTGGGGAACTTGAACGGGCTTTTGTCAAACATACGGAATGGAACAGTCAATTGCCGACCCCGTATTTTGTACCGGCTGCAAAACTGTTTACTGAACTTTTTGGAAATGAAATACTTCACGGTATAACAATTTCTGCGCCCGGATTTTACGGACCTCAGGGGCGCGTGGTACGTCTGGGTTTGCACGATGCTGAAATGCTTGCAAAAATCGAATCGTTTGAATTTAATGGACAACGCATCTCCAATTTTGAAATGGAAAGTTCGGCAATCGCAGGCTTATCCTTACTGCTTGGACATCAGGCTGCTACAATATGCGCCATCATTACAAACAGACATCTGAGAAATGTTGAAGCCGATTATCAGTTTATTGTGAAACAAATGATTGAAAAAGCTATTGAGAAACTGTCAGCAAAATTTACAATTGACAATTGACTTCTGCGAAGTTTTGGAGAAACGTGTTTTCTATTGATATGATTTCTCTGCGGAAATTTTGGAGCAGCTGTTTTTTCTACATATATTTCAGTGTCGAAATATTTGCGAGTGAAAATATTTCGTTTGCAGCGTCTCTGATTTCGTTGGCAGTTACATTTTCGATTTGTTCAATAATGGTCTCGTTTGAGTCGTATCTGTTGTAATTCAGTATGCTTTTGCCCATTGTCTGCATTAGCAGTTCGCTGTTTTCCTGAGCAATGAGAAACTGTCCGATATACTGTTTTTTTATTTTTGCGAGCTGATATTCTGATAAAAGTTTGTTTTTTACGGTCGAAATTTCGTCAAATATACAGTCCCTGCTTTTTTCGACATTCGATTCCGACGTTGCATAATAGACGTTTACATTTCCGGCGTCGCTGTAAACAGTATAATTTGTTTCGACGTTGTAAACCAGTCCGTATTTTTCGCGCAGTCGCATGTTTAGCACGGAATTTGCAGCCGGACCGCCAAGATGGTTTAACAGCAGTGAAAGCGCTGTGCGGCGGTTGTTGTAGCCGTCGTATCCGCGATTGCCCAGAACAACATGAACCTGATGCGCGTTTTTTTTCATAACCCTGTCGAAAATGCTGTATTCTGCCGGCGCGGTGCGCTTGAAGGTTCGGAGATTTGCCGGCGCTGCCGAAAAATATTTGTCGCAATAATATCGAAGTTTGTTTTCGGAAATGTTTCCTGCCGACGAAAACACCATCTGATCTGTATTGTAGGTGCGTTTCACAAATCGTATCAGGTCTTCGGGAGTAAATTTTCTGACGCTCTTTTTCGTACCCAGAATATTTCTGCCTATTGGAAATCCGTTAAAAAGCAAATCCTCAAAATCGTCGAATATCTGTTCGGCTGGCGAGTCGCTGTAAGAGTCTATTTCTTCGCAAATTACCTGTTTTTCCTTATTGATTTCATGTTCTGGAAAAATTGAATTGAAGGTAACGTCTGCAATCAGTTCTACGGCTTTTTCAAAATCGGAGGCAACTGTACAAGCCTGTATCACTGTTTCTTCTTTGGCGGTATAGGCATTGAGTTCACCGCCGGCGCTTTCGAGACGGCTGTTGATGTGATATGCTTTGCGTTTGACTGTTCCCTTAAAAAGAGTATGTTCGAGAAAATGCGCTATTCCGTGTTCGTTTTCCAGTTCGTCGCGAGTGCCGGTATTGACTGTCAGCCCGCAAAAAACTACCGGCGAGGCAGTTTGTTTGTGTATTATGCGTATTCTGTTTGGCAGCTCAAATGATACGATCATACATGTCCGATAATATTAACTTCCGGTTCAAGGCTTACATTAAACCGAGAATGAACGGTTTGCTGTACAAATTTTGAGAAATTGAGCAGTTCGTCAACTGTTGCGCCTCCATAGTTTACTATAACCAGCGGTTGTTGTGGATATAATCCTACATTTCCCGACCGCGCTCCTTTCAGTCCCGCGCGATCTATGAGCCACGCTGCCGACAGCTTTATTCCGTCCTCTGTTAAAAATACAGGCATTTCGGGATAAATATCGGAAAGATACATCGCCTGTTTTTTGTCCACAAGAGGATTTTTAAAAAATGACCCTGCATTTCCCAGCTGTACGGGGTCTGGAAGTTTCGATGAACGGATGTCGAGTATTGTTTCGCGAATTGTCAGTGGAGTGATTTTGCCGCGTTTTTGTACTTGCTCCTTCAAATCTCCGTAATCAAGATAGAAACTGTGATTTTTTGTTGTCAAACCGAATGTTACGCTGTCGATGACTGTTTTTTGCCGGAGTTCATTTTTAAAAATACTGTCGCGATAGCCAAATTTACAGTCTGTAATCGAAAATTTGAATCTTTTCATGCTGTCGATAAAAAATCCTTCGACCGCAGTAATAATGTCTCCCAGCGCAGTGCCGTAAGCCCCTGCATTTTGTACGGGAGCGGCGCCAACATTACCCGGTATCCCCGAAAGGTTTTCGGCTCCGCTGTAATTGTTTTCGCAGGTAAACCGCACAAAATCGTCTAACATTACTCCGGCTCCGACTTTCAGGTAAACAAGGTCGTCTTTTGTGCGCATTTTAATATGCTTAATTTGAGGATTAATTACCAGCCCTTCAAAATTTTCGGCTAAAACCATGTTACTGCATCCGCCGACGACAAGCACAGGGGTTCCGGCAAAGTCGCCGAGCAGTTTTTTTATTTCTGCGGAAGTTTTCGGCGCGGAAAAATATTGCGCAGTGATTTCAAATCCGAAAGTATCTTTTAATCTGTAACCTGTTTGTATAATTTCGCTCATTTTGCAGTTCCTACTGTATTTTTAGCTGTTTTTATAAAAGCGTCGATACATTTGTCGAGATGTTCGCGGGTATGAGCTGCCGACAGCTGTACTCTTATTCGTGCCTGCCCTTTGGGTACTACCGGAAAATAGAAGCCTGTAACATAAATGCCTTCGTCGAGCATCGTCGCGGCAAAATCCTGCGACAGTTTTGCGTCGTATAACATAACGGCGCAAATTGCCGACTGTGTAGGTTTAATATCGAAACCTGCATTAATCATTCTGTTGCGGAAATATTCTACATTATTTACAAGTCTTGAATGAAGTTCATCGCTTTCGTCCAGTACCCGAAACGCTTCAAGAGATGCGCCGACAACAGCCGGAGGTATCGAATTGGAAAACAGATATGGACGCGAGCGTTGACGGAGCATGTCGATAATTTCTCTGCGTCCTGTTGTAAAGCCGCCAATTCCGCCGCCAAAGGCTTTACCGAAAGTTCCGGTATAGATGTCAATCTGTCCGTAAACGTCAAACAGTTCGCTTACTCCGCGTCCCGTTTTTCCGATAACGCCTGCCGAATGACACTCGTCAACCATTACAAGCGAATTGTATTTTTTCGCAAGCTCGCAGATTTTGTCCATCGGCGCCACATTGCCGTCCATAGAAAAAACTCCGTCGGTAACAATAATTCTGAACCGTTGAGCCTGAGCTTCTTTGAGGCAATTTTCCAGTTCGTTCATGTCGGCGTTGGCGTATCTGTAACGTTTTGCTCTGCAAAGACGGACGCCGTCGATAATCGAAGCGTGGTTCAGCGAATCGGAAATAATTGCGTCTTCTTCCGAAAACAAGGGTTCAAACACTCCGCCGTTGGCGTCGAAACAGGCGGCGTAAAGAATTGTATCTTCGGTTTTAAAATATTTGCTGACAGCGCTTTCCAGTTCTTTGTGAATATCCTGTGTTCCACAGATAAACCTGACCGACGACATTCCGAAACCGCGTATGTCCATTGCTTTTTTCGCAGCCTCGACAAGTCGCGGCGAATTTGACAAGCCGAGATAATTGTTTGCGCAGAAATTCAGAACAGACCTGTTGCCAGCCTGTATTTCAGCCGACTGGGGCGAGCATATTATTCTTTCTTTTTTATACAGTCCCGATTCTTCGATAATCGAAAGCTCATTCGATAAATAATTCTTAAACTCTCCGTACATATTATAATATATAATATTTTGGGGACAAAGTTACAAAAGTTTTTGTAACAACAAATTTTTATTCACGAAACCGGCGATTTTCAGCATTATAAGTACAGTGTTTTAAAGAGATATGTTTAAAATGTTCTGTTGCAGATGTCCAAAAAAGCGCACGGATAACACGAATTTTACAGATATTTACGAATGAATTGTCGATTTACAGACATTTTGTCGCCGGTCTCAAATCTGCAAATTTTGATGTTCAAGATTGTGATTACTGCATGTTTACAATAGTAAAAGACAAAAAAAAGTTTTCATTTCATTTTTATTTTCTAATTTTGGCGCGTTTTATTATTAAATAAATTAATCTGAACGATGGCAGAACAGTTTGATGGAGAGAATTATACGGAAAATCGCGACGAAGACGCTCCTGTAAGCGAAGCCTCTTTTGCGGGCGATGAAATTATATCGGAAGAATCTGAAAAAACGGGAAAGTATGACAGTCTGATAAAAGACGTGCAGATACACAGTTTGTCGGGAATGTTCAAGGAGTGGTTTCTCGACTATTCGTCCTACGTTATTCTTGAACGCGCCGTGCCTCATATCGAAGACGGTTTGAAGCCTGTGCAGCGACGTATTCTGTACGCCATGCAGCGCCTTGACGACGGACGGTTTAACAAGGTCGCAAATATTATAGGTTTTACCATGCAGTTTCACCCGCATGGCGACGCTTCTATTGGCGACGCTTTGGTACAGCTCGGTCAGAAGGAACTGCTCATCGAAACTCAGGGTAATTTCGGAAATATTCTTACCGGCGACGGCGCTGCTGCTCCGCGATATATCGAGGCGCGACTGTCGAAGTTTGCAATTGAAGTGGCTTTCAATTCAAAAACTACGGAGTGGATGGATTCGTATGACGGTCGAAACAAAGAGCCAATAACCCTGCCGATGAAATTCCCGCTTTTGCTGACACAGGGCGTGGAAGGTATCGCCGTAGGGCTTGCTTCAAAAATCCTTCCCCACAATTTCAACGAACTTATCGACGCTTCGATTGCATATCTCAAAGGCGAGGATTTTGAAATATTTCCAGACTTTCCGACAGGAGGACTTGCCGACTGCAACTACTACAATCGCGGACGCCGAGGCGGCAGGGTGAAGGTACGGGCAAGAATATCGAAAATCGACAGCAAAACTCTTTCGATAACCGAAATCCCCTTTGGACTTAATACTTCGGGACTGATTGACTCCATTGTGAAAGCCAGCGAAAAGAGTAAAATCAAGATAAAGAAAATTGACGACAATACTGCCAGAAATGTCGAAATTCTGATATATCTGCCCCCCGAAACTTCGGCAGACGTTACCATCGACGCTCTTTATGCCTTTACCGACTGCGAAGTGTCTATCCCAGTGTATGCCTGCGTTATCAGAAACAACAAACCCGAATTTATTACGGTAAAGGATATTCTGAAAACAAATACCGAACAGACAAGGTATCTGCTTGGCAGAGAATTGGAAATCGCCATCGCCGAACTGGAAGAAGACTGGCACTATTCGTCGCTCGAAAAAATATTTTTTGAAGAACGGATATACCGCGAACTCGAAAAGGACTCCGTATCGTGGGAAGCGCAGCTCGCCGCAATCGACGCCGCCTTTGCGCCTTTCAGACAGTTGCTGAAACGGGAAATAACTGCCGACGATATTCTGAAACTTACCGAAAAACCGGTCAGACGAATATCGAAATTCGACATCAAAAAAGCTGACGAGCATATTAAAGACGTTGAAAACAAAATCGAAGAAGCGCAACAGTCGCTCTCGAATTTGACCGCCTATACAATTGATTATTATAAACGAATAAAGAAAAAATACGGAAAAGGCAGAGAACGGAAAACCGAACTCCGAAATTTCGACATAATTTCCGTTACTCAGGTGGTTGTTGCAAACCGTAAACTGTATGCAAACAAAAAAGAGGGTTTTGTGGGATACGATATTAAACGCGACGAAAATGCCGAATATATATGCGACTGTTCCGATATTGACGAAATAATCGTGTTTTTCAGAACCGGAAAATACATAATGACAAAAGTCAGCGAAAAGGCGTTTCTCGACAAAGACATCATTTACATAAACGTATTCAGACGCAACGACCTGAGAACAATTTACAACATGATTTTCCGCGACGGGAAAAACGGCGCAATATTTATCAAACGTTTCAACGTTACGGGACTGATGCGCGACAAGGAATACGACGCAACAAAGGGAACTACCGGCTCGCAGATACTGCATTTCAGCGGAAACCCCAACGGAGAAGCCGAAAGATTGAAAGTATTCCTTAAACCGCGCCCAAGAATGAAAAAACTGATAGAAGAAGTCGATTTCTCGCTCCAGCCAGTCAGAGGCAGAAATTCAATTGGCGTGATACTGAGCAAATATTCTATTCACAAAATCGTGCTGAAAGAAAAAGGCGAATCGACGCTCGGCGGTCATCAAATATGGCTCGACCACGACACTAACAAACTTAACAGCGAAAACAAAGGACTGTATCTCGGCGAATTTGTCGGCGACGACAAAATTCTGGTGCTGACAAAGCAGGGTTTTTACTATACAACTTCATACGACCTTGTAAACCGTTACGAAGACGATATTCTGTTAATCGAAAAACTGAATCAGAACAAAGTTTTTACACTTGTATATTTCGACACGGAGCAAAATCAGTATTATATCAAACGGATTGTCTTTGACAGGTCAATGGACAGGGAACGGTTTATTGACGAAAACTGCACCATTGTCGAACTGTCGGACGACAAATACCCGCAAATCGAAATCAAATTTAAGGGAAAACATTCGCTGTTGCCCGACGAATATATTGACGTGGAAAAACTCATTGCTCCAAAAAGTCCGCGAGGCAAGGGGCGACGGCTTACAAATCGCGAAGCCGACAGCGTAAAGTTCATCGAACCGCTGGAGCGCGAAGTCGAAGACAGTGAAGAGAATATTTTACCGTCGTCATCATACACCGATACAGATTCTCAGGATAAACCGGACTCCTCCAGCGTGCAGCTGACAATTGACGATATGTAATTGACAATTGATAATTGACAATTGTCAATTGTCAATTGTCAATTTTGTCGTACAGGTAAAAGAGACGGATAAATTGTCAGTACATATAATCTTGAACCGCGATTTTAACGGATTAAACAAATCCTGAAAATCTTAATAATCTCAATAAAATCGCGGTTCAAGACAAATTTGAGACGGAATAATTTATTTATCCGTCTCAAATTTTAGTTACTCTACTGTCCATGTTTCTCCGCTTCTAAGCAGAGCGTCCACAGTTGCGTATATCGGATGCCGGCGGCTACGCTCTATCTGTTCGCATACATTTTTATTGTATGTAGAATCTTTGACGGCGCGAATAACGCCGAGTGCAACAGGCAGGTCTGGAAATTTCATGTTTACAAGCATCATGTGGATACCGGGGTTCGGATTTTCCATGTTGTGTACTAAAATGTCTTTTTCCGTAATTCCGTTTTCGCCTATTTTCACCGATTTCAGCCTGAGATTTTCGTGGTCTATAACCAGTCCTTTGTCGCGGTCTTTGCCGTAAATCATCGGTTCGCCGTGCCTTAGAACTATTGTGTGTTCGTCTCTTACGCTTTTATCGGCGTATGCTTTGTGAGTGCCGTCATTGAAAATCACGCAGTTTTGCAGCACGGTTGTTACCGAAGTTCCGTTGTGTTTAGCCGATGCAACCAGACATTCGGCTGTCAGTTTTACGTCGATGTCCAGCGTGCGGGCGAAGAATGTTCCGCGTGCGCCAAGAACGATTTCGCCCGGTACAAACGGGTGTTCGACCGTTCCGTAGGGCGAGGTTTTTGTTACCGTTCCAAGCCGCGAAGTTGGCGAATACTGCCCTTTTGTCAATCCGTATATTTGGTTGTCGAAAAGGATAATGTTGATGTCGATATTTCTTCTTACGGCGTGTATGAAATGGTTGCCGCCGATTGCCAGCGCGTCGCCGTCGCCGGTGATTTGCCATACGCTGAGTTTCGGATTACCGACCTTGACGCCTGTTGCTATTGCCGACGCTCTGCCGTGTATGCCGTGAAAACCGTAGGTGTTGACATAATAGGGGAAACGCGACGAGCAGCCGATGCCTGAAACAAACGTGAAGCGTTCTTTTTCGTAGTTGAGCTGTCGGGCAACTTCGGGCAACGCTTTTTGAACGGCTGCAAGAATAGCGTAGTCTCCGCATCCGGGGCACCATTTTACTTCCTGGTCGCTTTTAAAATCCTGCGATATATATTCGGACATAATATTATTATCAATTAAAAATTAAAAATTAGATTTATAGACTGTCAATTATTTCGTTGAATTTTGCAACAAGTTCTGTTACCGTAAAGGGCAGTCCCTGTACTTTGTTATACTGCAAAAGACTGATATTCGGAAAATTCATTCGGAGATAGTTTGCAAACTGTCCCGAATTAAGTTCGCACACAATTATTTTCTGATAACTGCGCAGTATTTCTTCCGTGTTTTCGGGCAGCGGATTTATGTGCGAAAAGTGGGCAAGAGCAATGTCTTTGCCTTCTTCCTGCATTTTGCCAACAGCCGTATAAAGATGTCCGAATGTTCCGCCCCAGCCGACGACGAGCAGTTTTCCTGCCGGATTTCCGATAATTTCCTGTTTGGGAATATATTTTGCCACTCTTGCAACCTTCTCGGCTCTGATGTTTACCATCTTTTGATGATTTTCGGGGTCGGTGGTCGGACTTCCCTTTATGAAATCCTTTTCAAGACCTCCGATTCTGTGTTCCAGCCCTTTTGTACCCGGTACAGCCCATCTTCTTGCCAGACGTTCTTCGTCTCTGAGATACGGCATATAACCCTCCGTTCCTTCGGCAACCAGAGGCGGAACAATGGCGGGGAAGTCGGACATGTTTGGAATAATCCACGGCTCGGAACCGTTTGCAATAAAACCGTCGCTGAGCAGAATGACCGGAGTCATGTGTTCCATCGCAAGTTTTGCCGCCCTGAAAGCTTTTTCAAAACAGTCGGCAGGCGACTGCGCCGACATTACAATCAGCGGACATTCGCCGTTGCGTCCCCAGAGCGCCTGAGCAAGATCGGACTGTTCGGGTTTGGTGGGCAAACCTGTTGACGGTCCGCCGCGCTGAACATCGACAATAACCAGCGGCAGTTCAGTCATCACTGCCAAACCCAGAGCTTCGGATTTTAGCGACAGACCTGGTCCGGAAGTAGTTGTAACGGAAAGGTTTCCGGCAAATGCCGCTCCAATTGCCGTACAGATGCCCGCAATTTCGTCCTCTGCCTGAAGGGTTTTCACGCCCAGATCTTTTCTTGCGGCAAGTTCTTCGAGTATGCCTGTTGCCGGAGTTATGGGGTATGAACCGCAGAACAGCGGCAGCCCCGACTTTTCGGAAGCGGCAATCAAGCCCCATGCCGTTGCCTGATTTCCCGTGATGTTTCTGTATGTTCCCTTTGGCAAACCGGTCTTTTTCACCCTGTATGTATTTGGAATAGCCTGTATGTTGGCGGCATAGTTATATCCGCCGTTAATTACAACTTTGTTTATTTCGATAAACTGCGGCTTTTTCGCAAATTTTTTCTCAAAATACTTTTCGGCGTGTACTAACGGCTGGTTGAAAAGGTAAAAACATATTCCAAGCGCAAACATGTTTTTGCTGCGCAGTTTTGTTTTGTTATCGACGTCGAAACCGGCAAGACATTCTTTTGTCAGCGTCGAAATTGGCGCACAGATAATATGTCTGTCGCTCAGGTTGAGCATGGCAAAAATATCGTCGTCGCTTTTCAGACCAATCTTTTCAAATTCTTTTTCGACAAACAGATCGACGTCCACAATAACCGTCGATGCCGGTTTTGTCCATTTTGCATTTGATTTCAGCGCGGCAGGATTCATGGCGACAAGCACGTCGCAAAAATCGCCCGGCGTTTTTATTTCGCCGCCGCCGATATGCACCTGAAAACCCGATACTCCTGCAATCGTTCCCTGTGGGGCGCGAATTTCGGCTGGAAAATCGGGAAATGTCGAAATACCCATTCCCGAAAATGCGGCAGCATCGGCAAAAAGAGTTCCGGTAAGTTGCATACCGTCGCCCGAATCTCCCGAAAAACGGACAACAACGTCGTTAGTTTCTATCAATTGTTTATTCATTGTTCTGATATTATGAATTTACCCTGTCTAAAATTTCCTGAATATCAACATGACAGCCGCCGCAACCCGTTCTGGCTCCGGTAGCTTCGCCTACATATTCTACTGTTTTTAAACTCTGGGATTTTATGGCTTTCTCTGTTTCATCGAGATTCACCCCCATGCAATAATAAATTTTACTGTTATACATAACTTTATACTGTTTATTACTATACAAAACGAGTGCAAAATTAACCACGTTTTTTTGTTTTGCAAAATAATTTTTGAACGGCTCTCGCTGAATGGCTAATTGACAATTGACAATTGTCAAAAGCTCGTCTGCTTTTATCAATTATCTTTACAGTCAATGCTGCGTGGCTTTGTAGAGACGCCCAGTTTGGGCGTCTCTACATATCAATTGTCAATTGTAAATAATGCGAATCAATGGTTGCAAACGTTATTTCAGCCCGAATGGGCTAAATTTTCATAACCGCAAACCGCGCTTTGCTTGTTTGCGGTAGCACAGTCGTTCTCATCATTGCCTGAAAGGCAAAACTTTAATGCTTTTGCGATAGAGTTCTGCCTTTCAGGCAGTCTGTTGTTGTCATTTTTAGCCACAGGCAACGCTATCGCTCGCCTGCGGTTATGAAAATTTTGTCCCTTCGGGACATTTTAACTCCTGATTCGCATAAGTAATATCTAAACTCTAATTTTTCAGCCCGAATGGGCTAAATTTTCATAACCGCAAACAAGCGAAGCGCGGTATGTGGTAGCACAGTCGTTCTCATCTTTGCCTGAAAGGCAAAACTTTAATGCTTTTGCGATAGAGTTCTGCCTTTCAGGCAGTCGGTTGTTGTCGTTTTTAGCCGCAGGCAACGCTATCGCTCGCCTGCGGTTATGAAAATTTTGTCCCTTCGGGGCGTGTATATTCTCAAATAAACTGCTTTAAAACAGCGTTTTATACTTTTATTTTGTTTTATGGGGTACGATTTGGGGCGGATTTTCAAGCCGTTTTTGACTGCATCTGTCCAGCCCATGTCTACATAAAACTTCGGGACAAAGATACGCCCTTTTTTTCGATAAAACAACTTTTTATTTAGTGCTGATTATCAACTATTTATCATTGGTGCAAGGTGCAAGTATCTATATATAGATACACTTGCACCTTGCACCAATTTTGCAAAATAATGTACCTGTCTCATTATTTTTTTCTTTCCGGTTAATAATCAGCAATATACGA
>JAIROW010000042.1 GCA_031257315.1 Prevotellaceae bacterium
CTGGCTTTCAGCCAGTTATTTGGGATTATGTTTGTCCGTATGTCAAACGACATACGGTTATGAAAATTCTGGCTTTCAGCCAGTATATACTCAATTAATTTTACATAAACTCTATTATAATAGCGGTTTAGTATAAGGTATTGACTTCTTTAAATTCAAGGAGTATAAAGCGATGCGACAATTTTGATTTACCCTGCACTTTCACTTTCCCGCATCGGTTAAAGAAAAATATGTTAATTTTGCGGAATTTAAAATTTACCGACATTCGGGTCGGACTGTTTTTATGAATACGTCTTTGTTTGTGGCTTTAAGGTATTTACGTTCAAAAAAAACTTTGAACATTATAAATATGGTATCGCATATCAGCTTCGTTGGAGTGATATGCGGGACGGCGGCTCTGATTATTGTGCTGTCGGTTTTTAACGGTTTTGAAAATTTAACACATTCGATTTTTGTTGTTTTTGACCCCGAACTCAAAGTCGTTCCAAAACAGGGAAAAACTTTTGTTGTTGACAGCGCTAAAATCAGGGAAATGGAAATGATTGTCGGAGTTGAAAAAGTTTCGCCCGTTCTCGAAGAGAATGTTTTGCTCAAATGCGGCGACAAACAGACAATCGCCTTTATAAGAGGCGTTTCCAGCAACTACGAAACAAACGCTTCAATCGGAAATTCGATATATGCGGGCGAATTTAAAACCTATCTTGGCGACTGTCCTTCGCTTGTTCTGGGCTACGGAGTTGCGGCAAAACTCGGCATTTTCAACCCCGTTAACGAAAATCCGATACTTGTTTATGTTCCGAAACGCAACGCAGTTCTGTCAACCGGCAACCCCGCAAACTCGCTGAATACGATGGGCGTATGCTTTTCAGGAATATTTGAAGTCGAAAAACATTTTGACGATATGTATGCCTTTGCGCCAATCGAATTTGTCAGAGAACTGCTGGAACGCGAATCTCAGGCTTCCGCCATCGAAATCAGACTTAAACACGAAACAGATGTTGACGCCGCTGCCAGAGCCGTTAAAAAAATTGCAGGCGACGAAATGTCTGTAAAAACACGTTTTATGCAAAACGAAACTGTTTACAGAATGATGAAATCGGAGAAACTCATTGTGTATGCAATACTCATGCTGATTGTCATAATACTTTCGTTCAACATTTCCGGTTCGCTGTCAATGCTGATGACCGAAAAAAAAGCGGATATTGCGACGCTTCAAAGTCTGGGCGCTACCGGCAGCCTGATTAAGAACATATTTCTGTCGGTTGGACTGTCAATTACCGTTATCGGCATTGCAGCCGGTCTGACAGTCGGGCTTGCAATCTGCTTTTTACAGCAGTATTGCGGTTTGCTTAAACTTCCGGGCAACAACATGCTGGTCAGCGCATATCCCGTGCAGGTACTTTTGTCGGATATACTTGCCGTAACTGTTTCGGTGTTTTTTATCGGCTGCACGGCTTCGTTTATTTCTGTGTTTTACGGCAGCAATCAGCTGTCGCGTATGCGATAATTTCGACATAAACCGGTTGAATTTGCCGGCTGTTAATAAATTTTTTTGTATATTTACAATATAAAATATACATTTGCGCCGTTTTTTATATTAATGCTGAATATGAAAAGGATTGTAGTGCTTGGAGGAAAAGAAAGCGGAACGGGTGCGGCGGTACTGGCTTTACAGAAGGGATTTGATGTGTTTCTGTCCGATAATGGAACACTCACACCCGAATATGTCGGCATATTGAAAAAATATAATATTCCATACGAGGAAGGAGGTCATACTCACGAATTTATATTAAACGCCGATGAAATAATAAAAAGTCCGGGAATACCCGAAGCCATTCCGGTAATGCGCGAAATCAGAGCAAAAAACATACCGGTAATATCAGAAATCGAATTTGCTGGACGCTACTGCAATGCAAAAAAAATATGTATAACAGGCAGCAACGGCAAAACTACCACATCGTCGCTGATTTATTTTTTGTTGAAAAACGCAGGACTTAACGTCGGACTTGCAGGAAACATCGGTAAAAGTTATGCCTATCAGGTTGCAACAGAAAATTACGACTATTATGTGCTTGAAATCAGCAGCTTTCAACTTGACGACATGTACGGTTTCAAAGCCGATATTGCCGTACTTCTGAACATTACCCCCGACCATCTTGACAGATATAATTACGATACGCGAAATTATATAAATTCAAAATTTAAAATCACGCAAAACATGCGCAGCGAAGATTGCTTTATATTCTGTTCCGACGACGAAATAACTATGGGCAATCTGAAAAAAATTGTTCTGAAAGCAAAAATGCTGCCGGTTACGCAAACCAGAATTATAGAAAAAGACGGAGCTTATGTGTTTGAAAACAAGATTATTGCAAACTACAACTATTCCGAATTTCAAATACTGATAGACGACCTTTCGCTGAACGGCAAACACAATGTTTACAATTCGATGGTAACGGCTATTGCCGGTAAAATTCTGAATATCAGCAATTCCGTAATACGAGCCAGCCTTGTTGGATTTAAAGGCATCGAACACCGGCTCGAAAAACTCGGCAAAGTTAAAGGCGTCGAATTTATTAACGATTCAAAAGCTACAAACGTAAATTCCGCATGGTATGCTCTGGAAAGCGTGCATGGAAAAATTATATGGATTGTCGGCGGCACAGACAAGGGAAACGATTATTCGCCGCTTTTTGAACTTGTGAAAGCAAAAGTGCGGGCAATTGTCTGTCTTGGAGTTGATAATACGAAAATAATAGA
Source organism: Prevotellaceae bacterium (assembly GCA_031257315.1). GTDB lineage: Bacteria > Bacteroidota > Bacteroidia > Bacteroidales > UBA932 > JAIRLF01. The sequence goes on from JAIROW010000042.1 coordinate 2,761, forward strand.
AAATTTCAAACCGATAGTGCCGGTAATTGTCGAAACACGTTCGGCAAAAATTGCCGTTACAAAAGCGTTTGAACTTGCCGAACCAGACAATACGGTACTGCTGTCGCCTGCATGTGCAAGTTTCGATCTCTTTAAAAATTATGAAGACAGAGGCAAAAAATTCAAAAAAGCCGTCGAAGAATTGATGTCGGAATGAAACAGACTGAACTGTACAGCCCAGATTTACACAAACAGTCTGTTGATGACGGCGTAATAAAAATAAATTCACAAAAATGAAGAAAGCCGTAGAAACACAACTCAAAACAAACGTCGCAATAAAAGTGCGATTCAGCGAAACCGACAGTATGTCTGTCGTATGGCACGGAAATTATATCCGCTATTTTGAAGATGCAAGAGAAGCCTTCGGCGATATGTACGGAATAACCTATCTCGACGTTTTTTCAAACGGTTATTATATGCCGCTTGTTTCGCTAAGCTGCGACTACAAATCGTCGCTCAGATACGGCGACGAGGCGCTTGCGGAAATCACATTCTGGAATACTCCGTCGGCAAAAGCTATTTTTAAATACCGAATATTCAACAAAACAACAAACCGACTTGCGGCGACAGGCTCTACAATACAGGTTTTCCTTTCTGTTTCCGACAATGCTTTAAGTATCAATAATCCAGCGTTTTTTGAAAACTGGAAACAAAAAATGGGACTGCTTTGAATTTTTTGAACAGAACTGTTTTGGCGTCTGCAACAAACGCCAAATGTCATGTTTTTTTTGCTTATTTTTGGAAATTCAACAGTTTAATGTAATTTTGCAACAGTAAATTTTGAATTATGTCAGAACTGAAAAAAGATATTTTCAAATCATTAAAACCGCTTTATTACAGTGGATACAGACCGAAACTGTATATCGAAACTTATGGCTGTCAGATGAATGTGAACGACAGCGAAGTGGTCGCCGCAATCATGCAGAAAGCTGGATATTCAATTACAAAAGATATTGGCGAAGCAAATGTTATTTTAGTAAATACCTGTTCGGTGCGCGACAATGCAGAGCAGCGAATCTGGGGAAGACTCGAATGTTTCAAAGTCGAGAAAAAAAGACGGCGAGACCTTACCGTCGGAGTAATTGGCTGCATGGCTGAACGGTTGAAGGAAACGCTGCTCGAAAATAATACGGTCGATATTGTTGCCGGTCCGGACGCTTACCGAAAATTGCCGGACATGCTCGAACAGACCGAAAGAGGACAGAAAGGTATAAATGTCTTACTTTCGCGCGAAGAAACATACGCCGACATCAGCCCCGTGCGTATGGACAAAACCGGCGTGTCGGCGTTTATCTCCATAATGAGAGGCTGCAACAATGTCTGCTCGTTTTGCGTCGTGCCATACACAAGAGGCGTTGAACGAAGCCGAAATCCCGAAACGGTAATTGATGAGATACTCAGCCTGTCGCGTAAGGGATACAGGGAAATTACGCTGCTGGGGCAAAACGTCGATTCGTACAAATACGGGAACGTTAATTTTGCACGTTTGCTGCAATCCGTAGCCGAAACATTTCCCAATATGCGGATACGCTTTTCGACTTCACACCCGAAGGATATGACCGACGAGGCGCTGGAAACAATGAGCCGTTACAGCAATATATGCAATTACATACATCTGCCCGTACAGTCGGGAAGCACGGAAGTGCTGGAAAGAATGAACCGCAAATATACGCGGGAAGATTATCTCCACAGGATTGAAAAGATACGGAAAATACTGCCCGACTGCGCCATTTCGACCGATATTATTACCGGTTTCTGCGGAGAAACAGCCAAAGACCACCGCGATACGCTTTCGCTGATGCGAGAGGTGGCTTTCGATTTTGCATACATGTTCAAATATTCCGAAAGATCGAACACAAAAGCTGCCCGCATGTTTGAAGACGACGTTCCCGAAAAGAAAAAAATTGAAAGACTGACCGAAGTAATCGCTCTGCAAGCCGAACTGTCGCTTAAAAGCCACCGGAAACATATCGGTTCGGTGGTCGAAGTTCTGGTTGAAGATGTATCGAAACGCTCAAACGAAGATCTGTGCGGACGAACGCCTCAGAACAATATGGTTGTTTTTCCAAAATCGGGCTGCAAAATCGGCGACACAGTCAAAATAAAAATAACGGACTGCACGCAGGCGACGCTCAAAGGCAAAATTTACGGCGGACAGGCATGAACGAACGTAAAACGGTAGCATTTTATACTCTTGGCTGCAAACTTAACTTTGCAGAAACGTCGGCTCTTGCAAGAGTTTTTACCGACAACGGCTTTGAACGCATCGACTGTTCGCTGCCCGCCGACGTGTATGTAATCAATACATGCTCGGTAACAGAACAGTCGGACAGAAAATGCAGGCAGACAATTCGCAAATTTATTCGCCAGTCGCCGCACGCAATTATTGCCGTTACAGGATGCTACGCACAGCTAAAACCCGAAGAAATCGCTTCGATAGAGGGCGTCGATATGGTTATCGGCGCCGACGCAAAAGGCAAACTGTTCGAATATGTAAACAACATTTCGGGCAAGGGCGAAACACGCATGTTTTCGTGCGAAATAAACGGAGTTGACAGCTTTTTTCAGGCATTTTCGTATGGCGACAGAACGCGCTCGTTTCTGAAAGTGCAGGACGGATGCAGTTACAGCTGCTCATACTGCACTATCCCGATGGCAAGAGGAAAAAGCAGAAATCCGAGCATTGATTCGATTGTCGAAAACGCAGAAAAAATATCGTCGGAAGGAGTCCGTGAAATTATACTGACAGGAGTAAACATCGGCGACTTTGGACGTTCGGGAAACGAAAAATTTATAGACCTGCTGAAAGCGCTTAACGGCGTGGACGGTATAGAACGATACAGAATTTCGTCGATAGAACCAAATCTGCTGACCGACGAAATTGTCGAATTTACGTCATCGTCCGCAAAATTCATGCCTCATTACCATATTCCGCTGCAATCGGGAAGCGACAAAATTCTGAAACTCATGCGTCGCAGGTATCTCGGCGAACTATTTGTTAAAAAAATAGAATTGCTGAGAACAAAAAATCCGCATACATTTTTTGGAATAGACGTAATTGCCGGTTTTCCAGGCGAAACCGACGAGGACTTTGCCGATACGTGCGACCTGCTCGAAAAAACAGAACCCGCATATCTGCACGTCTTTCCATACTCCGAGCGTTCCGACGTTGCAAGCGCAGCCATGTCAAACAAAGTCAGCAGTCAAACAATAAACATACGCGCAAAACATCTTGCCTCGATGTGCGGCAGATTTCACCGGCAGTTCTACCTCGAAAACATCGGCAGAGACGAAGAAGTTCTGTTTGAAACGCCCGTAAAAAACGGCTTAATGTATGGATTTACAAAAAACTACATCAGAGTAGAAACGCCAGCCGACAGAAATCTTGCAGGAAAAATAGTACCAGTTAAACTGACAGGCATATCCGAAAGCGGAAAAATGCTCGTCGAATACAGGCATACTGTGGCTCGGTAAAATTCAGAGAAAGATAGTGGTGCAATTAAATAAATAATGTTACGTACAGTCAAACAAAGTATAATTTTTTTTGCATGACAAAATTTGAAAACAATAACCGGTTCTGTGTGAATTATAACGGCTCATTCAAAAACGATAAGCTGACTTATGAAAATGATAAGCTGGCTTATGAAAACGATAAGCTGACTTATGAAAATGATAAGCTGGCTTATGAAAATGATAAGCTGACTTATGAAAACGATAAGCTGACTTACGAAAATGA
>JAIROW010000050.1 GCA_031257315.1 Prevotellaceae bacterium
TGCGAAAGTCCCGTCAGAGCGCGGAACTTCTTTTCGTTGTCTTTATATTCTATATATTTCATGGCTACAAAGGTACGCACGCGCACGGAATATGCAAAATTTAATTTATATAAACTCTATTATGCAAATCAGGAGTAAAAATGTCCTCTTTGGACATAATTCTCATATCCGCAGGCGAGCGATAGCGTTGCCTTCGGCTTAACAAGGGGTTGCAATCCCTTGCTTGTATGCGGTTATGAAAATTAAGCCCATTTTTTGGGCTAAAAAACCATTTGCAACCCCTAATTCGTATAATTTATACAATTTTATACGGTTTAATTTATGTTTTTTCGATATAAAATTTGCATGTAAAGTTATTTTTTGCTGTAAAAAATATTAAATTTGTGTTAAATGATTCTAAAGTATGTCAACTGTTATCATGAAACATTTGGTGAAAAATTTTACTAACACACACATTTACAGCCTTTACGCATATCTGTTCCATTCCCTGAATAAAACTGAGGCTGAATTAAAAGAAATTGTATATCAAAAAAAAAATGTACTTTTGCAAAAATTAAATTTGTGTCAAATGATTATAAAGTGTATTAATTATAATTGTAAAATATTTGACAAAATATTTGCTGACGCACACAAATGCAGTCCATTACATACACTGCCATCTGTAATAAAACTGTAAAGGAACAAAAAATACAATTAATTAATGTATTTTGTTAATTAATAACGAATAATTGAATTTTATTGATAAATTAATATAATAGGGTTGAACAGATTTGTCATAACAGGCAAATCCATATAAAAAAAATAAAAATTATAGTTGAAAATATATGAGAATGAGAATGAAAATGAGATTGATTTTAATGTTTGCGGCAGTGTGCGCATGTATGGTTGCGTGTCAGGAAAGCTCGCCGCTTAAAGAAAAAAAGAAAGTCGCCGTATATGTAACCGGCGGCGCCGATGACAATATTAATAAAGTTATCGGTGCAAAACTGGTACAGGCGATTGTTAAAAACGGTAAATACAGCGCCGTAGAACGGACGGACGCCATTAATGCAATACAGCAGAAAGAGCAAAACCGTTACGGGTCTGGTAGTATCGACGACAGCCGTGCAGAAGAATTGGGAAAAGAACTGGGAGTTAATTTTATTTGCGTGGCAGAGATTGTAGAAGCCTTTGGAGAAAAGTATATTTCTGCCCGACTGGTTGACGCCGGTCTTATGGAAGCAGTCGAATTTGCTGATGTAAAGTACGACATAAAGGACATGCCTTCGCTGGTAAAAATGTCGGAAGACGTTGTCGCCCGACTGTTTGGAGAACACGTTGACGCTCTTCCGTCGTGCAACACCTCGTCGTCGAGCAGCAGTAAAAACGACGAAAGCGGCAAAGTCTGGAGTCCCGACGGCATAGTAATGGTTTATGTAGCGGGAGACGACGCACAAGACGGTTTTTATATCGGCAAATACGAGGTTACACAGGCGCAGTGGTATTCTGTAATGAACGATAATCCGTCGCATTTTGCCGGTTGCAGCGACTGTCCTGTTGAAAATGTTTCATGGGACGACATAAAAACATTTATCAGCGACCTGAACTCAAAAACAGGGCGAAATTACCGGCTTCCGACAGAAACTGAATGGGTATATGCGGCAAAAAACGGCAATTCACAAGGCTCCTGCGAATATTCGGGCAGCGACGTTATTGACGAGGTTGCATGGTATTGGGATAACAGCAACGAGCAGACGCATCAGGTTGGCACAAAAAAACCCAATCTTTTGGGTATTTACGATATGACGGGTAACGTATTGGAATGGTGCGAAGACTGTCATGACAGCAACTGTTCGAGTCGCGTAATTCGCGGCGGCAGCTGGGATTACGGCGCGTCGTACTGCCGAACAGCCTTTCGCGACGGATATTCACCCGGTTATCGCGGCATAAATCTGGGCTTTCGACTTGTTCTGAACGAATAATTCATTTATGCAGCCCGCTTTTTTACGTGCAGGCAAACAGATTTAGTCAGAATAAAAAAAAATAAACAGACAGCGTTAGTAGAATTATCGAAAGCGCTGTTTTTTTGTTTTAAACCTGAATTTATCAATATTCAAGACAATTGTATAAAATACTGCTAATCAATGTTATTTGCGATCCCGGCAGGATTCGAACCTGCGACCCACAGCTTAGAAGGCTGTTGCTCTATCCAACTGAGCTACGAGACCCTGAATAAAATCGGGTGCAAAGGTACAACTTTATTTTGTCATTGCAATAGGTTGTAAATATTTTTTTTGAATTTCAACGATTTTTTATGAAAAAGTTCGGGCGCGAACAGTAAAAAAACGGTTTACAGGATATGCTTAAAATCAGCAGTTTGTAATCATTTTTGAATTTTAACTGCATACAATTTCGCAGTTAATGTTTTTTTTTTTAATATTGTAACACATAATTAATGTATTTATGGCTGGTAATCAATAATATGGCTTGCAGTCAAAGTAGTTTTTTTGTAAAAATAAAATTTTTGGTACTGAATTATTGGTAATAATTTGATGAAAAAAGATTCTTTTGAAAACATGGTACACGAAGGCTTGTACGAGAGAGATTTTGAGCACGATTCGTGCGGAGTTGGAATTTTGGCAAATATCAGCGGCGACAAATCGCACGACATTGTTGACAGGGCTTTGCTTATTCTTGAAAACATGCTGCATCGCGGAGCCGAAAGCGCCGACAAAAAAACAGGCGACGGAGCGGGTATTACTTTGCAGATTCCTCATGAATTTACGCTGCTTAAAGGCGTTCCGGTTCCCGAACTTGGAAAATACGGTACGGGGCTGGTGTTTTTGCCTAAAAACAGAAAACTGTCGTCATTGTGCTTGAATATAATCGAATCGACCCTGTCGGACGAAGGTCTTGCCATGTTAAGGTGCAGAGACGTTCCGGTCAATTCCGATATTCTGGGCGAAATTTCGAGAATGTCGGAACCGGACATCAAACAGATATATGTTGTCAGCAAAGAACCGACAGACAGGCTGGAATTGAAACTGTACGTCGTCAGGAAAAAAATTGAGAAAAAAATAGCGCAGATTGCCGAAATCGGCAGTCATGATTTTTATATCGCAAGTCTGTCGTCGCAGCGCATTATATATAAAGGTATGCTGACCTCCTTGCAGTTGCGCGAATATTATCCCGATTTGAGCGACCCGTATTTTACCAGCGGTCTGGCTCTGGTTCATTCGCGGTTCAGTACCAACACTTTCCCTACATGGGATTTGGCTCAGCCATTCCGTCTGCTCGGACACAACGGAGAAATCAACACCATTCGCGGAAACCGAAACTGGATGCAGGCTCGCGAAAGTATTCTGCATGTGCCGGAATTTGGCGAAATGAACGATATTTTCCCCGTCGTACAGGAAGGCATGAGCGACAGCGCCTCTTTCGACAACGTGTTTGAATATCTTGTAATGTCGGGAAAAACTTTGCCGCACGCTCTTGCCATGATGGTGCCTGAAAGCTGGAATATCAAAAACCCAATATCGCCCGAATTGAAGGCGTTTTACGAATATCACAGCATAATAATGGAACCGTGGGACGGTCCGGCGACGCTGCTGTTTACCGACGGACGGTATGCCGGAGGTATGCTGGACAGAAACGGCTTGCGTCCAACACGTTACCTGATTACAAAAAACAATACCATAGTAATAGCGTCCGAAGCTGGAGTTTTACCTTTCGACGCTGCCGACATTAAAGAAAAAGGACGGCTGCAACCCGGTAAAATGCTGATGATTGATACTCACGAAGGCAAACTTTATTACGACTCGGAATTGAAGGAAGAACTTGCCGGCGCATATCCCTACAAGGAATGGCTTGCAAAAAACAGAATAATACTGTCCGATATTTCGTCGGGACGGGTTGTAAAACAGCGCGTAAACAGTCATCGCGAATTTTTGCAGGCTTTTGGATATACAAAAGAAGACATAGAGCGTATAATTGTTCCGATGGCGATGGAATCGAAAGAACCGGTAGGCTCAATGGGAAACGACACGCCTCCGGCAGCGCTTTCAGAAAAACCCCAATTACTGTATAATTATTTCAGACAACTTTTTGCGCAGGTAACAAATCCGCCAATAGACCCGATACGCGAAGAACTTGTAATGTCGCTTTCGCTCTACATTGGCAGGCAGGACACAAACCTGCTCGAACCTTCGTCAGACCTGTGTAAAATGGTGAAACTTGGTACTCCGGTAATCAATAACATTGACCTTGACCTGCTGGCAAATCTCGGATACAAAGGTTTCAGAGCCTTGAAACTTCCGATGGTTTTCGACGCCGAAAAAGGCGCGGAAGGTATGAAAACCGCGCTTGACGAGCTTTGCAGCAAAGCCGAAAATGCTGTTGGCGACGGATATAACTACATTATTCTGAGCGACAGACATGTTGACGCTAAAAAAGCTGCAATACCTTCGCTTTTAGCAGTATCAGCCGTACACCATCATTTAATATCCATACGGAAAAGAATGCAGATTGCCGTGATTGTCGAAACTGCCGAAGCCCGCGAGGTAATGCACTTTGCGCTGCTTTTCGGTTTCGGAGCAACAGCGGTAAATCCGTACATGGTATTTTCAATTATCGACGAACTGGCTGCAAACGGAGAAATACGCAACGACTTTGCAACCGCCGAAAAAAACTACATCAAAGCCGTGCGCAAAGGGCTGTTCAAAATAATGTCAAAAATGGGAATCTCTACTCTGCGAAGCTATCGCGGCGCTCAGATATTCGAAGCAATGGGGCTGGGAAAAGAATTTCTCGACAGCTATTTCAAAGGCATGAGTTCGCGCATCGGAGGAATCGGTATAGAAGAAGTTGCTGCCGACGCTCTTGTTAGACATTCAAAAGCATTCGGTTCTGAAAAATTACCCGAAAATCTTCACAACGAAGGCATTTATACATTCCGAAAAGACGGTGAAATCCATGCATGGAATCCCGAAACCATTTCCAAACTGCGGATAGCGACAAGAACTGGCGAATATGCAAAGTTCAAGGAATATACAAACGCGGTTGATAACAAGCCCAAACCTGTTTTCTTCCGCGATTTTTTGAAATACAAAACAAATCCGATTGACATATCCGAAGTCGAACCGGTAGAAAATATACTGAGACGCTTCGTGTCGGGAGCAATGTCATTCGGCTCTATCAGCAGAGAAGCTCACGAAGCCCTTGCAATTGCGCTGAATACAATAAAAGGAAAAAGCAATACAGGCGAAGGCGGCGAAGATCCGGCACGCTTCATCACGGGCGAAGACGGACTGAACAGGCGCAGCGCTATTAAACAGATTGCATCGGGACGTTTCGGCGTTACAACCGAATATCTTGTAAACGCCGACGAAATACAGATAAAAATAGCGCAGGGCGCAAAACCCGGCGAAGGCGGACAGCTGCCGGGTTATAAAGTGGATAAAATAATTGCCGCCACGCGACATTCCATTCCCGGAATATCGTTGATTTCGCCGCCGCCGCACCACGATATTTATTCTATCGAAGATCTGGCGCAGCTTATTTTTGATTTGAAAAACGTAAACCCCTTAGCAAGAATCAGCGTGAAGCTGGTTTCGGAAACAGGCGTGGGAACAATTGCCGCAGGAGTAGCCAAAGCCAAAGCCGACGTTATCGTTATCAGCGGTTGCGAAGGCGGAACGGGAGCAAGCCCCATAAGTTCGATTTATCGGGCTGGAATGCCCGGCGAAATCGGGCTGGCAGAAACACAGCAGATACTGGTTATAAACGATTTGAGAAAATATGTGCGTCTGCAAACCGACGGACAGCTGAAAACCGGTAAGGACATTATAATTTCTGCTCTGCTCGGCGCCGAAGAATACGGTTTTGCCACAAGCGCTCTCATAGTGCTGGGCTGCGTGATGATGCGGAAATGCCACCTCAACACCTGCCCCGTCGGCGTCGCCACTCAGGACGCCGAACTGCGCAGGCGTTTCACCGGAAAACACGAATATCTGATTAATTTCTTTACATTTCTGGCAATGGAAGTGCGCGAACATCTGGCAAACATGGGATTTCGCTGCATGGACGAAATTATCGGACGCAGCGATCTTATCGAAAAAGCAGAAACAGACAGTCCAAAAACCGGAAAGCTGGATTTTTCAAAGATGCTGTATTTTGACAGAAATCTTAAAAACGACAGAAGATTTACAATTCCGCAGGAACATAAAATTGCTGACATTCTTGACGCTACGCTGATAGAAAATGCAAAACCGTCGCTCATTCGCCTCAAACCGACGCATAATGAAATCGCAATATCGAACACAAACCGTTCGACAGGCGCAATGCTTTCGGGCGAAGTTGCCCGTCTGTACGGAAACGCCGGTATGCCCGACGATACGGTAACAACCGTATTCAAAGGTTCGGCAGGACAGAGTTTCGGAGCGTTTCTCGCCAGAGGCATAACTTTTTATTTGGAAGGCGAAGCAAACGACTATCTGGGAAAAGGCTTGTCGGGCGGGAAAATTATTGTTGTCCCACCAAAAGGCGTTTCCTTTGACCCCGAAAAAAATATAATCGCCGGAAATACGCTGCTTTACGGAGCAACGGCAGGCGAAGTTTATATCAACGGAAAAGCGGGAGAACGATTTTGCGTGCGAAACAGCGGCGCAACGGCAGTCGTCGAAGGCGCAGGCGACCACTGCTGCGAATATATGACCGGTGGAAGAGTCGTGGTTCTTGGCGACTGCGGAAAAAATTTTGCAGCAGGAATGAGCGGCGGAATTGCATACGTGCTTAATCTCAGCGAAAATTTCGACTTCTTCTGCAATATGGAAATGGTAGAACTTTCGCTGATTGAAGACAAAGCCGACAACGAAGAACTGTACTCGCTTATTGCCGCGCACGGACGTTATACACAAAGTCCGCTCGCAAAAAAAATCCTTAACGACTGGAATAATTACGTAAAACATTTTATAAAAGTGTTACCGATTGAGTACAAAAAAGTGCTTCAGGAAGAAAAAATGGAAATGCTTAAAAAGAAAATCGAACAGGTAGAACACGATTATTGATTATGAATGGAATAATTGAAATAGAAAACATGGAATTTTTTGCCTTTCACGGCTGTTGCGAAGAAGAAAAAATAAAAGGAAATACTTTTCTGGTTTCCGTCAAAATCGAAACAGATCTGAAATACGCTTCCGAGTCGGACAATATCGTTGACGCTCTTGATTACAGGAAAGTTTACGATATTGTTGGCAAAGAAATGAACATTCCGTCTAATTTGCTCGAAAATGTATGCTGCCGTATAAAAAATTCGTTGCGCGACGAATTTGCAGCCATAAAAAAACTGACAGTAAAGGTCAGCAAACTTAATCCCCCGCTGGGAGGCAAAGTGGAAAAAACATCTGTAACGCAGTCGTTTTAAACAGAATGAACAAAAGACACACAATACTGGTCGGAATGCCCGGCAGCGGCAAAAGTTCGCTCGGACTGATGCTTTCAAAATTAATGGATTTGCCGTTTATTGATACGGACAGTCAAATTGTTGAAAAAAACGGCAAATCCATAGTTGAAATATTTCATGAACTGGGAGAAAAAAGTTTTCGCGAATTTGAACGGCAAATGCTCGAAGAAATTATCGAACAAAACGATTCTGTGATTTCTGTCGGCGGCGGTATGCCATGTTTTCTCGACAATATGGATTTAATGAACGCCAACGCCGTTACCGTATATCTGAAATTAAGTTCTGCAAATCTGTTTCAGACTCTCAAAAACGACAGCCGCCGTCCACTGTTGCAGGGGAAAACTCAGGACGAACTGAAAGAATACATTCGTTCCACGTTACAGCAACGAAGTCCGTACTACGAAAAAGCAGATATACATATAAATTCCCGCGCAGGCAGTCCGGCAAAACTCGCCAGACTGCTGTACGAAACAGTTAATGAAAAACGGAGACACAAGTAAAAAAAATGCCACGCTGATACTAATTTGAGCCGTATTCGGATTTCTCCGAGCCACCCTGCTCAAACTCAACAATATATTTCCCTATTTGCCAGTAAGTTTGCACCAAAACGGTATTTACCGCATAAGCGGCACGTTGGCGCCCCTGCTGCAACAAACCGGCAATTTGCTCAATCAAGGCATTGTAATGATTACCGTGTTGTATTGTTATTTGTGTGTCCATATTCTATACATTGAATCTCAAAAATTATAATTTTTATGTCGTGATATTTCCGGCACAAAGGTACAACTTTTATCGGAATTAACACTGTGTTTTGAGATTTGGACATAATTATTCTCTGTTAATTAAATATTTTCTTCCCTTATTTTTCCCTTCCATTTTCAAAATGCCCATTTCCACAAATTTGGCAAGATATTTTTTCACGCTTACATCTGATTTATTTGTCAATAGTTGGGCGCGATAGTTTGTTATTTCGCCGTTTTTGTCAATATAACCGGCAATCTGTTCCAAAAATTCAAATTCGGCTTTTGAGAGTTTATCGGTATTTATATCGGTAAATATATCGGTAATTTTGCGAACGGGCAATTCTTCCAACGCCTGCAAAATAGCATTGAGCATAAATTCAATAAACGATTCTGAATTGCCTGCTTTTTGTGAAACAGCCAAAGCATCGTAGTAATTCTGTTGATTTTCGTACACAACAGTTTCTACCGGCAACCAAGCAAAAAGTTCGTTCCATTTTGAAAGGATAAGCGTTTGCCAAAGTCGTCCGATTCTGCCGTTGCCGTCAATAAACGGGTGGATAAATTCGATTTCAAAATGTACGACAGAACTTTTAATCAGTGGGTGTATGTCTGTCTTTTTTGCCCAAACAAGCAAATCTGTAATCAGTTGTGGTACAAATTGATAACTTGCGCCTGCGTGAATAAGTTTTGTGCCTTCAAATACGCCAACTCCCTGTGAGCGAAAATGCCCTGCTTCTTTAACCAATTGTATAGTCATAAGTTGGTGAGCTTTCAAAAAATCTTTGATTTTGTAAGGGTCGTATTCAAGTAAATGTTCATAAGCCTGATACGCATTTTTCACTTCCTGAATTTCGTGCGGCAAGCCCCAAACCCGCTTACCTTCAATAATATCAGTTACCTGTCCAAGCGTAAGCGTGTTATTTTCAATCGCCAATGACGACTGAATGGAACGCAGGCGATTGATTTTCCGCAACCGCAAATTGCGACTGTATTCGCCAGACCCTTTCAGTTCGCCTACTTTTTCGGCAATGCGGGCAACAAGGTCAATGGCGCGGGGGCTGACGGTGTAAACTGGTATGTTTTGAGGTGTGGGCATAAATAATTTATTCAACAATTATCCCAAAACTTTTTGAAAATTCAACAAAATCCGTCAATAACTTATTTTCACTGCTGTAATATTTATAGAGTTGCGCTTTGAAAATATCTGAATCCTTGAAAGTTACGATTGAGCCAAGAAAATACTCTTCCTTGCTGTCGAAGTTGTCGGGATTATTATCTGGCATGGCGAACTCCAAAATATCGTCCCATAGAGTACGACACTTATCTTTGTCCCATTCGTATGGACGCTGATATTCAGGAATCAAATATTGATTTGATTTTTCCGACAAAATGTTTTTAACCGATTTTTGGTCAACGTGTAATTTACTCATAATCTTTATTCTAAATTTATTAATGTTTTTTGTACTATTTTCAATGTTATGCTTGCTAACTCCCTTTCGTCAGCCACTTCAACCATAACTTGGTCGGCAATCAAGAACGTTAAAAGTTTCTCCTTGACGTCTTGCAAAAGTTCGGAAATAATGGGTATATGTTCAAAATGGACACTACGTTTTACTTTCTCCATTTTGCAACAGTTAGCTGCATCTATTTCCAAATCCGTCGCCAATTTTCGCTGTAACATCTGGCATCCTTTGCTCAATTGTTTTATTCTATACATTGAATCTCAAAAATTATAATTTTTATGTCGTGATATTTCCGGCACAAAGGTACAACTTTTATCGGAATTAGCATTGCTGCCGTTTTCAGCCGGTTAAGACTAAATAAGATTATATAAGTTTTTGATAAGTGAGTTTTCGGAAAAACGCCCGTACCTTTGCACCGTTAAATTAAAATATATGTAACTGTCTGTAATATAATCTCTTTATACAAAAATCGTGCCAAAAGTTGTCAAAAAAGGCGAATGTTAATAACTTTTTTGAATATTTTCAATCACTTTTTTTCACAGCTCTGATAATTCTGATAATAAGATTAATATTTGAGTAATGGATATTTTCTGGAATCATTGAAATTATGACTGTTTCGACGTTTTTGATAAAACCAGTGTTGTATAAATTCATTTCAGCATACATTTCCATCGTGGACAATACAGCAAAAATTTTGGCATAAAGTTAATTCCTTTTTTTGATTCTGCAAAAAAATGTTTTACAATATTTTTTACACAATTCGCAATTATTGATTATCTTTGCGCCAAATAAAATTTGGTATTGTTATGAAAATTTTAATTACGGGAGCGGCAGGATTTATCGGGAGTTTTATGACTGAAAATGCTCTGGCTGAGGGATATGAGACATACGCAGGCGTCAGAGCGACAAGCAGCAGACGTTACCTTGCCGACAAACGCATTAAATTCGTTGACCTTAAATACAGCGATAAAAAACGGCTGTCGGAACAGCTCGCCGAACTCGGAAAATTCGATTATATAATTCACAACATGGGCGTTACCAAATGTAATGACAAGAAAGATTTTGACAGAATAAACTTTGGATATACAAAAAATTTTGTCGAAGCTCTGATAGAATCAAATACTGTCCCCGACAAATTTATATACATGAGCAGTCTGTCGGCATGGGGAGCTGGCGACGCCTGCACCGGAAAACCCGTAATGCTGTCGGATATGCCAAAACCTGATACTCTGTACGGTAAAAGCAAATTAAACGCCGAAAAATTTATTGCTTCTCTGTCCGGTTTTCCATACATATTTTTGAGACCGACAGGAGTTTACGGACCACGTGAAAAAGATTATTTCATTTTTAACAAAACGGTTGCAGGAGGAATAGAACCTGCTATGGGTTTCAGCGTTCAATATCTGACATTTATATATGTACGCGATCTTGTAAAACTGGCATTCCTTGCCTGTAAAAGCAATATAACTGGAAAAGGATATTTTGTATCCGACGGTAAGGAATACACCGACAGGGAATATGCTGCAATTGTAAAAAAACATATAGGACGCAAACGCACGCTGAAAATCCGCGTTCCACTGTTCCTTGTCAAATTTATTTCGTATTTTCTGGACTCTGTTTACGGAATATTCGGCAAATCGCCAACGCTGAACAAAGACAAATATAAACTGTTGAGAGTGAGAAACTGGCGATGCGAAACCAAACCCGCTCAGGACGATTTTGGATTTGTTGCCGACTATGATTTGGACAAAGGAATCGAAGAATCGATAAAGTGGTACAGACAGGAAAAATGGCTTTAAATATAAATCAATACAGTAAAAATAAAAACATTGACATGATATTAAAATATATGAAAAATTTCTTATTGGCTGTTTTTACTTTTGCAGCCGGCATTTCTACAAAAGCGCAGGTTGTGAGCGACAGCGACGGCGTTATTCTGGATAAAATAAAACTGGCAAACGAAAAATGCGTATCAATCACAAGCGATTTCAAACAGAGCAAACATATTGCACACATGAGTAACGACGTTGTTTCGCAGGGCAGTTTTTTCTACGAAAAACCCGACAAACTTGCAATGCATTACACCTCTCCTGCTGGCGATATTATGCTGATGAACGGCGAGCATTGCTTAATGTCAAATTCGGGAAAAGTTACCTCAGCGTCTTTGAAATCAAATGCAAAAATACGCAGGATAAAGGCAATACTGTCTGCTTCGCTGAGCGGAAACGTTAGAGAAATGAGCGCAAAAAAAATCACATGCGTTGAAAATGCGAAGTACATTGTCGTTACGGTAGAAATTAACGAAAACAGCAAAAAAGGTGTTATCAACAAAGTTACGGTAAGCTATGACATAGCGGATTATTCGCCTTCAAATTTAAAAACGGAAGAACCTGACGGAAGTTATACAGTTTATGAACTGATTGACAAAAAATTAAATCAAGATATTGACCCTAATCTTTTCAATACTAAAAAAGTAAAGAAATAAAAATCATCTGTCGAATACGACAGATTAATGGATACAAAATGAACAAAGCTGTTTTCATTAAAAATATCTGCCGGCAGGCATAAAATGTCGGCAGATTACGCATGACGCTTTGTAATTATGAATTATGTTTTGATTTGTATATTTGGTATAAATACAAAAAACTTTACAGCGCCTCAAAAATTTTTTTAACAACTTTGCCAATTGCAATTCCATATTTTTCACATTCTCATATTTTTTTGTAAATTTGTACTTTGATTTATTAAGACAAAAATTTTTGAAATTTATTATGCGTACTTTATATACAAATGGAAATCATTTATTTATAACGATAATTATGACGTCGTTACTGATTTTTGCTTCGTGCGATTATTCTGAAAATAATTCACCGGCTGTTACATCTGATAATGATATTTCAGATATTTTTTCGCAGTTTGAGGAAAATTATTCTGCCAATATTAAGGAGATTAAAAAAGCCGGTAAATGGACATTTGTACGATACGAAAACAGCGGTTCTGCCGGTTTTGCGGCAATGTTCAACGATTCCACTGTTTTTGCAAACAGTAAATTTCCGGTTGATGAATTTTATTTTACCGATTTGTCGAAAATGGTCGCTGTATTGAAACAGGTTCGGGACGATAAAAATGTCGTTTTTAAATATATATTTAAACTGAATGTGTCTTCAAATATTTGGACGCTGTCTTATGCCGAAAAAAAGGAATGTACCGAAATGCAGGATACATATTATTTTACAAGTGATTTCGGGCGAAAAACCGTACTGAACGATTTTGAGTCTTTCGATTTTGAGCGGGACGGCGTACAGCGGTACGTTTTTGCAAAGAAAAATTCTCTGGAATATATCTCGGAACAGTTGAGAAATATGAGAAACGATAATATCGTGCTGCTGAAAGAGGTTTTCACTCCCGAACATGCCGAAGAATTGCTGCAATATTATCCTGTAAATCCCCAAAACGTTATCACTCTGAACAATATAGGGTTTTATCTGGGACAGACGTCCGTAAATTTGCCTGCGATAATTATTCTGGAAGCCGTTTTAAAAGAATATCCAAACAGAGCTATTGCGTGTCTGAATCTTGGCGACGTTTTTATGAAAATCAATATGAAAATCAAAGGCAAAGCATATTACAGTCTGTATATCAGACTTATGAAGGAGAAAGGCAAAAAAAATGAAATTGTACAGAGGGCTTACATGTAACAAATGGTTGATAAATATTAATTCTATCTTCTATCACTGTTCAATCAGGTTTATTGATAAAACTTTATGCTGTTTTCCGTCAGTTTTCTATATACTCTTGCATCAACGTCCAATTCTCGGACTTTTTCGTCAAGTTTTTCCACTTCTCCAACTCTGTAAGTCAGTTTTACAATATCAATACTGTTTTGGTCAACTTTTGTCTCCAAAATATCGAATCTTTTTGACATTCTGACTTCCAGAGCATCAATTTTTTCATTCATTCTGACCTCCAAAGCATCAATTTTTTCATTCATTCTGACCTCCAAAGCGTCAATTTTTTCATTCATTCTGACTTCCAAAGCGTCAATTTTGTTGTCCATTTCCAGTAGTTTTCTATAAATAATCGAAATTTCTCCGAGTTTTCTGAAAACAGCCCAGATTCCGCCTACAAATGTAACAACGGCTGCAATTATTGTAATTATTAAATATAAAATATCCATAATCCGTTATTTATTACAACAACAATATTTAACTGTGCAAAGTTACAGCAATTTTTTTGAATTACAACATTTTTTTTTGACAGCGCCAGAAATGTCGAAAAATTAATGCAATTATCGTCCGGAAAAAATTCCAAAACATTCTAATTTCTGTATAAAATTCCCTGTTGGGTATTTCGTTTTTCGAGATTTTTTTCAAACAGTGCAAGCAACTGGTCATTACGGAGAGAACACCACGCGGGTACAGCCAGATAACGCGGCGGAACTTCTCCGGCAATGCGTTCAATTATGATGTCCGGTCTGAGTTTTTCTGCAATATCTGTTATAAAATCAATATATTCAGGGACATTGAAGATATAAAAATCGTTGGGATTTTGCATGTATTCCTTTGTAATTGCGGTATTTTTAATCAGCTGCAATTGATGAAATTTCACCGAATTTATCGGCAAACGCGAAATAATTTCAGCCTCGTCGAGCATCTGGCGTTTGCTTTCGCCGGGCAGCCCGAAAATAATGTGAATACCTGTTTTTATACCTCTCGACGCCGTTGCTTCGACAGCTTTTCTGGAACATTCAAAATCGTGTCCGCGATTAATGCGTTTCAAAGTCGCGTCGTAGCACGATTCGACTCCGTATTCGACGGATATGTAATATTTTTTCGACAAATCTGCAAGATAATCAAGTTTTTCCGAATCAACGCAATCGGGGCGTGTCCCTATGACCAGACCGATAATATCGGGATATTCTATCGCTTCGGAGTAAAGTTTTTTGAGGTGTTCCACAGAAGCGTAAGTGTTTGAATATGCCTGAAAATAAACTATAAATTTATCTGTTCGTCTGTACCGGTTTGAATGAAACTCAATACCTTCTTTAATTTGTTGTGTTATTGATTTTGACGAAACGCAATACGACGGATTGAAACTGTTGTTGTCGCAGTAGGTACAGCCTCCTCTGGCAACAACGCCGTCTCTGTTAGGACACGAAAATCCTGCGTCAACAGTCAGTTTTTGAACTCTTTGTCCAAACGTTTTTTTGAAATATCCAGCATAACTGTTAAACCTTCTGTTGTTGCCCCAACTGTATTCTGTTAAAACCATTACCGTCTAACTGTTTTAATTTAAAATAAAAATATTAAACCTAAATCAAATAAAAAAACTGATTTTTACATATCTGATTTTTTTTGCAAATGTACATCAATTTTTTTACATTTATCGAAATTGAACATTGCATATCAAAAAATAAAATTGTTAAAACGTTAATTTTGAATGTCTGCAAAATTCATGAAACAACCTGTTTTTCAGATAAATACTGATACGGACAGTCGAAAAACGGAAAAAATTTTTTAGACATGCTGCATATTTCAAATGATTATACCTACCTTTGCAACGGAATTTAATTCTGTTTTTATGTTGTATGATATAATTGTAATAGGAAGCGGTCCAGGAGGTTATGCAGCGGCAATCAGAGCGGCGCAGCTTGGCTTAAAGCCTGTAATTGTGGAATGTGCCGAAACCGGCGGCGTTTGCCTGAATAGAGGCTGTATCCCGACCAAAACGCTGCTGAAAAGCGCTTCGACTCTGGAAAACATCAAACATTCGGAAAATTATGGAATAATTGTGACAGATTATAAACCCGATGTTGAAAAAATTGTGGCTCGCGCCAGAAATGTCTCCGAAACTATGAGTAAAGGCGTTGATTTTTTACTGAAAAAGAATAAAATAGACCTTATCAAAGGTTTTGGAAAGATAAAATCGGAAAATACGGTTGAAATAGATGGTAATCGGGAAATTACAGCTTCGCACATAATAATAGCAACCGGAGCGCGTCCCAGAGAACTGCCTTCGCTGCCAATTGACGAAAAGTATGTAATTAGCTATAAAACAGCTCTGTTTCCCGCAAAAATACCGAAATCAATGTTAATCGTCGGATCGGGAGCAATAGGAGTGGAAATGGCTTATTTCTACAATTCTATGGGTACGGAAGTTACAATAGCGGAATTTATGCCCAACATTCTTCCTCTTGAAGATGAGGACGTTTCAAACCAGCTAAGCCGTTCTTTACGAAAGTCGGGAATAAAATTAATGACAAGCGCAAACGTAGAATCGTGCGTTGTTAGCGAAAACAGATGTACGGCAGGTATTTCAACAAAAAAAGGCTGTGAAACAATTGTTTGCGACCAGATTTTATCGGCAGTTGGAGTTGTGGCAAATATCGAAAATATCGGAATTGAAAATCTTGGTATTGCAATCGAAAAAGGTAAAATCAAAACCGACAATTACTGTTGTACAAGTCATACAGGAATTTATGCAATTGGCGACGTAATTGCTACTCCCGCTCTGGCGCATGTCGCTTCGGCAGAAGCAATTACGTGCGTTGAAAAAATTGCGGGTCTCGAAATCGCCCCCGTCGATTACACGTGCATACCTTCGTGTATATATACAGTTCCAGAAACAGCCTCTGTTGGATTGACCGAAAAAGCGGCGAAAGAAGCAGGATTGTCGGTAAAAACAGGTAAATTTCCTCTTACTGCCTCTGGCAAAGCAGCTTCTGCCGGTAACAGAGACGGTTTTGTAAAACTTGTTTTTGATGAAAAAACCGACAAACTGATTGGCGCTCATTTGGTTGGACTTGGGGTAACAGAAATGATTGCGGAACTTGTAATGGCGAAAAAAAACGGCATAACCGCCCGCGAAATAGCCGATACAGCTCACCCGCATCCAACTGTAAGCGAGGCGATTATGGAAGCGGCAGCAGCAGTTCACAATAAGGCAATTCACTTATAATAATCAGTTTAATTTGACTCCAATAAAAACAGGCATGTTATGAAACAGTTTATAGATAATGATTTTATTTTACAGACAAAAACCGCACAATATCTGTATCATACACATTCAGAACATTTACCGATAATTGACTATCACTGTCATCTTGATCCTGAATTAATTGCAAAAGATTACAGGTTTGACAGTCTTGGGGAACTCTGGCTGGCAAACGACCATTATAAATGGAGAGCCATGAGAGCCAACGGTATAGATGAAAAATATATCACAGGCAAAACGGCAACCTTTTGGGAAAAATTTGAAAAATGGGCAGAAACAGTCCCATACACCATGCGTAACCCGCTGTATCACTGGACGCATCTCGAACTTAAAAGAGTTTTTGGAATTGATAAAATTTTAAACCCAGAAACGGCAAAAGAAATTTATGACGAATGTTCCGAAAAATTGCGCTCTCCCGAATTTTCGGCACGCGGATTGATGAAACGTTTTAAAACAGAAGCAGTTTGCACAACAGACGATCCGGTTGATTCGCTTGAAAACCATACAAGTCTTAAAAAAGAAGGATTTGAAATTAAGGTGTTGCCAACATGGCGTCCGGACAGGGCTATGGCTGTCGAATCTCCCGAAAAATTCAGGATTTACATCGACAAACTCGCTGAAATTTCGGGCATTGCAATCGAAAATTTTTCAGACCTCATTGCTGCATTGCGCAAACGGCACGATTTTTTTGCAAGCGTCGGCTGCAAACTTTCAGATCATGGATTTGAAAAATTTTATGCCGAAGATTATACAGAAAATGAAATCAACGCCATTTTTAGCAAAGTTTATAATGGAAAAAATCTTTTGCAGTCAGAAGTTGAAAAATACAAATCGGCAGTTCTGTTTGAAGGCGCTGTAATGGACTGTGAAAAAGGCTGGACGCAACAGTTTCATTATGGAGTAATTCGCAACAACAATACCCGAATGTTCAACGAAGCAGGCGCAGACGCAGGTTTTGATTCCATGAGCGACCCGACAGTCGCAAAATCAATGGCAAAATTTTTTGACCGTCTCAACTCCATAAATAAATTGACAAAAACCGTCATATACAATCTAAATCCACGTGATAATTACCTTGTTGCAACAATGGCAGGCAATTTTCAGGACGGTTCGACGGCTGGAAAAATGCAGTTTGGACCGGGATGGTGGTTTCTTGACCAGAAATCGGGAATCGAAATGCAAATCAACAACTTGTCGGAACTTGGTCTGTTAAGCCGGTTTATCGGAATGTTGACCGATTCGCGCAGTTTTGTTTCATATACCAGACACGAATATTTTCGCCGAATATTATGTAACATTGTCGGTAACGATATAGAACAGGGTTTATTGCCTGCGTCGGAATTGTCGTTTACAGGACAGCTAATTGAAAATATTTCATATTACAATGCAAAGAATTTTTTAGAATTATAAAAAATATATGCAATTTATTTCGATATAAACTTACAGTTAAATGAATTATAGTATTGAAGTTTGTGCAGGTTCCGTACAGTCTGCTGTTGAAGCCGAAAATGGCGGCGCTTCCCGTGTAGAATTATG
>JAIROW010000116.1 GCA_031257315.1 Prevotellaceae bacterium
AAAACGAAGCGGAATATATTGACAAAGCAAAATATTATATGCAGGATAAATTGCGGAATACACGCATGGCTATGAAAAATGCTGCGCGACTGAGAGCCGAAAACGAACACACATGGATACGTCGTTTTAATAATATTTTTCAAAAAATGAATTTAAATAATGTAAAATGAAAAAAAGAAGTCTGATTAATAACACACTGTCAAAAATTCGCTATTTCAAATGGTCGTTAAATGTAGCATTTTTTTATTTCATTAAAGGCGTGGCGCGTGAATTAAATATTGCGCCCATATTCTTTTCTGATTTGTTTCTGAACCGGTTTTTAAAAAAATGGCGAATAAAAGAAAATGGACAGTTTATTTTCAATTTTTGCGGAGCCAAACTGCCGGATATTTCAACTAATCGGGGCATGTTGAATAACCTTTTATCCGTTTTTGACGATACATTTTTGTTTCCCTGTGTCTTTAAAGATAAATACGATAAAGTGCTGGTTGAATTTATGGATTCTTATATGCTTGAAGGACCTTACGGATACACTGATGGAAAATTTGACGTTACGGTAAAAAAATATGATGTCGTAGTTGATGCTGGCGCGTGGATTGGCGATTTCAGCGCTTATGCAGCCTCAAAGGACGCTATTGTTTATGCCTTTGAGCCTGTTGGCGATACTTTTAACTGGCTTTGCAAAACGCAGGCATTGAACGGCGCTAAAATAAATCCTGTGCGAAAAGGATTGAGTAACTTTGAGGGGCGAGTAAATATTTCTCTGTCTGAAAATAGCGACGCTCACTCGACAGTTTTGAAAAGAGGCTGCACAGACGAAGAAATAGAAATAATTTCGCTGGATAAATTTGTTGCGGATAACCGTATTTCACGCATTGACTTTATAAAAGCCGATATTGAGGGCGCAGAACGGGATATGCTGCGCGGCGCAACAAATGTGCTGAAAACCTTTGCTCCGAAATTAGCCATCTGTACATATCATTTGCCCGATGACCCTGAAATACTGGAAAATATAATTATAGAAGCTAATCCGGACTATACTGTTGTGCATCTGAAAAGCAAACTGTTTGCAGCCGTAATAAATGAATTTAAATAATGTTAGACAATACACATTTGATAACGCTTTCAATGCCGGTTTATAATGTTGAAAAATATGTAGAAAAATCTTTGCTGTCGGCATTAAATCAAACATACAAAAACATCGAATATATTATTGTCGATGATAAAGGCGACGACAAAAGTATGGATATTGTCCGCCAAATCATAATGAAACATCAAAGAGGTAAAGAGGTCAAAATTATTGAACATGAGAATAATACAGGACTTGGAGCCGGCAGAAACTCTGCAATCGAACATGCTAAAGGCGATTATATATTTTTTATGGACAGCGATGATGAAATTTCGCCAGACTGTATAAAAAAGTTATATGATAATATACAGAAACAAAATGCCGATTTTGCTGTCGGTTCTTGCAGAAGATTATCTCGAACAGGACAAATTATTAAAGACGAAATAAATACTGATTTAAAAATTTGCGGCTACATGGAAGTTGCACGACAGTTTTTTGAACAACGAAATAAATCTCTTACCGTATTTACATGGAATAAATTATACCGTATGTCATTTTTACGCGACAACCGGATATTATGCAATCCAGCTCATTTGAACGAGGATAATATTTTTTCGTTTCAGGTTTTTCTCAACGCTTTTTCCTGTTCCCTGATTCATGATATTACTTATTTTTATTATGAAACTCCGGATTCAATTATGTATAAAATACAGAATAAAAATATCTCTCCCCGCTTTGCAACCCAATATACAGAAATAGGCGCTTTTTATCGTGAATATATGCAAAATTACAGATATACAGACATCTATGAATCCATTATAGAGTACGTTATTAATAATGAATATTTCCATGCTGTAAAGGTTAGCAACAGTCTGAAAATCTGCAAATCCGAAAAAAGAAAATTTATAAAAAGCATAGCCGTTTTTCCTTTAAACTTTGGAGAAATCGGCAAATTAAAAAAGAAAAAATTATTTTTCTACCTGATGTGGTTGATTTTTAAAGCGCCTTTCAAAATACCGTTATTTAAACTGATTTTACGGACGGCTGGCATAAAAAAACAATTAATAAACAGTAAATACTGCAAAATTTAGACGATTTATCTCTGAAAATGACTTTTCATGTTTCCGAATGTTTTTTATGGATCTCAGGAACTTTATTTAATCCATAGCTGTAAAAATTGTCAATCAAAAAAAATTCGTATATTTGCGCCATTAATATAGATTAAATTAAACGGTCATGAATACAAGACGTGATTTTATTAAAAAGACAGCATTGACAGGTGCAGGCATTACAATGTTTCACAATATTATAAATGCCGTAATGATTGACAGCGCCCCAAAAGGCATAACGCTTGAAAAGGATTCGGTTATTTTGTTTCAGGGAGATTCGATAACCGATTGCGAACGCAAAAGAGATTCCATAACCTGCAACAATACTAATCAGCTGGGTCTCGGATACGTTCTGTTTACGGCTTCCGCGCTGCTGAACAGGCACGCCGCCAAACAGCCGAAAATATACAATCGGGGCATAAGCGGCAACAAGGTGTTTCAGTTGCGCGAACGCTGGGAAATTGATGCGCTTTCGTTTATGCCCAACGTACTTAGCATACTGATAGGCGTAAACGATTACTGGCATACGCTTAACGGCGGCTACAAAGGAACCGTAGAAAAATATGAAACGGATTTGCGCAATTTGCTGAAATATACAAAAAAGAAATTGCCAAACTTACATCTTGTTCTGTGCGAACCGTTTGCACTGAAAGGCGGCTCGGCTATAAATGATGCAAACTGGTTTCCGATGTTCGACGATTACAGAAAATCTCTGAAAAAACTGTCGGACGAATTTAACGCCATATTCGTTCCGTTTCAGTCAGTATTCGACGAAGCCGTAAAATTCGCGCCCGCAACCTACTGGTCTGCCGACGGCGTACATCCCGATTTGCCCGGACGTCAACTTATGGCTGAAGCATGGCTGAAAGCGACAGGATTGTAGAATATACGGTTATGAAAATTCTACGCTGGCATGGGCGCTATTAATCGCGTCCATACCAGCGTAAATAAAAAAGCGTCATATTTATGCTGTAATAATTTTTTTAGACAGGCATGTTTTATGACGCTAAAAATTGTTTAATTATGAAAGAAAATTTATAAACTGCAAGCTCACCGTCTCGCTATTTTTGAAAGTAAATTAAGGATTTCAATATACAGCCAGATTAATGTTGCAAGAACAGCAAATGCTCCGTACCATTCCATGTATTTTGGAACGTTTGATTTTGAACCTTTTTCTATAAAATCGAAATTCAGCAACAGCATGGCTGAGGCTATTACCACAAGCAACAGACTTATACCGATGCTCAGCAAACTGCTCGAATGGAAAAATGCGGTCGAAACCTTGAAAAGGCTCAGGATTAAAATAATGGAATAAAAAGCCAGGGCGCTGATAACTGCAACAGTTATTATGGAACGCAGTTTGTTTGTAACCTTTATCAGTCGCGTCTGATAGCAAAACAACATTATTAATGCCGTAAGCAACGTTAATGCAACCGCCGAGCTGACTATGCCGGGGTAAATTTCGGCAAACGCATTTTCAAAATACACCGAAAGCGCTCCAAGCGCAAGCCCTTCTGCAACTGCATATAATTGAGAAAGATACGGAGCTGTTCGGGGCGAAAACGAAATAATGAGCGAAAGAATAAATCCCGCAATGATTCCGCCATACATCCACGACGACAGATTCGTGCCTGTCGAAAACAGATACCATGTATAGGACGCCGAAACGACTGTTAACGATAATAAAATGAACGTTTTAATGACAGATCCCTTTACTGTCATTGTCGGACCCGAATATGCCAAATCTTTTACTTTGGTAAAAATACTGTCCTTAATTGTTGGATTTGAAGAATTTCCAAATAATGCCATAATCTTAAATTTTAAAAATTTTTACAAAATTACTGTAAAATTGTTGAATATAAAAATTTTTTTACTAATTTTGCCTTTTTTATTTTCGTTTGTTATATTTAATTGTTTATTTATAGAAACAAAACGGCTGTTTGATTTGTTTTAAGTTGTCATGTCAACATGCGGAAAAGGTATTTGATAGTAATAAAAATAGGTGGAAAATTCTGGTTTTTCCAAAAACGACAGTTTTTTGGTTAATCTGCTTTGGTACGATTTTTGCATGGACTGGATTTTACATAATTGAATTTTATTCATAAAAATGAGACATTTGATATTGAGTATTGCAGGAACAGTATTATGCCTTGGTTTAGTTAAGGCTCAGGATTTTAAAACCGATTCGACAAATATTGCGGGTTGTTTGCGCGATTCTTTGCCGTTGACGGAAATTCGTGTGGATACGACAGTTAAATATCTTGAATATGAATATGTTAAAATAGATACCATTTACGATTCAAAAGCAATAAGGCGAATGGCAAGAAAAACCTATCCCGACTGCAAACGGTTTGTTTTTGCAATAGAAGGCGGCGCTGCGGTCAGAATTGCGCAAGACCCCGCAAATTTGCCAGACGATTTGGCTAAATATCGAAAAGATTTAAAATTTGGCTATAATGCTGGGGCTTCCGCCTCCGTTTTTATGACTCCGAATATGGCGCTGGGCGTTTACTATTCTATATTTTCTCTTAACAATGCAACAAATTACATGTCATACGAAGAACCGTCTTTTGAAGGTTCGCGCAGCGACGATATTAATGTTCATTTTGTTGGTCCGATGTTTACAATCAGAACAATGCCTCGTCCAAATCATTTGCACGCCTCTTACGAATTTGTGCTGGGATATTCGTTTTTCAATAACCGTTTGAAATTAAATCAGTCGAAATATGACTTGGAGGGCGGCAGTTTCTGTTTTTCGTCAACTGTTGGAACCGATTTTCTGCTGTCGAAAAACTATGCCGCAGGAATAGCTTTAAGACTGGTAGCGGCTTCGGCAAAAAAGTTAAAAACGTCCGACGGTCAGCCAGCGCCCGAAGTAAATCATATCGACAATCTGTCAAGAATCAGTCTGGTTCTGCGTCTGAAATTTTTCAATTGATGCAGACCCGTTGCATTGCATCTGTTCTCAACTGAAAATTGCTGTCGCTGTTTTATCAAGCTCAAACCCTTCAACTTTTCCTGATTTCAAAACGATTTTAAAATTAATTAATCCCTAACAGACGTTTTTCCAATACGTTACATGCGCTGTAACAGTTATGTCATGGTCGGGTAACTGCTTTTTATCTGTTTTGACATATTTGTACAACATTGTTGACGTTACTTTGCGGCAGAATTTTTGAATGGAATTATGCTAAAAAAGTATTGTTTATTAACGCTTTTATTTATTGCCGCCGTCTGCGCCGGCGCACAGACAGACAGAGGAAGCATTGCCGGTACGGTTTCAAATACGGCGACGGGAGAGCCTGTCGAGGGCGCAAGCGTTATTGTCGAAAATGCCGGCAAATGGGCTGTTACCGACAGCGAAGGAAAGTTTGCAGTAGAAAAACTGCCTGCCGGGCGTTTCAAAATTAAAGTCATGAGCGTTTCATGCGAACCGGTCGAAGTTGAAGCCGACATCGTTGCTGGAATTACTACGACAGTCAATGTCAAAATGTATGAAAACGCGACGGCGCTCGAAGAAATTACCGTCAGTACGCTGCGACGGCACAATACCGAACTGTCGGTTATCGCGGACATTAAGTCGGCGACAGGGGTCGTCAGCGGAATATCGTCGCAGCAAATATCGCGCACGCAGGACAGAGACGCTTCGGAAGTTATCAGGCGCATACCCGGAATAGCAATTATCGACAGCCGCTTTATTATTGCACGCGGACTTGCGCAGCGGTACAACAGTGTGTGGATAAACAACTGCGCTGTGCCGGCTTCCGAAGCCGACTCGCGCTCATTCTCATTCGACATGATTCCCGGCGGACAGATCGACAATATAATGATTGTGAAATCGCCCGCGCCAGAACTGCCAGCAGATTTTACCGGAGGATTCGTCAAAATTGCCACCAAAAACATGCCCGACGAAAACTCGTTGCAGATAAGCTACGGAGCTGCCATAAATACCTCTACGCATTTCAGCGATTTCAGTCATGCCGCCGGAAGCCCGACCGATTTTCTCGGATTCGACAACGGTTTTCGCGCAATGAAAAGCGTTGTACCTGACGAGAGAATGGACGGCGCAAACTCCGACCAAGTAACGGACGTTACCAGAAACGGATTTAACAACAACTGGTCGGTAAAACTCGGTAAACCGCTGCCCGACCAGCGTTTTTCAATCATGCTGAACCGCTGCCGAAACGTCGGAAAACGCAGGCTCGGGCTGGTGACGGCGCTCAATTACAGCTACGCAAGCATTGCCTGTACCGACATGACAAGCGCACGCTTCGGTATTTACGACAAACGCGAAGACAAGCCCGTATATCTCTATAAATACAACGACAGCCAGTTCTCTTCCACAGCCAGAATCGGCGCAATGCTGAACCTTACACTCATGTTTTCGGAAAACCACAGAATTGAGTTTCGCAATATTTTTAACCAGACAGGACGCGACAGATACACCGCACGCGACGGCTGGCAAAACATCAGCTCGTTTTACCGGCAGAAGAAGGAAGAATACATCTATACAAGTCGCGGAACATACAGCGGACAGTTTGCCGGAACTCACGAACTCGACAAAAACGCTAAAATCGACTGGACTGCCGGATACTCATGCGCAAACCGTAACCAGCCCGACCGACGGCAGGCTGACCGTGAAGAGGAGGCTGACGGTCGATTTGCCATCAACAGTATTATTCGAGACTTCAACCGGCTCGACGAATACATGTATTCCGCCGGACTGAATTTCTGCCAGTCTTTCGATTTCGGCTCTTTTGCCCCGTCGCTCAAAGCCGGACTGTATGCCGAATACCGCTCGCGGGAGTACAGCACGCGATACTTTATATATAAAATGAAAATGGCTAATCTGCCCGACGATTTCCCATATCGTAACCTTGCCGACGGAATTATGCAGAACGAATATTTCGCAGCCGACAAACTCTTTATCTCCGACGCAAGCGACAAAACAAACAACTATTCAGGCGACGGACTGCTGTACAGCGGATACGCCGGTATCAGTCTGCCTCTCGGAAAATTAAGCCTCTATGCCGGAATCAGATACGAAAACAGCACAATGTCCCTTCTCAATTATCTGACAATTACCGGCGACAGACGCGAAACGCTCGATTACAAAGCCGCCGACTTCTTTCCTTCGATTAACGCTTCATACAGCTTTAACAGTAAACACCTGCTGCGCTTTGCATGCGGAAAATCCGTAAACAGGCAAGAATTTCGCGAACTCTCGCCATCAACATACTACGATTTCGACCTGTTCAGCTTTGTGCGCGGAAACCGGAAACTGAAACAGGCGTACATTCAAAACTTCGACCTGCGATACGAAATATACCCGTCGAACGGCGAAATAATATCCCTTGCACTGTTTTACAAACGTTTCTCGAACCCGATAGAATGGACATACATCGACGCCGGAGGCTCATACACATTTACATTTGAAAATGCCGACAGAGCCGATAATTTCGGGCTGGAACTCGACATGAAAAAAAGCCTCGACTTTGCAGGATTACCCGATTTTTCGATTTCATTCAACGGCGCGTTAATCAGCAGCCGCGTAAAGTTTGCAACTGGCAGCCTCGAACACAACCGTCCAATGCAGGGACAGTCGCCCTTTATTGTCAATACCGCGATATTCTACCAGCGCAACCGTCTGAGCGCCGGACTGATGTACAACATTATCGGCAAACGCATTGTCGGCATCGGACGCTCCGATAACAGCCAGGGCGGAAGCATCGACAACAACGTCCCCGACATGTACGAAATGCCGCGAAACACATTCGACCTCACACTGAGCTACAAGTTCGGAAACCGCATCGAAACTACGCTCAGCCTGCGCGACCTGCTCGCTCAGCCAGTAACATACAAGCAATTTCCCGAATTTACCGCACCCGACGGCAAAATCGTACAGCGCGAACAAACCGCAAAAGAATACCGCACTGGACGAGGACTTGCTATCGCCATTAAAATAAACCTTTAATCAATTGATAATTGATAATTGACAATTGACAATGAAAAATAATAAATCGACAGTTACCGTATGTATGACGTTCCGTAGAGACACGATAAATCGCATCTCCCCCAAAATTTATCGCATCTCCCGAATCTACCAAATAACATACCCGACCGTTTCGGGGTACACTCCGACCGTTTCGGGGTACACTCCGACCGTTTCGGGGTACACAACGGAAGTTTCGGGGTACACAACGACCATTTCGGGGTACACTCCGACCGTTTCGGGGTACACTCCGACCGTTTCGGGGTACACCACGAGAGTTTCGGGGTACACCACGAGAGTTTCGGGGTACACCACGAGAGTTTCGGGGTACACCACGAGAGTTT
>JAIROW010000135.1 GCA_031257315.1 Prevotellaceae bacterium
GCCTGAGTTTGTGGGATACAGTTGTAAGCGTGCCGATGTCATCGCTTGGAATAAAGGAAAATATCGCCCGAAAAATTTTGGATTTTGCTGAAATGATACGTTCATTTATGCAAAAAATAACTGCCGATAATGCTTTCGATTTTGCTTCAAACGTGGTGAAAAGATCGGGTATATATGCCGACCTGAAAGCTAACAAAACCCCCGAAGGAGTTTCGAGACTCGAAAATATCGAAGAATTACTGAACGGCATACAGGAATATGCTACAAATTCGGAAGAAGAATTTACAACAATAACTGAATATCTGCAAAACGTTTCGCTTATTACAAACGACGATACGGAATCGCCGGACGACAGAAACAGAATCTCGCTGATGACCGTTCACTCGTCGAAAGGACTTGAATTTGACCATGTTTACATTGTAGGCGTAGAGGAAGGACTTTTCCCCGGAGCGCTTTCAGCACAGTCTGAACACGATTTGGAAGAAGAACGCCGACTGTTTTATGTAGCATTGACACGTGCCGCAGTAAAGGTAAATATATCATGCGCAAGGTCGCGTTTTCGCTACGGCAATCTTACTTCGTCGCCGCCAAGCCGTTTTATCCGCGACATCGACAGAATGTATCTTGCAACAACTGTCAATGAAAATATTAATGAAAATGAACTTCGTAAAAAACCGATATTTCAACGAAAAGATGATTTTAGAAATTTGCAGGCGATAAAAAACGAACCGGCGGCGCAAAGCAATACAGTTGCCGAAATATCGGGAATACGTGTGGGCAACGAAGTGGAACATGAACGTTTCGGGTCGGGAACAGTAACTGAAATAGAAGGTTATGGAAACGACGTCAAGATAAAAATAGATTTTCGCAATTCGGGAAAAAAGACGCTCTTGATGAAATATGCAAAATTAACGGTAAAATCTTAAATCACATCAATTATGAATACAATAGAAAATCACTATCCGTCAAAGGAATGGAAACACTGTCAATACTGTGGCGATAAACACATTGAGTGGGAACGTGGAACGCATAAAATGATCTGTAAAACATGCAATCGTACATTTTTTATAAATGCGGCGGCAGCAGTAATTGCCATAATAAAAAACGACAGGGGCGAATATCTGTTTACGCGAAGAAAAAACGAACCGGCTGCCGGAAAACTGGATTTCCCCGGAGGATTTGTCGATATTGAAGAAACTGCTGAAAACGCTGTTGCCCGCGAAATCAGCGAAGAATTAAACCTGAATCTGACAGAAATACAGTATTTCAAATCGTTGCCAAATCGCTATCTTTATGGCGGAATTACATATTTTACTCTGGATTTGGTTTACTTTTGCAAATACGAAAATCTGTCGGGAATATCGGCAAACGACGACATTTCCGATTTTGTCTTTATGGATATAAAAAATGTCAGCATTGACGATGTGGGACTTGAATCGGTAAAAAAAATAGTTGCAGAATTAAAAAATTAATGGGTTATTGCAATTTTTTGCAATATCAGGGCGTGATAAATCGCGCCCCCCGTTAATGAATTATTATTTTATTTTAATTATGCGAATCAAGGGTTGAAGACGTTTTTTTAGCCCGAATGGGCTAAATTTTCATAACCGCAAACAAGCGAAGCGCGGTTTTCGGTAGCACAATCGTTCTCATCTTTGCCTGTAAGGCAAAACTTTAATTCTTTTGCGATAGAGTTTTGCCTTTCAGACAGTCTGTTGTTGTCGTTTTTAACCGCAGGCAACGCTATCGCTCGCTTGCGGTTATGAAAATTTTGCCCCTGCGGGACATTTTAACTCCAGATTCGTATAATTTATATAAACTCTAATATATCATTCTTAACGTTTTCACTGTATAACATTTTTACGCGCAGCAACTCCCATGCTGACAGTTAACTGTTTTGCAGGGAGTTGTATGTGCGCATTTCCACAATCACGGATTACTGTTCTGTCTTGCTTTTTCTTATCTTTTTTCTGTTTTTTCTGTTTTTTCTGATTCTTGTAATTGTTATAACAGCCTGTATTGTTGTTACAAGTAATACAAAATTAAACGTTAAAGAAAAATCTACAATTTTGTGTAGCGTCTTCACTGATAAATCAGGAAATAGAAGACTTCTTAATTTTAATACAAAGATTATTCCTGCATAAATAATAATTTTTAATGCAAAATTGAAGATTTTACGATTTATTTTTTTCATTGTTTTGTTTTTGACATGATTGTTTTCGTTCGACATTGCTGATGCTGAGGCTTGCATTTAATGTAGCCTCTGTTGCGATAATTAGAGCTAATAAGCAGTTTGTTAACATTTTTCGATTCATTTCTTAATTTTTTACAGTTAAAAATACTAATTTACTTTTTTTGCGTCTTCCGTTCAACTTCCTGCGCTGTGTGAGTCGATTGGTTGATTTCTGCTGCAAAGATACAACAGTATTTTGAAATTGATACTATTTTTTTATGTGAATTTTATGTGAATTTTATGGGCAACAATAATTTATTGATAATCAATAAATTTATATGTTTTTCGCATCTCAAATGACGGGCAGCGGTCTGGAAATAAAAATAAAAAAATTAATTTTTATATTGCGTTTCTCCTGAAAAACTTTGAATTTTTTAATTTTTATGTAAATTTGTCGCGTAAAAATACGGAAAAAACATGAAAAAAATGAAATTGCAACAGGCAAGAATTAAGCAGCACATGACGCAAAAGGGTATGGCAGATATTTTGGGTATGACCCAGTCGCAGTATTATCGCAGAGAAAGCGGCGAGATTTATATTACTGATAATGAATGGGTAAAAATGGCAAAAGCGCTGGACGTAGAAGTTGACGAAATTCGTGAAAACGATCCCGCTTCGACCATTTACAATTATGATAACCATTCGGGAAATTATTCGGCAAGCAACAACTATTTTTACAATATTCCCGATTTTGTAATGAAAAATCAGCAGGAATATATTGACATGCTGAAAAATAAAATAGTCGAATTGCAAGAAAATCTTGAATTGCAGGAAAATACAGTCAGACTCCTGCGCGAAGAATTGCATCGGATTGAAACCAACAGTAAATAGTGCTGTTGTTAAACTCCATCATGTGAAATTTTGCAGGATTTTTTAGTAATAATGAGCAATTTGTCATATTTTTTTACTAAATGAGCATCTGTAGCCCGCCATTTGGATTCAAAATAGAAGAAAATAAATTTGGCTCATTTTTTAAGTGCAAGGTTTTCGGTTATTTTATTATATTTCTTTGCACTTATTACAGAATAATAACATATTACGACTTTAACAGCAGAAAGTAAAGAAATATGTTTCATTTTTTATAGAAAATTAATATCATTTTAAAATTAAAAAGGCAAGCCGGAGAAAATAAACAGTCCGGCTTGCCGGCTAACATTTAACTATTGACCTGTACGGTTTTTTTCAATGCGTAATACAGAATTAAAAAATAAGGAATGCCATAAAACAAAGGCATTGTGAGAATAAAGCGTATAAAATTTGAAGAATATATATGATGATTACATGCAGACAGTAAAAAAATGCAAAAAATAATCACCGTTATCGCAAAGGCAATGAACAGTTTCGGACTTTTACGATAGCAATAAAACGTAAGAGGTAAAAATATGTATCCTGAAAAAATTAAAGGAGAATACTCAATATACACAAATTCATAAGGAAATATAATTGGAGAACCGCTGGGTACGAATGAACCGTTAATCAATTTTTCAATATTATAAAGTAACAAAAATAATCCCATGAATATAAAATAACAAATAACAGGAATTAATTTGTTGAATTTTTCTTGATTTTTCATAGCGTTGTACATAACAGGAATAAAAAATAAAAAAAATATTTGATCTGAATAATCGCAGAATTTATCTTCTACCAGGTTTATATCTTGTCCATAAACCAAAATCTGAATTTTTTCCAGCAGTAAAATTAACCCTGCGAATATAATATAACAGATAATGGAGTATTTTAATATTTTGCGTTTCATGATAAATTTTTTTTATCAAAAAATAATCTGTACTTTAATTATTCAAGTCTGTACACAAAGCAGTTAAAACACTGTAAATACAGGCTCTTGTTTCTTTTAATTATAATTCAATCAATATATTATAACGCCATAACTTATCTTATATGCCTTAGCTCCACATGTAGCTCCTGCTTTTCCAGCTTCCTTAGTTGCAAATTCAGCTTGCTTATCTCTACCCTCTGCTCCCGGATTAAAATCATACGTATCGGACAATCCCACAGGAGTACCTTGCGAATTGAATGTTATTGTGGCAGTACCCAGTGAATATCCATACGGAGTACCGTAAAAACTGATGTCAGCCTGATAATAATCTTTACCGTCTATCATAATTTTACGTTTGTTGGATTCAGGTATTTTTTCAAATGGAGGCGTCCAATTTTTAATATCATTAAATTTTTCATGAGATAAATCCATTTGTGAATTATCGCCCGACCAGTATTTATTAAAACATTCGATTGAAAAATCGCTTCCCGATTTAGTAAGAAGTACAGCTATACAGGCAACATACATCGCCTGGCATTTAATTTCATCAAATAATCCTTCTCCTTCACTGCCACCTTCACTGCCACTTTTTAACCGGATTGTCTTTTTGTCTAATGCCAGAAGATTAGCAGATGTAACAATATTTTGAAAAACAATATACATATCTTCTGCAATATTCAATTGTTGAGCTGTCCTGTTAATTACACATAAATGATCCTTGATTTCAAGTGCCTTTTGGATTCTTTCCAATGCATCCATAAAGATACCATTTTCATCTTCCGAAAAATCTGTTTTTGAAGAAAAATTGTCAATCCATAAGTACTTCTCGTACAAAGGTTCTTCAATTTCAGAAAACTCGTTTTTGCTGCAACTCTGTATAAACACACCAGCAGTGATTATTAATGATAGCACACATATTGTGTTAAAAATTTTATTATTTTTCATCATTTTTATTTTATATTAAACTTTCTATTCCATTAAAAAAATCAAAATTTTTATGCGGGTAATGTTTTTAATAATTCTTGGGGCAAAGATAGATAAAAATTTTCGATATTCGCAAAAAATTTTCGTACATGAAATTTATTTTCCTTTTTTCAACTGTTGAAAAATATTGAAAAATAAACAGTTGAAAAAATTTAAAAAAAAAAATTATTAAAATATCGGAATTAAAAAATAATAAATAAATGGCGCATAAAAATGTGCAAAAAATTCCGTTTTGTCGGCTGCATTAAGGCTGTATTGAACTGATAAATAAATACAGTAACTATGAAATTGTTTTAAAATTACAGCCATGACAAGGATTAAAAAATGTTAAAAACCAATAATAAACATTAATGGTAAAATTTATTTTTTTTTATTAAAATGTACGCAGGCAGATTCAATTTTTTTTGTTTTCGATATATTTTGCTATATTTGCGCCTAATATTTATTAACCAAGTGATTATGACTCGAATAATATTTTTGTCAAAAACCCTGTGCGGTTTTTTATTCTTGTTACTGACGCCGGTTGCGATGATTGCGCAGGATTTGGGCGGAAAGGATATTTTTCCTTCGTTTTCCAAATCAATAAAATATCCCGCGCTGACACCGGACGGTAACTATCTGATTTTTATTGCAGAAGAAGGTTCTAACGGCGTTGCCTACGAATCGTTCAGGCAAGATGGAAAATGGAGCGACCCGAAACCGTTTGCCTTTGTCAATCAGTTGATTGGAGAGACAAATGCGGAAGTTGGAGGCTTCTCTTTCAACCACGATGGCATGGAATTGTATTTTCACGCCAAAATTCAATCCAGTTATTTCAGTATTTTTCGTTCCCGCAAAACCAAAGCAGGATGGGGCGCTCCGCAGCAGGTAAAACTGCCTGCTCCAGCTGATGCCGATTATTTTTCGCCGGCAATTTCGTGCAACAATCGGACGCTGTTTGTACTGAAAACCAAACCGGTAAAGAAACCGGGAGATGCGTGCAAGGAATTGCTGATGTTTGAAAAAAATCAATCAGCCGAATGGACGCCAATGTACTTGCCGAAT
Organism: Prevotellaceae bacterium; assembly: GCA_031257315.1. Lineage (GTDB taxonomy): Bacteria > Bacteroidota > Bacteroidia > Bacteroidales > UBA932 > JAIRLF01. The sequence continues at coordinate 6,039 of JAIROW010000135.1, forward strand.
GAATTTAATATCGGCTGTCAGGAAACGCCGTTTTTCTGCGCCGACAACAATGTGCTTTACTTTGCATCGAAGCGTGAAGGCGTGCTGGACAAAAGCGGTAAAAAAGTTTCGGACGAGGATTACAATATTTATTATGCCTACCGGATTGACATAAATAACTGGTTTTATCCGGTTTATGTTGATGAATTGAGCGCCGACCGCAACAACTTGTCGCCGACATTGAACAGCGCGGGCGATTTGCTTCTGTATGTCGCAAGAAAGAAAAGCTCGGCTCCGCAAAAAATCTATGCAACATCGCCGCCAGCAGGCAAGGAGCCGACAAAAACCTTTGTAATTTCGGGCGCTATTACCGATCTTTATTCCAAAGAGCCGCTCGAAGCTGGAATTGTGGTGCAGGACGCTGTAACTTCCGTAACCAAAGGCGTTTATCAGACCAGCGACGAAGGACGTTTTTCAATTATCCTTTCGCGGGGAAGTTTCTATAAAGTTGATTTTTCGCGCGAGAACTATTCTCATACGTTTTATTACAAAGATTTAACTCAAAATGTAGAACGGTGGGCTGAAAATATGGACGTTACACTGTTCGACAACGTCAATCTCGAACTCAACGTATATGACAATGAACTGTTCTATCCGGTATCTCCGCAGGTGAAAGTTACTGAAGCTATTGCAAATCAGATAATTGCCAAACCTCCGGTAAATTTGATGAAAGGAAAATACATGATCAATTTGCCTATCGGTAAACTGTATAAAATTAAGCTGGAAAGCGACAGATTTAATCCGTTTACAACAGAATTTGACTTGCGTACCGACGTGATTTACAGTCTTTTTGAAAAAAGCGTTGAACTCGAAGCCGCACGCAGACAGATAACTCTCAACGTAAAAAACAGGCAGGAAGAATCGGTTTTACCGGTAAATGTCGAAATTGTCAATACCAGACTTAACGAAGACGCGAGCGTTCTGCTCAGTAATAACAGCGACGGCAAACCGGTACTGTCATTGCGTACTTACGATACTTATGAGCTGAATGTCAGCAAGAAAGGCTATACGTATTTCAATACGTCGCTGTCGTTTACCGAAATCGGCAGCGAAACAATCGACATTATTCTTGATGAATTGACCACGCAAACCAAAATGGTGTTCAACAATATAACGTTTGAAACCAATTCGGCTGAGCTTAATGCCGAGTCATTCGCCGAACTTGCCCGCATCATTACCCTTATGAAGGATAATTCCGACATTAAAATTGAAATCTCGGCGCATACCGACGACGTTGGTTCTCTGGAATATAACGCCAGACTGTCGGACAAACGGGCTGCATCGGCAGTAAATTATCTTATAGATAACGGTATTGACAAAGCGCGTCTGCGTGCCAAAGGTTACGGTAAACTGCAACCGCTGGTTCCAAATACTTCAGATGAAAATCGCGCAAAAAATCGCCGTGTGGAAATTAAAATCGTAGATTAACAGTTATGAAATTAAAATTTAGTATTTTTGACTATCAAACTATAAAAAATATGTTACGGAAAATTATTATTTGTCTGTTCGCTCAGGCTATGGTACTGGGCGTTGCCGGTCAGCGGAACAATTATAAAGAACTGTACGAGTCTCTTAAAATAATGAAGGATTACGAAGCTTTTCAGGCGCTGTTTGCCTACCAGTCGGCTACCACGTCAAAAGATTTTGTAAACGTGAACGGCTATTATCAAATGGGGGTAATTGCGCAGAAAATGATGCGGCAGTACGACCCGTTTTTACAGGCTAACAATGTGTCTCAGTGCATTTTCGATTCCAAAACCTACCTGTCGCTTGCAGGACATTATCTGACTGAAAAAGAAGCGAAAAATAACGCTAAATACTATCAGTCTGTTGAAGGCGGGGCAAGCTACGACAATATCAAAAAAGATATTGAAAAACGTATTGCAGACATAACGGAATATGAAAAATATTTTACGCAGAATCAGCATTATTTAATGCAGGGAACTCTGAAATACAATGCCTGTATCTCGTTTTTTGCTCTGATTAACAGTCAAAACAGCCGTCTTAACGACCTTTATTTTCTGGCAAACAGTGAATTGCTGCAAAATCTTGATGCGCTGCAAATCAATTTCGATTCTACGTTATATTATATTGACAAGTTGAAGGCTTCGCTCGAAACTTATCAGATGAATGATTATAAAATTAATCATTCGCTGCTGCCGGTAGAAACTTATCGGCTGCACGGTATAACGGCTGCCAATCTGATTGCCAAAGAGGTAAAACTCTGGGACTTTTCGTCGTGGATAAAAGGCTTCCGCGCAGTACTTGATTCCGACGTGGCTTTTCTTTACAAACAAGCCGACGAAGTGTATAAAACAAACAGCGATTACATTGCCAAACTCAAAAGCGCAGACAAAGCAACTGTAACCGCTACGGCAAACTATGCAGTCAGTCCGCTGATTATCAACAAGATTAATAAATACGATTTTAACGCGGCAGTTTCACCGTTATTAAAATATCAGGAAGAAAAGATTCATTTTTTAAATCATGTCGATAATAACGAAAGAAATTTGAATTACTCTACCGCAAACAGTCTGACGCCTTCTGTCAGCTATTATTTTGAACTTTCGGCAAAAAAAAGGCAAACAGATTCTGCATTAAGTATTTGCGTATCTACCGCTACCCAAGATGCAATAAAAAAGTATGACAACTTTTTTACGTCGAATTTCAAGAATTTTGAAGGTTACAAAACCTCTCTGACAAAGGAAGCCACAGACAATGATGCGATAATGCACACAGCGATAGATAATTATAAGAATATTGCATGGAATTTCAAAAACGAACCGCTCAGCCTTAACGTCGGTACAGCCGATAAAAAAGACGGCAGTTATATTATACATGACATAACGTCGGTCGGCAAAAAGGCGCTGGTAACAGGTTCGTTTATTGATTCTCAGGATAAGTCTCAGTCAGCTTTTGTAGCGACGCTGAACGAAGCAGGTGAGACAGAATGGGTTAAAGTTCTCGACCTGCAAAACAGCAAAATGCGCGGCGTATTGATTGCAGCAGCCGATAACGGTTTTGCAGCAGTAATATCTGCCGAAACCGGCAACGGCGAACTGCAAAATAATATTTATCTGTTTGACAGTAACGGCAATACAAAGAAAAATGCCAAACTCTCTGCCACAGCCGTACCGCGCAAACTGCTGTACGACGATATTGCCGAAACATGGCTGGTAGCCTTCAAAGGTACTTCGTTCAATCCGTGCGCCGTCAGTTCCGACGCTTTGCAAACGCAACTGCTCAGAGCCGACCTGACACAGATTTGGAGCAACAGGATTGATTTTACTGGATACCTTGCAAATATTGTCAAAATCAATGATTTATATTATATTTACGGCGCATATAACAGCCTGTTAAACACGGTGTCCAACGAAAAAATGTCAACAGGTAACGACGGATTTAACGCATTTGTGTGTCATATTTCTACAAACGGTGCAACTAAAACGTTTAAAACATTTGCCGAATCTTTTTCGTATTATCCATTGTATGTCAATAAAATCAGTAATGAATACGTGGACATGGTTTCTGTCAAAGCCTCGTCCGACGGCAGCATTAACAGGGACAACAGCGCCTGCTACATGATTCTGACGGAAGGTAACGAAGTTTATTACAGGTTTTAATGAATTAAATAAACCATGCGAATCAGGAGTAAAAAGTCCTGAAAGGACAAAATTTTCATAACCGCAGGCGAGCGATAGCATTGCCTGCGGTTTAACAAAACTTGCATTTTCAAATTGTCAAAGGATAAAGATAAAGCATGGCTAAAAAAGATAAAATTACCGTTATTCCGGAAAAGACATGACATTGACCGACAAGATAATATCTTTGGTAGAGCAGGCTAAATCGGGTGTTGCCCGCGTTGCCAATTCCGCAATGGTTTGCACCAACTATCTGATTGGCAGGCTGATTGTGGAAGAATACCAGCAGGGTGAAACGCGAGCCGAATACGGCGCAAATATCCTGCAAAATGTTTCTGCCGAACTTACGCAAAAACTGGGGAAGGGCTATTCAGTTCAAAATCTGGAGCGTATGCGTAATTTTTTCCTTATTTACTCGAAATCCTCAAAAGAATTGAGGAATTCCGGAGTGTTTCAAAAATCCTCAAACAGCTTGGGGATTTTCGATGATGAAGACATTAAACTGTTGCCCGTTAGCTGGTCGCACTATCTTTTCCTGATGCAGATAGACGACGAGCAGGAACGGCAATTTTACGAAATCGAATCGTTTCAGAATAACTGGAAACTTGAAGAACTCAAAAGGCAATACAACAGCGGATTATACGAGCGTCTGGCATTGGGCAAAGATAAAGACGCCATCTGGCGTCTGGCACAGGAAGGGCAAACGGTTGAAAACCCGAAAGATTTGCTCAAAGAACCGCTGGTGCTGGAATTTCTGGGATTGAATGAGCAAACTTCCTACTCTGAAACCGGACTCGAAACCGAAATTATCAACAAAATAGAAAAATTCATGCTCGAACTCGGCAAAGGATTTTTCTTTGGCGGCAGGCAGGTCAGGTTTTCGTTTGACGAAGAACATTATTTTGTTGATTTGGTCTTTTACAACCGCCTGCTGCAATGTTTTGTGTTGATTGACCTGAAAATAGGCAAACTCACACATCAGGATTTGGGGCAAATGCAAATGTATGTCAATTATTACGACCGTTTCGTGAAAAACGAATCTGAAAATCCGACTATCGGTATTATCCTGTGTAAAAACAAAAACGAAAGTCTGGTTGAAATCACGCTGCCCAAAGACAAAAAACAAATTTTTGCCGCAAAATACAGTACCGTTTTGCCGCAGAAATCGGAATTAAAGGCATTATTGGAAAATTCAAACAATAAACA
>JAIROW010000015.1 GCA_031257315.1 Prevotellaceae bacterium
CTCTATCGCAAAAGCATTAAAGTTTTGCCTTACAGGCAAAGATGAGAACGATTGTGCTACCGCAAACTGCGCTTCGCTTGTATGCGGTTATGAAAATTTAGCCCATTCGGGCTAAAAAATAGAGTTTAAAGTTTAGATGTCAGAGCTTAGATATTAATAATGCTAATCAGGAGTAAAAATGTCCTGAAAGGACAAAATTTTCATAACCGCAGGCGAGCGATAGCGTTGCCTGCGGTTAAAAACGACAACAACCGATTGTCTGAAAGGCAAAACTCTATCGCAAAAGCATTAAAGTTTTGCCTTACAGGCAAAGATGAGAACGATTGTGCTACCGCATACAAGCGAAGCGCGGTATGCGGTTATGAAAATTAAGTCCATTCGGGCTAAAAAAAACGTTTGCAACACCTGATTCGCATAATTTACATAATTGCATAATTTTCAAAATTAACAGATTAAAAAATATGTAAATCATGAAAATTGCAAGATGCAAAACAGTCGAAAAACGCCAATTTTCGTAATTTTTTGCTAAAAAATGCAGAAAATCCAGTTAAAAAGTGTTAAAAACGCCAAAAAATCCCGTATCTGCCAGTATTGTGTGTTTTTAGGAATTTTTACAGCATTTTATCGTTGGAAAAATATGTTATACAACATGTTTTTATTCAAAAAATATCTTTTTAGTTAATATATTGAAAATAAATATATTATATATTGTAAAATATCTGTACATGCAAAAAATATGTGTTAAAAAATACAAACATATACATCATTATTGCATGTTTATATATACCTTTGCACCGAGAAAATAAAAAAATGGTTGAAACGCAGGTGAAGGAAAACCACAATGTAAAGACGTTAAAAACAATAGTTTGGGTCTTATCCTTCACATGCAATGTATGAACGGAAATTTCGATATAATATCGAAATTTCCGTTCTTTTTTGCTGGAATTTTCAAAACATTTTCCGTCGAAAAAATCCGTAAAATACCGTAAATGTAGGATGCTGTCCCTGCGGGGCTGAAAGCCCTTTTTGGACAGCATCTTATGAAAATTGGGGCTTTCTGCCAAATTGATGCTTAAAAATATCATATTTAATCTGCCTAAAGTCTAATTATAATACTGTTATTTTCAGTAATACCTTAAATCCGCACCCATTTTTATAATACATTGATATACAAGTGTTTTGGAACTGATTTTTCACCATTTTTGGTGATGGCAATGTGCTAAAAACTAACAAATTAGCCTCATGGTTGCGGATTTAAGGGTAATATAAAAATAACAACAACTAATTTAAGACAACACCCAAAAAAGAATAATCATCTTCCATAAAATAAAAAGAGAGTACCGTTGGATACTCCCTTTTTGTTTTGTCCGTATTTAAAATAGTAGTTAAATAAATTCAACCATATATTTTAAAATTCAAAAGCTACGCTAAGACAAAGTGAATGTCGAACTCTGTTTTCAGGAGCAGGAATATCGACAAATATTGGAAATTTCCGGTATGTCTGCCTGTATGCGGTCAGATTGTAACTTAAAGACGGATTTACCGAGCGTCGTTTTCCAAGAACAATACGGTATCCAATTCCCAAATCTGAAATAAAACCTTTTTCGATAAAAAATGAACCGCCAATATCAGCAAAAGCGTATAATTTTGGCAATTTTGTAAAAAGATAGCGTATATCAGCAAAAACCGGCATCATATCTGCCATATAACCCGAATAGTTTGCAGTACCGATACCCGCGCCGAGCGACAGCTGCGGAGTAACATAATACCCCGTTTTCAGCAGCATACTGGATACTTGCATGTATCCATAATTTTTGGAATAGAATCCGTGATTTTCGCTTTTTCCAGTTTCAAACAGTCCGATTCCATACTTGATTTCAACGCTGCCCCACAGTTTTTTATCGTTCAGGCTTTGTGTTTTTGTATCCTGCGCGTTGATGTTTTGAAACAGAAACAGCAGAAAAATAATATAATACAAATTTCTCATTATTTTAACAATATAATTATATTTCAAATCCAAGTCGAATAGCGAAGGTATGTTTCCAGAAAGTGTTTTCCTTAAATCTGTAAGACAGCAAATTGTACCCCAGTGAAGGGTTGAAGGCAAATCTTTTCCAAATTCGCAGTCTGCTGCCAAGTCCAAGCTCCGACATAAATCCCGATTTTCGTTCATATTCGTGTCCGCCGACTGCTCCGCCAACGTTTGCGTAAGCATACCATTTTTTTGCAGGCAGGTAACGGAAATCCAGAAATATTGGCAACGAACCTCTGTTTTTTGTATTTAATCCTGCTCCAAATCCTAACGAAATACGCGGCGTCAGATAATATCCCGCTTTTAATCTGACTCCCCACAGATGTGTAAAATTTTCAATACTTACGCTTTCCTGCTCATTTTCTTTATTTTCGTTAAAACGCTTGGTATCAAGACCAAAATCAAGACCGAACCACAGTTTTTCTTCATTTACGCTCTGTTCTTTCGCGTCCTGAGCGCCGACGCTGTTAAACAGAAACAACAGGATTGTTGTGATATATAATTTTCTCATTAATAAATAAATTAAATTAATTTTTACCAGATATTCTTACTCCTTTCCAGTTTCCTCCATATTTAGCAGCGCCAAACACATCAATTTCTTCGATTTTGTATGATGATGGCAAAAATGAATACAGAGAACCTAATGATAAAGCGTTTCCTAAGGTGTGTAAAAAAGTAAATCCGAATGATTGATCAAACCGTATTGTCCTGCCTTTTGTGCGACCATAATTTTCTCTTACATCTTGCACATAATTTTTTATTGTCGAGTTTCCCCACAACACATACAAAGCCATTGGAGATTTTGATTTAATTTGAGCTTGCGGGTTTAAATTGTTCCCGACTTCCTTTGAACATGATGCAGCAAAAATTAATACAGAGGCTGCAATTAAAAAAGAATTTTTTCTCATTAATTTAATATTAAAAAGTTTATAAATAATAAAAAAACATGCCGCAAAGATATAATCTATTGCTTATATTATAATAAGAAATTACGTTAAATTACGTTAAATTACGTTAAATTACGTATTATCAAATAGTTATAGCTATAAATTTTTGTAAAAAACGACTTTTTTTACGAAAAAAAGTCTGTTTTTATGGTCAGGAAGCCGATATTTTGTTCAATCTGCATGAAAATTTTCCAAAAAAAAAAACAATCTCCATAGAATAAAAGAGTCCGTCCAAAAGGGCGCTCAGATAACGCAGACTATATTTATTTGCACATATTTCCTGAGGCTTTCAGCCATTTCTGGACAGCCTCTAATTATCGCGCCCCGCGTTGACGATGATTTTCGTTTCCCAGAAGCGTTGCCGTTGTACTGAAATAAAATCATTTCCACAAAAAAAAGCAGGCGTACTTTTTAATTGTACGCCTGCTCCGTTAATTTCCAAGTCATAATTAATAGCTAATAACTCATCTGTAAACTTCAAGTTCCGTGAAGCTAATATATGAATTTGAGCCAGAATCGGGGAAGTAGAGTACGAGATAGCGTCCACTGCTGCCGGCGGCAAGCGGAATGGTAACGATGTCAATTCCGCCCGGGTAATTGTAGCTTACTGCCGGACTGCCCCACGAAGTTTGATATTCGTCTGGCGTTACGGGAGTGTCAGTAAGATAGACTTGTACCGTTTTGAGGTAAATCCAGTTGTTCTGTATCGCGTTCGCCTGAAATCTGATGACTAACTGATATACGGGTTGGGATTCCTGCATGTCAACAACCAGACACTGAGGCAGAGACGCTGACGGATTGCTGTGCCAGCCGGTTTCAAGGTCGCCATCGAATAATTTTTCGGGCTGACCGCCTCTTGAATCCCAGTTGTGGTTGCCGTTGCGCGAGGCTGCCGTCCATCCTGCGGTTGAATATTTGAATGGAATGTAGGTAACTGTGCGCCAGTCGGTATAGAATGTGTCGATAGCCGTTTTTTCGGGCTTGAATATCGTGCGATAGCTCAAACCTGACGCCCAGTCGTTGATATGTATGGCGTTTACGGTGTCGGGTACAAATGCTGTCTGTTCTGTTCCTGCCATGTTGGTATATTTCAGGAAACAGCCAAGCGCGTAGTCGGGAGCGGCGCCAAAATTGACGGTCAAGCCTTCGTCGGAGCTGGAAATTTCGCGGATTGTGCGGTTCGAGAGCTGGCTTTGAAACCGGTCGCCATATACGCTGCCCGACAATTCAAGGGGCAGCGATGTGTTACCGAACTTGTCGTAGCTTACTATTTTGAAGATATAGTTGTTCTCGTCCATGTTTTCGATTATTTTAGAGAATATGCCAACCTGACCGTTGACGGTAACGTCCGTATGGGCGGAGTCGCCCCAGTGAACGCGCACAAAGTCAACCCGCTGAGAGCGGACATCAAGATTCAGCATGACGCGGTTTTTACCTGCCAGCGCTTCTGCCGTATCGACCTGTGCCGCGTAGATAGTTTCTTTGTCAAGATACTTTTCGTGCAGGTCGTTCATTTTTGAACACGAAGCGGCGGCAAGCCACGCTGTTACTGCAATAATAATATGTTTACACTTAAATTTCATGTCTGTTATTATTTAACTGATTATTACCTGTTATCTCCAAAAACTTCTATTTCGGTAAGCTGAAAGTTATCGCCTCCAGCCCATGTGCGTTTTACCTTGATACGTATGTAGCGGACTTTGGGGTTGAGCGGCGAGTTGAAAAAATCTTCGCCGTCGGTGGCGACTGCTATGTCTTCGTTAGAGTTCTGACCTGTCGGCAGTCCCGAAGGTTTGACTGATTCGCAGTCCATGAGCAGCGTCCAGCTGTCCCAGTTTCCTGAGGGGTCGAGCGTCTGGCATCCATAGATTTCAAACAGTTTCAGATTTCCTTCGCTCCATGTATAGCTGCCCATTCGCTGGTGTATTCTGACGCGGCTGATTTGCCCAAGTACGCCCATGTCTATTGTAACTGACTGAGGCCATGTGCCGGTTCCGCCCTGCGAGCTGTATCCTTCGTCGCGTCCCCACACGCCGTTCCATGCGTTTGATAGAGGCCAGCCTCCGCTGAAATGAGGTCCGTCGCCGGGCAAACTTGCATCGCTGAATTTCAACCTGTCAAACAGTGTTTCGTAAATTGGCGTGAGTTCATAGTTTTTAGCTTCGCTCTGGTTTCCCCAGTGATCCTGTACAAATACCCTGAATTTGCTGGCGATAGTGTCCATTCCGTGTACTGAGCCTTTGCCGGCAGCCATCGACGAATAGAACGTTTCGATGGGTACATATTCGGAGAGCATTTCGTTTTCCTGTAAGATAACGACTGAAATTTCGGCGCGGCTAAGGTTTTGCCACGAAGCTGTTACCCCGCCAAAGTCGGATATTAGTTCGAGCGATCTGCCGATAATGCTCACTTCCGGTTCAAGCGGTTTGATTTCCATGATAACGGGCTGCGATTCGTTGCCGCTGCGGTCAACGGCAATCACACGGACTTCGTGTTTCAGCGTGTCGCCGTATCCTTCGACATACAGAGTATCTCTGTAAAGCGAGGTGCGGCTTTCGCACTGTTCGCCGTTGCGCGTGTAAACGGCTTTGACGTAGAGCAGGTCTTCGTCGTCTGGCAGCGTATAGCTTATCTTTGCGCCTCCGTGAACGTTTATTACCTGTACATTGTCAACAGCTCCGGGTGCAACGCTGTCAATAGGCTGCTGTCCTATTGGTTCTTCCGTGCAGGAGTAAAACAGTCCTGCAACAAGAAACGATATTACTGTAATTATACTGTGTTTCATCTTTTAATTCGTATATTATTAACTTGTTTATGAGCTATGAAGCGGAGACGTCTCTTCGAGATGCAGACTTTGCATTGCTGTTCGTTTTCTGTCGAGCGATACATTCATGACTGAATATAATATATCAACAATACAAATATTATTTGACCGTACCGCCAAACGTTCTTTGACCGTAGCATCAAACGTTCTTTGACCGTAGCATCAAAAGCTCTTTGACCGTAGCGACAAAAGCTCTTTGACCGTAGCATCAAAAGCTCTTTGACCGTAGCATCAAAAGTTCTTTGACCGTTCTGCCAAAAGCTATTTGTATATACTGTTAGTATTAGCTGTTCGTCAGCGTCTGTCAGTATGCGTTCTCCGTTTAATTTCTCATTCCTCATAATTATCAATTATTAATTATCAATTGTCAATTCAATTCACCATCCGTAGTTTTGAACCAGATTTCGGTTGTTGACAATAGACGTTTCCTTGATTGGCCAGAAATAGTCTTTTATCGTAAAGTTTACCGGTTGCTGCGCAACGGCAATAACTCTGTAGAAATCTTCGGGAGTTTCTCCGCGCACGTTCCAACCCATTGGCTGATTGTTCAGTTCGCCAATCTGTTTCCAGCGGCGCAAGTCCCAGAAACGTTTGCCTTCAAATGCAAGTTCGATGGTTCGTTCCTGATGTATAATTTCGCGCAGTCCGTCTTTCGTGTCCGGCTTGTTCGGGTTTAACGAGTAGTCGCGCCACGATTCTTTTACGCCTTTCAGTCCTGCACGTTTGCGTATAAGGTCAAGGTAAGTAAATATTTCGTCGTTGCCAGGACCTTCGGACTCGTTCAGCGCTTCTGCATACATCAGATACAGGTTTGCCAGCCTCATGATGGGGAATGGATACAGTTCGACGCGGGAACTTGTAGCCGTGAGAGCGCATTTGAAGCTGTGCATTTTTTTTGCAGCATACCCTGTTGGCGAGTACTGTGCGCCGCCTTGAAATCCGGAATATTCGGTGTTCATAAATTCGCAGTGCTTCACAGTGGCAGGAAAGTCATAATAGCCGCTTCCGTAGTAAATGCCCCTGTCGAAACCAATGCTTGCATAAAAGCGCGGTTCGCGGTTGTAGTGGAGATTTACGGTTTTCTGTCCGTCCTTTACGTAGTATATTTCGTTGCCTGACGAGGGGTCGTTGCGTATGGCAAACCGGTTTGAGTACCAGCCGTTTTGCTGCCACAACTTGTCTTCGTTTATAGGTACGCCGTTTGACGAATAGTATGTTTCTACAATTTTCATTGTCGGCGCCCACTGGCTGTTAATATCGTTAAGAATGGTTGGCATACGCATCAGTCGCGGGTGCGATGAGCGCGACAGGGTATTCCAGTCGTTGTTTGTACTTCCCCAAATCAGTTCCTTGTTCCACAGTCCGCAGATTGCCTCTCTGTACACCGTTTCAAGTTTCAGCGGCTCAGGCGCGTTTGAAGCCATCGGGTCAACAATGTCGAAAAGCTCTTTATTATATGTTTGGCTGGCTTCGATAACTTCCTTGCAGGCTTCGGCGGCGATTTTCCACTTGTTTGGGTCATACGTCTGGTTGAACAGCTGTACGCCGCGACGGTCGATCAAGCCTTTGTAGTCGGTATTTCCGTTGAACAGAGGGCTTGCGGCAAACAGCAGCAGTTCGGCGCGTATGCTAAGGGCTGCAAGTTTGTCAATTCTGCCAGCTTCCGTACCTTCTACAATTTCGTTTGGAGCAGGCAGGTCTTTGACTGTTTCCATTATCAGGTTCGATACATACTCGACAACTTTGTCCACAGGGTCGCGATATACGCGCACATCGTCTGGGCTTGCCGATACGGGCAGGTTGACGTCGGTTACGGGAATCGGACCGTAGCATTTGAACAGCCAGTAATGATAGTAGGCTTTAAGAAATTTCACTTCGGCAACCCAGCGCGTTTTTTCATAATCCTGCAAATCCCTTACCTTGTCAATATTTTCGAGAAATATATTGCAGTCGTGAATACCCTGCCACAGCGAGCGAGCGCCCTGTCCACCGTCCCAGAAGTTGAGAATAGGGTCGTTGCTTGTCTGGAAACCGCGTCCTATTCGTGCGCTGGTATATATTCCGAAAACGTTGCTGACCGGATAGAACTGCCACGATTCGTCGCCGCCGCACATTGCAGGGTCGTTGCTGAGGTCGCCAATCTGCGGACGGTAGCTGTAACATGTGAACAGATATTTTTCGGCTTCGATGCGGTTGCGGAACGCATAGTCGATAGTCGCTATATTGTCCGGAACAACATCTAAATAGTTGCAGGCGTTCAGCAGCGCCAGCGCCGTCAGGGTCATTAATTTATAATATACTGATTTCATACCTTATTATTATATATTGATTGATGTTGATTAAAATGACAGTTGAATACCGAAATTGTAAACTTTCTGTATCGGATACCCCAAACCTTCGCCTCCCATTTCGGGATCCCACAGTTTGAATTTGCTGAATGTAAGCAGATTTGTTCCGCTGACATATACCCTCGCCGAAGACATTTTTGCTGCCGACGCCCATTTCTGAGGCAGCGTATAACCGATTTCGAGCGATTTGAGACGCAGGAACGAACCGTCGCGCATCCACCACGTCGAAGGTTTCAGGTTATTCTGGTAATCGTCGCCGTACTCGGTTGTCAGACGCGGATAAAGCGCGTAGATATTGCGGTTTGCCTCCGTCCAGTGGTCGTTGGCGTATGCTTGCAGCAGCGCCGAAGCGTTGGCATAAAACGGAGTTGTGCCGATGGATCTGATTTCATAGTATTGCCTGTCGTTGTTTCTTTCAAGTGTTATGCCGTGCGTAATCTGGAACGATTCCCGCGCCAGTCCCTGAAAGAAAAACGAAACGTCAATTCCCTTCCATCCGCCCGACAGTCCGAAACCATATACAATTTCGGGACTTTTGGGGTAGCCGATTGGCACCATGTCGAGTTCCGTAATTTTGCCGTCGCTGTTAATGTCCTTGTACTTTATATCGCCAGCCATGTACGAGCCAAACTGCTTCGGCGAATTGCGTACCTCGTCCTCATCGACAAACAGACGCTCGGCAACATAGCCCCATTCCTGGTTCAGCGAATATCCAACACGCGATTTCCACGGAGCGTCGGTATAGTCAGGCTCTTCGTAAACGCGAAATTCGCTTACGGCATACGTAAAGTTTGCCATTCCCGAAATCCACAAATCCTTATTTATAAAATGATTGTAGTTTACCGAAATATCAACGCCATTGCTGGCAGCCTTGCCGACATTTGCTCGGACGGCAGCCTGAAGCCCCATTGTCGAAGGAATGGAGGCGCGGTCCATCAGAATATTCTCGCGGTTTTCGGTAAAGAAGTCCGCCTGTATTTCTATCTTGTCCCACAGTCCGAGTTCAAGCCCCAGATTGAGTTTTTTGGCAGTTTCCCATGTAATAAGGTCGTTTGGGTAACGCGAAATTGAAATTCCGTTAATCGTGTAGTCCATTCTTGTTCCAAACGACGCTCTCTTGTCCTGATTGTTCATATTTACGTTTGAGAGATAGAAAAAGCGGTCGTCGGGACCTCCGATGGCATCGTTGCCCACAAGTCCGTAAGTTGCTTTCAGTTTGAGCTTGCTTACAGTTTTACTCAATTCTTTCGACCAGAATCCTTCGTTTGAAATATACCAGCCCACGCCTGCCGACGGAAAGAAGCCGAAACGTTCCTTTGCTGCAAACCGTTCCGAGCCGTTGTACCCGAAATTGAACTCCGCGAAATACTTCGACGCAAAGGCATACGTAGCGCGTCCCGCAAGGCTTATATTGCGATAGGGCAGCGATTTTTGCAGGTCTCCGGCGTTTGAATTAAGCTGCTCGCGCATGGTGTAAACCAGCAAACCGCTTAGAGCATGATTTTCTGCAAATACGCGATTCCAGCTTAGCGCCGATTCAAAATAGGTGGTTGACGTGATGGTTTTAACACCCTCCAAGTATGCAAGCTCCTTTGTTCTTGTTTTTTCATTAAGCGGGTTCAGCGTATATTCGTCCTTCCGTCTGTCGTAGCTCATAACTTCATAATAGGCAGGATTGTAGAAACGCGAAACGCTGAAATCGGCATAACGGTTGGTATTGAACATTGCCCTCAGTTCCAGCCCTTCGGTAATAAAATTCAGCTTCTGCTTCAACTCAAACTGAGCCGACATCTGCGAAGTTGACTGATCCATGTATCCCCGCGTCAGGTCGGCGTATGGATTGATATAGTTCAGCGCCTCGCCCGAATTGCCGTACAGAATATGATCCGTATAGATATTGGCTTTGTCGGGCGCAAAATATGCAGGGAAAAGCACCGGATTTGAAATCATCACACGGTTAAACATGTCCTTGCCTCCGAACATCGGACCGGTATAATCGTCAAACGCCCCGTGCAGACGGACAATAGCCTCCGTCGTCTTTGTAATATTAATGTTGACGTTTGAACGCAGCATGTAACGGTTCAGATTGACATTGCTGTTAAAATTATTTCTTTTGTCAACGTTCATCAGCCCGTTGTCGTTAATCAGACTTCCTGCAAGATAGTATCTGGCGACCGTGCCGCCACCGCTCACGCTGAAATTCAACCTGTGATTCTGCGTATAATCCTTGAACAGCATCTTGTACCAGTCGTTTGCAGGATACACGTATGGATTGCCGCCGGCAACAGTATTGTCTATCTTGTTTTGCGAATATGGCAGCTGCCCCAGCGGATTTCGCGTGCGCACGGCTTCGTTGTGCAGCCGCATGTAGGTAATCGGGTCTGCAAGCTCAACCATCTCCGTTGGTTTCGATATAGCCTCCTCGAAGCGCACGCTTATTCGCGCCTTACCCTCCGAACCCTCTTTGGTAGTTACTAAAATAACGCCATTAGCGCCGCGCGAACCATAGAGCGCCGTCGCCGTCGCGTCCTTCATAATCGAAAAGCTGGCGATGTCGTCCGGCTGTATGCGCGACAGTTCGAGCGTCGTTGTCTCGTTATTGTCAATCAGAATAAGCGGATCTTTCTTGTATCCGAAAGTCGTAACGCCGCGTATAAAGAACTCCGCATTGTCCCTGCCCGGCTCGCCACTCCGCTGATACGACACCAGCCCCGCAATTCTTCCCGCAAGCGCCGTAGTTAGGTTGCTCGAAGGCACCTTCAAATCCGACGGATTCACCGTAGTAATCGAAGCAATAACGCTTTCCTTCTTCTGCTTTGCAAAAGCCACAACGGTAACTTCTTCAAGCGATTCGGAACTTTCAATCAGAACGGCGTTTATTTTATCGCCCGTAATTTCCTTTTCTGCTATAACATAACCTACAAGGCTGAATTCAAGTTTTCCGCCCTTCGGAACATCAACAATCACATAATCGCCCAAATCGTTTGATACAACTCCTTTGGTCGAACCCTGTAAAACTACGGCAACGCCCGACAAAAAATTCCCGTCCGAATCGAGAATTTTCCCTTTTACGGTCAGATTCTGCGCCTCAACAGTCATTGCCGAAAACGCGCAGACAAACATACTCAACAAACCGGTCAATAAAGGTTTGTTTCTAAATATTTTCTCAAAACACATAATTCATTTTTATAAATTCAATTAAAAACATGTTATTTAATCAGTTAATAAAAAAACATTCCATTAACATAATTTTGCCGGCAGCTATAATTTTCCCGCCGGACACAGTTCCCTTTCGGGACAGTAAAACCGCAAAGGCTTTACACACAGAATTGCAGGCTTGACCCGCAACAGCAAAAGGCTTTACTGACAGCCATTTTAACATTCAGTCCGATTATTTTTTAAATACTGTTTTATATCCGAATAAAGTTTTTGAATGTTACAAACGGCACGCAAATATTTTGTGCATAAAATTTTACGGACAGAGAACATTGTTTAATTGACAATGGATAATTGACAATTGACAATGTGCAATTGCGAATGGATAAGCCGTAAACAGGAAGATTACGGGGCATGACCCCGACAGTTTCGGGTATGACCCCGATAGTTTCGGGTATAACCCCGACGGTTTTGTTATTATGAAATTTTTCTCCGAAAAATACCGGAAAAAATACGTAACTCTCAGATTCGTCTCTCTCTCTCTCTCTCTCTCTCTCTCTCTCTCTCTCTCTCTCTCTCTCTCTCTCTCTCTCTCTCTCTC
>JAIROW010000047.1 GCA_031257315.1 Prevotellaceae bacterium
CTCCATGCAAGTTCATTTTTTATCGGCGATTCAATAAAAATTACATTACTGTTTTTATCAATTACAAATATATTGTCTTTTGCAAACTGAAATATTTTATTTTTCGTTTTAAACTCGCCATTTTTATCCTTTATATAATGAAATTTCACGTCTGTCTGTTTTTGTACTGCAATGATATGGCTTTCGTCAACATAATTCATAATCAGCAATATTCCGACAGCATTTTTCTCCAATATTCTTTTGTACGGTTTCCATGCATTTAACAGACAGGGACTGCAATCGACAGAATCCATATAAATTAATACATTGCAGTTGTTTTTTTGCAAAAATTCTCGCGTTTCATTATTCAGACTGTCGGGAAATATTACTTTATCCAAATTCTGCTTACACGATATTACTGTAACAAACGGGATTACAACGGCTGCCATAAATTTATATCTGCACAGCGGCATGTCTTATTTCAAATAATAGATAAGTAAAAAGGGATTGCCTTCTTCATTCACTGTTGGAAATTTTTCCCGTAGCCGCATAATCTGTTCCGAATGTTCGGGCCAGAAATCATTGTATTCATTTTTGCCCGTCCACATCGTTTTTACATACGGAGCATCAAGTTTTGTATATATTGCATTTTTGTCAATGCCGACTATCTCGCCGAAACTGATAAAATATCTGCCATCATTAATATACGGCCTTGTAACGTATGATCTGTCGCTTTTTTTATCGTAAACACATATTAATCTTTGTCCCATATATGCAATGTCTGCTATCAAATGGCTGTCTGTTTCCTGAAAACGATAAAACCGGCGCACTTTCCGCATAATATAGTCCCTGATTTCATCCGGTTCTCTCCATTCTTTTAAATGCTGGGGCCAGGCGGCATCTCCGAAATCAAAAGTATATGCAATTGACACTTTATCATCTTCTATGGAATAAATGTTAAAATCCATCGGCGTAATATAATGAATTTTACCGTTGTATGACGACAGCGCCAGACCGCCGCCTAATTTCTTGCTGTTCCATGTCCTGTCTATCTCAAAGAAAGCACCCTTCAGTTCCAGTCTGTCCGACAGTTTATATACACTGTATTTTTCGTCTGTCCCCTGTATGCTGTTTCCTGCATATCCCAGATATCCGTTTTTGACCTTAGCCATTTCGGAAAACCAGAGAGGCGTCTTTTTTATTTTCAGACACTGTTTGCCGTCCAAATCAAATTCCAGTATTTTTTTGTCAACTCTGCTCACCACATTAAGTGTTGACTTTGTTGAGTCAATAAATATGTCGGATAACTGTACGTATTCTTCGGGACCCTGTCCCTGTCTTGAGATTGAACCGACAAAATTTCCCGAAATATCAAATATGTATATGGAATACGTCTGCGAGTTGTCCATTATGTATATGCGATTCCTGTACCTGATTATTTTGTCAATATTGCTGAAAACTTCCTCACAGTCAAGATTTATAATGTCCATGTCTTTTATAATCCCTATGTCGCCAATATTAACGCCCATCTCGCCAAGAACGACAGGTTCTTTCACCGTCAAATCAAATTTGACCGTTTTGTGATTTTTATCCTTTTCAATAGACGGAAAATCTGTATATCTGGGTTTTCCCGGATTTCCACATCCGTATAATAACAGTAACAGTACTGCTGTAATCTGTATAAATTTATTCATCTTTATTTTATTGTTAAAATATTAAATATCAAAAAACATAGTCTGAAATTCAAAAAAACAGGCGACAGCCAGAGCCCCTAAACCTGATAATACTTTTTTCATTTTTAATTCCTGTCTGCAAGCCATAAACATGAGGACAAAGATTAAAATACATATACACAATATATTGTGTCCACTTCTAATGAATATCATTTTGAACTATCACTTAAATTCATAAAGTACCAATATTGGATTGTCATCGTCCTTGACTTTTTCCGACAGTTTCAACGTCGCATTGTTCGGATCATGTTCCGGATATGCCTTGATTGCTTTTGCTTCCAAATGTACAAAAAACGGTTCAATAACGGAAGCAATCATTTCGGAACTGTTGCCGACTGAAAAACAGGAATTGTTACCTCGTTGAAGTTTTGAATTGTCAATGATTTTGTATCCGGTTACAATATCTTTCTCCTTGTCTAAAACAAAAATAGCAATATTTGTATTGAAAAAAATATAATTCCTGCTTTCCGACACCTCAGTAATGCTGTATATATACTGCTTTTCTTTTATATTGTTGTGAAAATTTTTCTCATCATTTACCGGAAAATTTTCAGGCAATGAATTATCCTTGAAATCAATTATATATTTTTTTTTAACTTCATTGTTCTCTATCTTATAAAGACTGTTGTCAAACCGTCGTGTATAATAAGTATTTAGAGTAGTCGTCAAATTTTTCCCTGGAGAAAACTGTCTATTTACTATTTCGTTTTTCAGGCGTAAACTTTTATCAAGCTCTGTGCAATCGGAGTTCATACGGAACAGTTCGTATTCTTCCGATGGATCAGGATTGCATTTGTTACAGTAAATATATTCGGAACAAACTGTGATGTTAAAAAAAAGACCATCCAGTTTTTTTTCCTCGATAAATTCTCCTGAATATTTGAATTTCATTATTTTATATGGATTATCACATAACAATAATATTTGCCTGTTTACAGTATCAAGACAAAAATCCACAGTGCCGTCATATTCTTTCGGACCAGATCCAGTTCTTTGAATATGATTCAAATATTTCCCGTCCATGTCAAATATAACTATTTTATCTAATGTATTATCGTAGATAAATATGCTATTGTCGTGAACGCATATTCTGTCTATTTCTCTGAATAAAGAATTATCATTAGTTTCCAAAAATATTATTCTGGAATCCTTGAAATAATCGTCATCGTTTAAAAATTCTTTAATTCCTGATGATACAACTGTTTTTACACCTGAATCATCAACATCTTTTGTGCTGGTATGAGTTCCACAACTCCACAGGGACAGAAAGAATATCAATATACCGACTGCTATTTTTTCCTTATTCATAATATCTTATTTATATACATATATTTAAAAATCACTCCGACTGCATTTCCATTAAACATCATATCTGAACCATGGAATGAAATTTTCGGAGTGATTTTTTTTAATAATCGAACTTTTAATTGATTAATCAATGAGTATGATTATTATTACAATCAATGAGCGTAACCTGTGTATTCAGTAATTCAGAACTGCTCGTACAAGGTATTGTACCGTTTCCCAGACATACTACCGTTTTCTTTATCCCTGTAGTTCGTACGTCCTTAGGTACTGGATAGTTTGAAAAATGAATAATAGTCTGATAATCAGCAGTAATTTCCTGTTTCAAAGAAACTTTTTTTTCACCGCTATCACCGGAAGTTCCGCCTCCGGAAGTATCTCCGCCACCAGTTGTTCCGCCTCCGGAGGAATCTCCTCCGGAAGTTCCGCCTCCGGAGGAAGAGTTCGACTGAGCCAGCACGCAGGCATGCTGCTCATTGTCAATCACGCCGTAGTCATTAATGGCGTATCTGAAATTTAAAAAACAGGCGACAGCCAAAGCTCCCAAACCTGATAATACTTTTTTCATTGTTATATCAAATTATACTGTCCAACATCAGACAGATTCGGTGGCAAATGTACAAATGTTTTTTTTCAAAACAAAATGTTTTTTTTCAAAACAGTGTTAAATAATTGACAGTATAAAAGTTGCAATTTGAAAATAAAGATTAAAAATCAAACAATTCGCATGTTTGCAGTTTAAATTTCTGTTGAAATGACGTAAATCTTAGCTCGGGATAAAAAAATTGTCAGTATGGCGATCCGCATTTTGCACGCAGGGCTGGGCGTCCTGTGCTGTTGTTTATTAGAGTTTATGTAAAATTAAATATGATATTTGAAAGCATATATCTGGCTGAAAGCCAGTATATACTCAAATAAATTTACATAAACTCTATTACAGTTTATGTAAATCGTAATACACAAAAACACGGAACATCAGACTGAACACCCGAACTGACAGAATTTGCTCAGGCAACAGGTCTGAACCGTGATTTACAGGATTAAAATATTGACCTGATTTGTTTAATCACGTTAATCCGGCGCCTGAAATTGCGGTTCATAACGCCAAAAGAGGCTGCCTTCCGACAGCCTCTTCCTTTCATATATTATGTACAAAACTAAAACTGTTTGCGTATTACAGCGCGAACGAAAAACGGAGTTTGATTCCTGCCGCAACCGGTATGGCTTTGCCAGTCAGCGGTTCTGTTTTGCCGTTTGCCGATGTGCGCTGAGACAGCAGCAGGCTGTTGTGCGTAAATTCCGCAGGGTGCGTGCTGCTGTATTCGACAAGCCTTTTAACCGGATTGCTGCGGACGTCGTTAAGTCCCCAGTCGAGGTATGCTCCGGCGTAGAGCGCGGTCGTTTTACCGGTTTTAAACCGTATTCCGCTTTCGAGCGAAACAAAAAATGCGGCTTTCAAATCAAGATTGCGGTCAACGTTGCGCTGTTCAAATGTTCCGAAACCCATGAAGTTCTGAGTGTCGAGAACAAGCTCGCTGCCGCCGCTCCAGACGGGATAGTAGCCGGAGTTCTGCAAAACGGCTTTCGTTACTTTGCCGCCTGCCGAAACAGGTATCCCGAATTTGAAGCCTCCGGCGACGTAAAACCGGCTTTCGCCTATGACCGGTATCTGAAATCGGGCGAGCAGGGGAACTGTCAGGTACATTGCGTTCTGATTTTCTTCGTAGCCCGAAATGGCTGTGCGGAACTCAAAGTTGTACTCGCCGTCGTTTGCGGCATACCGGTCTGAAACCGTGTTTAACGCTGCCTTTGAACTGTACAGCGAGAGTTCAAGCCCCGAACCGACGCTCCATCTGTCGGAAACAGAGTAATAAAGTCCTGCTCCAAACGAGCCTCCGGCGCCGGCTTTTGCGTCGCCGTCTGTTACGTCGAATTTAAGCGCCGACAGTCCGCCGGCTGCAAATATCGACAGTTCGTACTTTGATGGTTTTGCGTCGTCCTGCGCAAAAGCCGAGTTGCATAAAATCAGTCCTGCAACTGTTATTAACATAAATTTTCCAATTGTCATATTTCAACTTTTTATCTATTTAACTATAATCTTAAAATCTCTGACAAAATCGCCCGAACTTACCTTTATTATATATATTCCAGCGCCGTCGGGCAACCGAACAGGCGTTACTTTGCCTTCAAGACGTTTGCCGATAACTTTCAATCCGGTTATGCTGTAAATTTCGACAACCGCGCCGTCAATCAGTTCCGAATCTATATCGGCGTCAACATATATCGTTTCGCCCGATTTTACGGGATTGGGATACGCCTTTACGTTCATGCTTCGGAGCGCGACGTTTGCTGGACAGGTACTTAACGTGTCGCTGTTTACAGTTATCATGTTTACGGAATACTGAGCCTCAGTGTCGAGAACATCGGATTTGGAAGAGCCTGCCGAATAATACTGGCGCGTTCCTGCTTCGACGCCGTTTTTATACCATTTATATGCGTTGAAGTTGTAACCGCCGTTTGTGGCGCTGTTGCCGTTTACGATAAGCGTATTGTTCCAGCG
Source organism: Prevotellaceae bacterium (assembly GCA_031257315.1). Classification (GTDB taxonomy): domain Bacteria; phylum Bacteroidota; class Bacteroidia; order Bacteroidales; family UBA932; genus JAIRLF01. The sequence goes on from JAIROW010000047.1 coordinate 5,578, forward strand.
GGTAATAACGATGTCGTCGAAATTGAAACGTTTCTCTATCCTGACAGTATCGGCTGATTCCGACTGACCGTCGCGCGAAGCAACAGAATAGCTTACGGTATAATATCCTGCCTTTGCAATGTCGAGATTTAGAACCTTACGTTCTTCGTTATTGATTTTCACAGTCGAATAACGGTCTTTCGGAACGATTTTAAATTCGACGGCTTTTGCGTCGCAGTCAGCCACATAAACGTTGCGTTCGGCATCGTAAGAGGCAGAATCCATCACTACCGCTCCTTCGGAAGACGGGTCGCCCGCAACAGGAATCCTAATCTCCGGCAACGCCCCAAAATAAGCCTCGCGCACACTCGCGTTCAGGTTTGGGTTCACGCCGTTTTGCAGCGTTATCTTGCGATGTTCGCCATAATAACTGCCAAAGCCT
>JAIROW010000080.1 GCA_031257315.1 Prevotellaceae bacterium
CACCCTCCAAGTCAATGAACCTTTGAACGTTCAAAAGAACGTCGCATGTGATAATTTAAGGATTCGAACCTTTTACGGCTCTGCGCCGCTGCTCCTGCATTTATCTTTGTACTTTTTAACAACTTTGTTTTCGCTTTATCATGTCTCTGTCGTTTCAAAAGCGGGTGCAAAGGTACTTCTTTTTTATTTATCTCCAAATTTTTTTTGCAGCTTTTTCTCTCTGTTCTTTTCAATCACCTGTATTTTAATCCATTATACGTGTCGTTTTTTTCTCTCTGACATGCCTTTTTCTTTAATCTTATTCCTCCTGCTCTGACTTTTTTACTGTTTTTTGCATCTTTTTGACGGGGCATTTCTGTATCTGGATTAGAAATCTTTTTTCTCCTGAATAATGGGCTGCGATTGCATGATTTTTGCAGCACAAGGCACGCCGATGACGCGGATTATACGGATTTGCGCAGATTATCAGAATAATGCGAATCAGTAGTAAAAATGTCCCGCAGGGACAAAATTTTCATAACCGCAGGCGAGCGATCGCGTTGCCTGCGGCATTGCGAAAGCGCGGAACTTGCCCGAATGGGCAAAACGCCTCAGTCGTTATTATTCTGCCCATTCGGGCAAACTCACGAAAATTATTTCCTTTCGTTTTTTCAAGACTGGCAAATTTGCACTCGATTTGGCGCTGAAAACATGTAAAAATCTTTACACTGTTTAACTTTATATTAACTGTTGCATCGACAGATATTTTTTTGATAAATACTGTTATTGTGCAGTTTTTATATATTTTTTACAATCCATTAGATGATGAAGTATGTTAAATTATGTCAACAGACATCGGATATTGAACTGTAACGATGTATCTTTGTGCCGGAATGTTAATAATATATGTTTGATAAAACGAAGAGAAAATTTATTATAAATTGTTAAAAAGTATGGCAACCCTGATTAAAAATTCTGTTGCAGACAGGTTCAAAGGCAACAGCAAAACAGACAGCAGCCCTGTAACAATGGATACAATCGAATTGTGCGCTGCTGTCTCAACCAAATCGAATTGTAAACGTGCCGGAATAGCGGACACGATACTTAAACTTTTATCCGTCGTCATAGTCCTGCTCCCTGTGTACGTTACGGCGCAGGCTGTTGACGGTTTGCAAAATACTGACGTAATTGCAGAAACATCATCTAAAAAGACCGACGGCAGGCAAACGCCTGACACCGCACGATACTTAACAGAATACGCCGTATATACCGTTGCGCAGACAACGGCAAACACTCAGCCGGAAAAATCATGGCTGGCTCAACAAACAAGTGCCATAGCCGGAATGAACGTTACCGGCGCAACGGTAGCATCGGCAAATATGGCAAAAATACCGTACCGACTGGATTTGGATACGGTCAAAGCGTGGATAGAATCAACCGCATATACCGTAGCCCAGAAGACTGCAAATACCGAAGCAGACGTGAAAGCATGGCTGTCTCAGCAAATCGATTCCATCGCTGACACGGACAGTACCGGAGTAAAGGCTTCGAATCTTGTAATAAACACGTTTACGCCTGCAACTGCGGGAACGTTTGATACGCTTGACGGTAAAGACGGCAGTTTTACATTTACAGTATCTCTTTCATCTGACTCCAGCTCCTTTGTTCAGGCAAACGGAACAGGAATCATCATTGCTTCTCGCGCCTATACGGTCTCAATTATTCAACCGAACAACGGCAGACTGTCTGTCGATAAACTGGCTGCATTACAGGACGATACGCTTACGCTGACAGTAGTCCCCTATACGGGATACAAACTTATTGAACTTGATGCGTACAAAACGGTCGATTCTACATTTTTAACATTGCTTTACTTTTCGGACACTGTACGCATGTTTGTAATGCCCGACGGCGATGTAACCGTCAAGGCGTTGTTTGCAAGCGACAATACAAACGTAAGCAAAATAACCGTAACCGGAGCTGCGCAATTAGAAACTGATCCGAATTATTTTACGGCAGACTGCGGCGCAACGTCGGTAGAAATATCAATTGAAACAGAAGACCCCAAATCGCAAGTGTTTTATAATTCCGTCGAAGGAAACACATTTATGCTCGACATACGGAGTGCCGACCAGTACATAGTGGAATATACTGTTCGCTCCAGCAGCGGCATCAGAAAAAATCATACTCTGGTTGTCGAAAGCCGTTTCCTGTTCGACAGTATTGTTGGACAAATGTTTGACAACATATTGTATGTTAACAATAACCCCTTCACAAACGGCGGTTACAGTTTTAAAACCTTTAACTGGTACAAAAAAGGACAGCTCATAGGTTCAGGGCAATACTATTCTGCGGGAAGCAGTCGCATTGACCTGCTCAGCGACGAGGCTGAATACAGCGTAAATCTGACTACCGTCGGCGGAAAAACAATAAACAGCTGTCCGGGAAAAATAACGCTCCACAGCTCCTCTCTGAAAGCGTATCCAAACCCTGTGCGAAACGGCGGAATACTGCGGCTGCAAAGTCCTGCGCCAAAAGGAAGCGTCGTTAAAATATACGACATGCACGGCAGTCTCGTCAGTACGCAAACCTTTGCAGGCGACAATTCCGAAATATCGCTTCCGCACGTTTCGGGAATGTATCTCATATCTCTTAATAATCAAACTGTAAAGGTGATTGTTGAATAATCTGAAAATAAATAAAAAAAATTGAAAATTATAAGAAGAATACAATATGAAATTAAAAAAGATAGCAGCAACAGTTGTCATGACGACAACAATTGCAACAATGGCGACAGCACAGACAGGACACGAATTTTCGATAGGCGTCGGCGGAGGCTTGGCTTCGCTGATGCACAAACCGCAAATTGATCTTTATTTAGGAGGCGTTGCAGGGCTTGGATATACGTATTTTTTCAACGAACACTGGGGCATTGGCACAGGAGTTGAAGTCTCACAGTATAAGGGAAAATTCAATTTACAGTATTTCGACGAAAGCTATAATGCCTACGACGGTTATAACAATTTTAAATATAATTACGAACTGTTCGATTTTATCGAAACGCAACAGGCTGTTTTGGTTAATATCCCGCTGATGATGCGTTATGTGTCGGGAATGTTTTACTTCTCTGTCGGAGGCAAAGCTGGTATTCCGTTAAACGCCAGATTTGAAAACAGCGCAGCCAGAATTGTCGCCTCCGGTTACTACGACGAGTTCAATCTTATTCTCCACGACCCGATGTTTATGGGCTTTGGCGAATTTAAAAATCAGAGAAACAGGAGCAAATTTGACATGAAAACAGTTTTTTCAGCATCACTGGAATTTGGATTCCGCTGGCGTCTGGGTCACAAAAAAATTCTTTACACCGGCATTTATGCCGACTACGGTATTACCGACGGCAAACCAGACGGCGCTGTCAAGTTAATACCATACAACGCCAGCAACAATTATTATCCAAATTCGGTTGTCGCAGCCGCAGCAAACGGCAAAACATTGACCGACAAACTGTCGCCATTTGCGGCAGGGCTAAAACTCAGCATTGCTTTTGGTAACGATTTGGAACCGAAAGCGGCAAGAGCAGCAGAAGAAGCAATAGCCAAGCCGGGTAAAAAAGCGACAAACAGATGGTGATAATCGAATATTTATACGTTAACGGTTGACTGTAAGTGAAATTTTATTTTTATAAAAATAATTTATTTACAGTATATTACAATATAAATTTTGATTAATTTAAGATATAAGATTGTATAAATTTAATTTTTCAGTTTTTTGTTACAAATAATGACTTTTAGATAATTTTTATGACGGCTTATACAAAAAATCTGCACAGATTTAAAAAAATTTAAGCCAGTAACAGATACTGACGCAAAACATTTTTGTAAAAAACACAGCGTGAGTATCAGCATGTTGGACATATTTCAGTAAATTTTACAAGGTTTTACAAAAAATATGTTTGTCAAAATGAAAAAAAGTTATTACTTTTGTGCTTGGAAACAAAATGCGGGACGTTAAATGGTTATGGACATACTGTGGAAACAGATATGGTATAGAAAATTATATCTTAATCGAAAATAGTTAAAAAAAAGTTTTTTTAACACCAAAAAAATAGAGTAGTGGAATGCATCTCTTCGGAAAACTCAATATTATTTGCTTCAAACTTTAAACAATTCCTCAACATTCCACTACTTTTTTACTTGGAGAGTCTCTGTAATTTTAGAAGTATCAGTTTTTTTAGTTACTGTTCAATTCAATTTATTAGATAATAATGTATCAAATTGACTGAATTTTACTGACAAAGCTGGCTGTAATAATTTGAAAATGTAATACAGTAAAAAAAACAGTCATTCCAGAATTTCCATTACTATAAATCACATCAATAAAAAATATATCACCCCGCGAACACAAAAGCCTCGTAAAGATTTCATGTATTATGGATTACGCAGGAAAACTGTCCGTTATGCTGCAATATTTAAGCACTGAAAAAATCAATGCTTATATAATTGTTATGTATTTGCAAGTTTCTCATTTTTCTATCACTAAATTTGAAATACACCTATTCTTCACACCATATTAAACTTTCTTTATTTTTGAACTCATTAAAAATTGTTTCAGGCGATTTCATTAACTTTTTTTTGTCTATAAATTTTTTATCAA
>JAIROW010000117.1 GCA_031257315.1 Prevotellaceae bacterium
ATTGAAAAAGGTCTAAAAAATCTCCTGATTTTGCTTTTTTCAGCTTTCATACAAAAAGGCAAACAGCGAAATAATCGCCATGATTGTAAAGAGTAAATTTGCAACGAATTTTTTCCTGATTGTTCCAAATAAAATTTTTATACCTGATGTTGTATATATAAAAATTACAGGAAGCATAAGTTTTCCTTCTGCGCCAAAAAGGATAAATATAGATGTTGCAAACAGTAACATTGTGGAAAATATCAAATTGCACGACATTGTTTTTTGATTCATTCCGCCGAGACTTTTGTTCGAGATAACAATGCCTTTAATTATTATCAGAAAAGTGATATACGCGCACGAAACGTATTGTATTGCAGATAAATCAAGCGAATTTGAAAGAAAATGCGGCATGAGATTGGCTAACGTAACTTTCACCGGATACAAACAATCGCCAAGAACAAAATATGAAATAAATATCGAGAAATAAAATGGCGTTAAAAATCCGGCAAGAGAGACTATCCAGTCTCTGACTGTTGCGTATCTAAACCGGTATATTGCAATTATATGCGGAATAAGAAGATATGCCGTGCATGAGTAAAAAATCGTTGCAATTCCAAGATACATTGTAGATATAAATACGTCGCCGGCTTCGTTTGATTTATTGTTGATGGAAAAAAGTTTGTCGTAGGACAGTAATATAAAAATAATTGCAACATGCACTTCTGTCAACGAATGTAAAAACGGAAAACCTGCAATTTGAATTACCCATAAACCGGTGATTTGATGCGATTTGCTTTTTATTCCAAAATGAATTTCGTCAATTTTGTACAGCAAGGCAGCCGCTAACATAATCAGAAAAAGGGATATGGCAAGAGATACTTTCCATGAAATAAAATCGGGCAATCCTTTAAAAACAGAAAAATTCCATTCTGCTTTCTCATAAAAAGTGTCGTTGAACGAATCTACCAGACAGACTAATATCAAAAATATAAAAACTGTCGGCAGCGTTGCTGGATTGTTTATTTTTATCTTATTAAAAGTCAATAGTTTACACTGTGTGTTTTAAATTAGTACTATTATTATTATCGCTGAACAATTTGCAAAACATTTCCTTCTGGATCGAAAAAATTGCGGATACGGGCGCCGCCAACTGCTTCAAATTCTGCGCCGTTCCATTTGACGCAAAATTTGTCCAGCTCAGCCATTGCCATGTCCATATCGCTGATTCTTAACGCTAAATGCGAAAATCCGGGAGTTTTTACGGTTCTTTCCTGTCTCGGAGTTTCGTCCTTTGGCATTATCTCCAGAAAAGTTTTATCGGGCGCTTCGAGCAAATATACCGATTCTTTGGTTTGCACATATATTTTGTAGCCTAAAACTTCGCAATACCAATTTGATAAAGTTTCCGAATTTTCCGCAGCAATTGCCGGATGGTCTGTTCCTAAAAATAAATCTTTCATGTCTGTTTTAATTTTATTTTTGTATAATAATTTTTTGTCCGGGAACAAGTTTGCTGTTTTTTGTCATATTGTTGATTTTCAGCAATTCTTCAAATTGAAGATTGTTTTGCTGTGCAATTCCCCACAAACTGTCTCCCGATTTAATTGTATAATATTTTGTTCCAGTCTGCTTTCCAGTTGTTGGCTTAGAATCTGTCTTTTTACCGGAAATTAGCAGTTTTTGACCTGGGTATATTGTAGCCGATTCCGCGAGTTTGTTCCATTTGTTCAGGTCGCTTACTTTTATGCCATATTTTGCGGCAATGCTTCCAAGACTTTCACCGGCAACCACTTTGTGAACGGTCTGCTGTCCGGTTTCCAATGCGCCTTTGGTTGATTTTTTTGCATTTGCCGACGACTGATTTTTTGTTTTATGGTCGTCCTTTTTTCTGTCAGTTATCGGTTTTACAACTATATCGGTTTTGAAATACTTGTTACCCTGTTCATAAATTTTCTTTTCGTTTTCTATAAATGTCAGCGTATATTCCGACGGGATACGCAACTCGTAGGGTTTTTCATTTCCCGGAATTATATCTCTCTTATACTGAGGGTTTAAATCGCGTAAAAGGTTCATGGGAATATCTATCGTTTTGCTGACCTGTTCGAGGTGCAGATTAGAACTTACCATAAACGTGTCGATTGCCGAAGTAAAGGTTATTTCCTTTGGCGTCAGACGGTGTTCTTTATAGTAGCTAATCAGGTAATTGGCTGCAATAAACTGGGGAACGTAGTTTCTCGTTTCTCTTGGAAGATACGGATAAATTTCCCAATAATCGCGTTTTCCTTCGGCTCTGGCAATTGCTTTCATTACGTTGCCTTCGCCGCAATTGTAGGCTGCAAGCGCCAGCGTCCAGTCCTGAAACATTGAATACAGACCGTTAAGATATTTTGCGGCGGCATGAGTCGAAGCTATAAAATCGCGACGTTCATCGACATAAGTATTGACAGTCAAATCGTAACGTTTTCCGGTTCCAAGCATGAACTGCCACATTCCAGTAGCTCCGGCTCTGGAAACTGCGACCGGATTCAGCGCCGACTCTATTATTGGCAATGCCTTCATTTCCAGCGGGATATTATACGAATCCAAAATTTCCTCAAAAATCGGAAGATAGTAGTTACAAAGTCCAAGTATAGTTTCCGACCTGTTGGGGTATTTTTGCACATAATAAACAATACAGTTTCTAACGATGTTGTTATATGGCAGAGAGATAATCGCAGGTAAAGCTGAAAGTCTGCGAATATATACAGAATCCGGCATGTCAGCAGGCGGAAGTTCTTCTTCGTCGAGCAGCACGATTCCCGTAGTGTCCTGTAATGCTCTGTTTATTAACGATAAAGACGAACTGTTTTTTATGTTGTTCTGTTCGTCGTATGGTTTGTATTCAACATCTTTTGGCGACTGTGTATATACAGTTTCCTGATGCATATTGACAGTCTCAGCGGGTTTTGCCATTGCCGTATCGACATTTGTTACAACATTGTTAAACAGCGCTTTTTCATTTATCTGCGAATACAAATCGCTGTGTAAAAATAAAAACAGCGTTAAAAACAAAAAAACGACAAACGACAGTTGAGCATTTTTTTTATACAATTTTTTATCTGATTTCATAGCCTGTATTTTAAATTGTTTTACACTCAAATTATTTCTGCGCTTTTTCTTGGTATCCATCCCTGACTTTTTCCGTCGTTCAATATTATCCGGTAATGATTTTCCTGTTTTTCTATAACTTTAACTTTTAAACCTTCATGTATTATAAATAAATCTGACCCCGAATCATTAGGCGTACTTTTTACCGTTATTTCGGGAAGATAAATTATGGCTTCGGTACGGTTTAATACATGGTTGCGCTGCCTGTATCCTAAATAAAAAGAACAGACTGACAGTAAAAAAAACAGGCAAAATCCCGAAAATGACAGTTTTTTCATACTCGAAATATGCGAAAATCGAAACAGATATAAAAGCGTCAACGCAAGGACAATCAGCACGAAAAACACTGTTCCCCACATATTTTCGGAAAACGTGTTTGAAGCGTCGTCCAGCCACGCCGTCAGAAGCGATTCCCTGACTTCGTCTATTT
>JAIROW010000169.1 GCA_031257315.1 Prevotellaceae bacterium
GCCGAACCTTCATAACCGCAGGCGAGCGTAGCGTTGCCTGCGGACAACGAAACGTACAAGCACCCCCTGCCCGAATGGGCAGAACAATAACGACTGAGGCGTTTTGCCCATTCGGGCAAATTCCGCGCTTTCGCAATGCCGCAGGCAACGCAACGCTACGCTCGCCTGCGGTTATGAAAATTTTGTCTCTGCGGGACATTTTAACTCCTGATTCGCATTAATTAGAAATAAAAATGATATAATAATCAATTATCATGAACATAGCGCTGATTTTTGCCGGCGGAAGCGGCTCAAGAATGAATACGGTATCAAAGCCCAAGCAGTTTCTGGAACTGCATGGCAAACCTGTAATTGCCTATACGCTGGAACTGTTTGAAAACCATAAAGATATAGACGGAATTATTGTTGTCTGCATCAAGGAATGGATTCAATACTTAAACATACTGCTGAAAAGATTCGATATGACAAAAGTGAAAGAAATCGTTGCGGGCGGCGACACTGGACAGGAATCCATCTATAATGGCTTAACTGCCGCGACAAGGCATTATCCGCCAGACAGTACGGTACTTGTTCACGACGGGGTGCGTCCTTTAATAAACGACGCTACGATTACTGATAACATACAAACAGTCAGGGAAAAAGGCTCGTGCATAACCTGTATTCCTGCAAGCGAAACGTTTGTTGTTGTTAACGGCGCGGACAGTTCTCTGCAAATACCCGACAGAAAAAATTCGCTGATTGCCAGAGCGCCTCAAAGTTTTATTCTGGCAGACATCTGGGAAGTTCACAGGAAAGCAAAAGCGCAGGGCAAACAGTTTATAGATTCGTGTACCATGATGAACTATTACGGTAAAAAACTTGCAACCGTTATCGGTCCCGCAGAAAACATAAAAATTACTACTCCCACCGATTTCTATATATTCAGAGCGCTGATAGAAATACGCGAAAATCGGCAAATTTTTGGACTGTAATGCAAACTTTGAGTTATTATAATCCGGTGGTTCAAAATGATCTTGATGAAATTATTGCCGGAAATTTTTTGTGGAACAGACTGAAACACAAGTCCGTTCTGATTACAGGCATAAATGGAATGTTGGCTGCCTGTATGGTTTACACTCTGTTTCATCTGAATAAAAAATTGAATTTAAACGTCAAAATTACCGGTCTTGCAAGAAACAGGGAAAAAGCCGAACAGCTGTTTTCGGCAATGCTCGATGACATTAATTTTGAATTTCTGTTTCAGGACGTAAACGAACCGCTTAACTGTCAGCAAAATATAGATTTTATTATTCATGCGGCAGGCTCGGCAAGCGCATTTGCCATAGTGAACGATCCTGTTGGAACTGTTAAAGCCAATACCGTCGGAACATTCAATATAATGGAACTGGCAAGGCAAAAACGGGCAGAGAAAGTTCTGTTTACATCTTCGCGCGAAGTTTACGGTAGAACTGAGAACATTCCCATAATTTCCGAAACCGATTTTGGCGCGATTGACCCGCTCGAAAGCCGCTCGTGCTACCCCGAAAGCAAACGTATGGCAGAAGCAGTTCTCAAAGCGTATCAGAAGCAGTTCGGTATAAATTTTGTCAGTGTCCGCATTGCACATGCCTACGGACCGGGAATGAAACTTGAAAACGACGGCAGAATTATGTCGGATTTGATGTCAAATATTATTAATAATCAAGATATTACGCTTAAAAGCACAGGCGAAGCGCTTCGTTCATTCTGCTATATAACCGATGCTGTAAAAGCAATTTTTCTGACGCTTTTAGAAGGAAAAAACGGCGAAGCGTACAACATTGCCAACGAAACGGAAGAAATTTCTATTAACGATTTGGCTGCATTAATGATAACTCTGCGTCCCGAAAAAAAACTGAAAATAAAATATGAAATTCCAAAAAAAATGGAAGGCTATCTGAATTACAGAAGAACGCCATTGAATACAGATAAAATAGAGCGGCTCGGCTGGCAGCCGACCATTTCGCTGAAAGAAGGAATAGAAAGAACTTTAAACAGTTTTGAAAAATGAAAAACATACAATTTGCCGAACTGAAACATATACAGTTGAGCATACTGAAAGATGTCCATAATTTTTGTATCGAAAGAGGACTGAAATATTCGCTTGGAGGAGGCACTCTGCTGGGAGCAGTGCGTCATAAAGGTTATATTCCATGGGACGACGATATTGACATTATGATGCCCCGACCCGACTATAACATTTTCGTAAACGAATTTAGCGGATATAAACCGCATCTGACCTGCGGAGCTTTTGAAAATGACAAAAAATTCATGTATCCTTATGCAAAGGTGTATAATAACAGAACATGTCTGAAAGAAGAAAAACTAAATGAAAAATATCAGACATTTGGCGTAAATATTGATCTGTTTCCGATAGACGGTTTTCCAGACAAAAGCAGCAGATTAAAATTCAGTTTTTTCATGAAAAAAGTTCTTTTCATGAAAAAATTACTTTTTAAAAAGATACATAAACCGGCTGGAAAAAATAATTTCAAACGAAAATGTGCCGGCATAATTGTCAGGTTTATTTCTCTGCAATTCATACAGAAACACATAAAACGGACAATACAGACTTGTGATTTTAAAAAGTCGAATTATCGGGGTGCGGTTATTGGAAAATACTCTGAAAAAGAGTGCTATCCACAAAATGTGTTTTCGGAATATACGGAACTGGAATTTGAAGGATTTAAATTTATGGCGATTTCATATTATGATGAATACCTGACTGGACATTATGGGGATTACATGAAATTACCAGCTGCCGAACAGCAGGTCGGCAGTCATGCTGTGAAATCTTTTTGGATATAATTAAAAATCAAAAAATTATCGAAAAAATAACCTACCTGCACAGAAAAAGAGCAGGTTCAATAATTGCAAATTTTTCAATGGAAAATATAAATCACCATCTGAAAATATATTCGATAATTGAATCTTTCATATTTGA
>JAIROW010000208.1 GCA_031257315.1 Prevotellaceae bacterium
GAAATACTTGCAGTCAACCGTTTCGGCGAAATCGAAATCGACGCGCACTGCCGTACCAGTCAGCCGGGTATTTACGCCGCAGGCGATGTAACCACCGTTCCTTACAAGCAAATCGTCATCTCAATGGGCGAAGGAGCAAAGGCGGCATTGAGCGCTTTCGACGACAGAATAAGGGAAAAACAACAATGATTAAACGCATTAAATCAATAATTTAATATGCTTTGTTGTAAAATAAAAATGAAATCGTTCAATATAAACAGTAACGATTTCATTTTTTTTGTAGCCTGACTGTATGTGAAATAATGTTTTGTTTACATAACGGCGTATATTTTATTTGCAATGTCTTTGAATACGGGGAATGCGTATTTCGACGCAAGAACTTCGCCTTTTTCGTCCTCTTTCAATAATGTTGAATAAAGAACGACAATGCACGAATAGCGCGGTTTTGCTTCGGGAAAATATCCACAGAAACTTGCCACGTCGCGGCTGCTGCCGGCGGGAGTTTTGTAGCTTCTGTATTTCTCAAAATACATTTGCGCCGTGCCTGTTTTGCCCGATATGCCATATACCGTGCCGCTTCGCACGCTGTTCGACAGTACTTTTTTGATGCTGTCAACGGTTTGTTTCGAGCATATATTTCTCAGTTCGACGGGAGGGTCGATTGTTATATTTCCACTTTCGTCTCTGAATCCCTGTACGATACGCGGCTTCATCATTTTCCCGTCGTTTGCTACAGCGTTGTAAAAGCGGAGTATGTGCATCGGCGTAAGCGATATTTGATAGCCATGCGAAACTTGCAGCATGTCGTACAGATTGGAGAGTTTCATGGTTACTTTCCCGTCTTTTTGACTTAAATTAAGAGAATCGGTGATTCCGGTTTTTACAATGGCTTCGCGAAACTTTTTGGCATTGCTGCCGAAGGCGTTACATACAAATTTGGCAGTACCGATGTTCGACGATTTTTCGATTATTTCGATAATACTTTTTTTGCCAAGTTCTTTATCCGACCTTTCGGCAACGTCTTTATATTTCCATGCTCTCTGTTTGTTGTCGTTTATAAATGTTCCCTCGTCGCAGTCTATTGTATCCGATATTGTAATTTTTCCCGTTTCAAGAGCAGCCATAAGCGCGACGGTTTTAAACGTCGAACCGGGGTCGATGCTTACGCGGAAAGCGTTGTTATAAATATCTTTTTTATTTTCATATACCGTATTTTTATACTCGCCCGTGTTTGCCACAGCTTTAATATTGCCTGTTTTTACTTCCATTACGGCGATTGTTCCAGCGGTAAACTGTCCGCCATGTTTGTCAAGATGTTCTTTCAAAACTGCTTCGCAAAACTCCTGTATTCTGACGTCTATTGTCGAAATAATATCGAAACCGGCGTTAAGTTCGTCGTTAAAGGTTTGTTCAATGCCCGAAAGATTAATGCTGTCGCCGCCGCCCGAAATGTTTCCAAGCACAGAAAACGCCAGATTTTCAAAAGGCGACCGTCTTTCGCCAAGTCGCTGTTCCTCATATATTCCGGTAGTGTACTGAATACTGTGTTTTTTAAAATATGGCATACGCGATCTTAAATAATTGAACAGAGTGTCGCGCTGGAACATGTCTATGTTTTTTGCGATTTTTACCGCTCTGTATTTCGATTTCGACGAATTTCCGGTATTTTCAGCCAGCGTTCGATACTTTATAAATTCACGGTTATAGTTTTCGGCTTTTCCGCCTGCAAACTTTTCCAGCGCCGCGCTGAAATACCTGTATGCGTTCAGCGACAAAGTGTCGTAGCTTTTTTCTTTGGATACTTTTGAGCGGTCTATGGTTTTGCGTTTGAACGCTTCAATCTGAAAATCAACTGCAACATCAAATTTCGGATAATAATATGCAAGTACCTGCAAGTCGTGCGAAAGAATATCGCCTCTCATGAAAAAATGTTTTGCCTGCTCCTCCTTCAATTCGGCAGGCGTAGATTCTACCGTTGTGTACTGTATGTGAATTATGCCATATATACAATATCCAACAAACACAAGCACAAGCACATAAATCAGTTTAATCCATACAAGAACTCTGTCTTTTATTCTTCGTTTAATCATTTTTTAATTTTTTGGGCTGTTCCGTAACTTTCAATTCTTCAAGTCCATGTTTTTTAAGCAATTTGGGCAGATTGGAATATCTGCTCAGTTTTGAAAACTTCGACAGTTTTATATAATATTCTGTTTTATATTTTTGCGACATTTTTTCCAGTTTCCGGTGTTTATTGTCTTCGAGCGCAAAGACCAGCCCGTTACCAATGTAAATCAGGGCAATAACAAAAAGAAAAAGAAGAAATTTGCGATGTCTGACTACATATTTCATCGCATCTCCCGACAGCGCCGCCTGTAATATCCGTATAATTTTACGCATCGTTAACTTATTTTTGCAATCAAAATGCAAAATTAACATAAAATTTTCAGATTACACACAAGCGGATAAAAAAATAGGAGGTGATATAAAAAATATGCTGCTATAAAGATTTGGCAATCAGGAAATAAACTATTAATTTTGTGTCATGAAAATACAAATGTTACTCTGTTGTCCCGATTGCCAAAGAACAAAAATAAGGAAAAACAGTAAAAAGACCAAATGCGGTATTTCGCAAAACATGCTGTTTTTCAAAAAAAACTTTTAATCGTTTGAAAACCTTCGATTTAGCTTTCTTTTATATCAATTATGGCTTTGTTTAGGTTTTTGCATACTTTTTATAACACCTCCAATTTGTGGCATTACCCAATCTTTTTTTGCACCATTTATTGAAAAACTTTGCAGACTAAAAAATTAATGTTATTTTTGCCGCTTAAAAAATTGTAAACATTGAAATATGGTATATGATATTGAAATGATACAAAACTTTTATTCAAATCTGAATGGAAGAATTGAATTAATTCGCAATAAAATTAACCGACCGCTTAATTTGTCGGAAAAAGTCTTATATTCTCATCTGTATAATTTTGAATGTCTGCGCAAATATGCTGGAGGTAAGGATTATGCAACCTTTCGTCCCGACAGGGTTGCAATGCAGGATGCTACAGCGCAAATGGCTATGTTACAGTTTATGAACGCGGGAAAAACAAAATCGGCAGTTCCGGCAACTATTCATTGCGACCATCTTGTCAGGGCTGACAGGGGCGCTGAGTCAGACCTTGATACCGCCATGAATGAAAATTGCGAAGTATATGATTTTCTGAAAGCTGTGGCAAAAAAATACGGTATCGGTTTCTGGAAACCCGGAAGCGGAATTATACATCAAATTATTCTGGAAAATTATGCTTTTCCGGGCGGAATGATTGTCGGCACAGATTCTCACACTCCAAACGCAGGGGGGCTTGGCATGATTGCCGTCGGCATTGGAGGCGCTGACGCTGTAGATGTTATGTGCGGAATGGAATGGGAACTCAAAATGCCGGAATTTATCGGCGTTAAACTTACAGGACGGCTTAACGGCTGGGTTTCAGCAAAGGATATTATTTTAAAAATAGCCGGAATATTGACGGTTAGAGGCGCGACAAATTCAATTATTGAATATTTTGGCGACGGGGCTTCGACATTATCTGCCACTGGCAAGGCTACGGTTTGCAACATGGGCGCCGAAGTTGGAGCTACGGCTTCAATATTTCCGTTCGACAGCAATATGGCTGAATATCTGCGCTGTACCGGACGCGAAGACGTTGCGCTGATTGCAGAAAAATACAGAACCTGCTTACAGGCTGACAGAGAAGTTATTGAATCTCCAGAAAAATATTTCAACAAAATAATTGAAATCAACCTTTCGAGCCTTGAACCCCATATTAACGGTCCCTTTACGCCCGACGTTGCAACGCCAATTTCGGAATTTGCCGACAGAGTAAAGAAAAACGGTTATCCTCAAAAAATGGAAGTCGGTTTAATCGGTTCATGCACAAATTCTTCGTATCAGGATTTATGCAGAGCGGCGTCAATTGCAAGACAGGCTGTAGAAAATAAAATCACAGTGAAATCAAAATTGATAATAAATCCGGGTTCAAAACAGATTTATCAAATGGCGAAAAACGCCGGACTGATTTCCGATTTTGAAAAAGCAGGAGCAACGGTAATGGCAAATGCCTGCGGTCCCTGCATAGGTCAATGGAAACGTTACAGGGACGAAGACAGCTCTGAGAAAAAAAATATGCGCAATTCTGTTGTATCTTCGTTTAATCGAAATTTTGCCAAACGTCTCGACGAAAATCCAAACACGCACGCATTTGTGGCGTCGCCCGAAATTGTTATGGCTCTTGCAGTTGCAGGAGATTTGTGTTTCAATCCGCTTGTTGATAAACTGCAAACAGGCGACGGACAGGAAATATGTCTTAAAGCACCGACAGAAACTGACGGTTATGGCAATTATGCCGAAAACAGCGCAATTTATCCATATTCCGAAATATATCAGAAAAATACAGATACGGAAGAAATACGCATCTGTCCAGAATCGGAGAGACTGCAATATCTCGAACCGTTTATGCCTGCAAACGAGGCAGATATGAAACAGATGCGACTTCTGCTCAAAGTTGAAGGAAAATGTACGACAGACCATATTTCAATGGCTGGCTCGTGGCTGCGTTTTCGTGGACACCTCGAAAATATTTCGGACAATATGCTGATGGGCGCAGTCAACGCCTTTAACGGTAAAACAAATTCGGTAAAGAACACGTTGACAGGAGAATACGAACCTGTATCGGCTGTAGCCAAACAATACAGGGAGCAAAAAATATCATCGGTTGTTATAGCCGAAGAAAATTATGGCGAAGGCTCGTCGCGAGAACACGCAGCGATGGAACCGCGTTTTTTAAACGTCAAGGTAATTATTGCAAAAAGTTTTGCGCGTATTCATGAAACAAATTTGAAAAAACAGGGAATGCTTGCACTCACGTTTAATGACAAGAACGATTATCTCAAAATTCGTGAAAACGACAGAATATCAATTGTTGACATTTCTGATTTCAAACCCGAACGGAATTTGACCGTATTGCTGCACCACGACGATGAAAGCGAAGAAGCGTTCACAGTAAAACATTCGTACAATAAACTGCAAATCAGATGGTTTCTTGCAGGCAGCGCACTTAATTACTGTTCCACAGATTGCACAGAATAAACTGATTGATAGCTATATTTTTATACAGATAATGATACAAATGCAGAAAAGTGCATATAAAATTTCATCTGAAACGCATATCTTCAAAAAAAGTTTTACCTTTGCAGCCTGAAAATCCGGTATGGATTTGGTATAAAACGAAAACGAAAATGAATTATAAATTTTGTTATTAAGATATATGAAAAATAACGCTTTACTTAGAGGCAGAAACGGCGAAAATTATCTTGTGCCGTTTGTTCTTGTTACCTCTCTTTTTGCTCTGTGGGGGTTTGCCAACGATATTACAAACCCGATGGTCGCAGCATTTAAAAATATTTTACTTATCAGTAATGCCGAGAGCGCTCTGGTTCAGACTGCTTTTTACGGCGGCTATTGCTTTATGGCGATTCCGGCAGCTCTGTTTATCCGCAAGTTCAATTACAAAAACGGAATTTTGGTAGGTTTAGCCCTGTATTCCATTGGCTGTTTTCTGTTTATTCCGGCGGGTAACATAATGGCTTTCTGGGCTTTTCTGATTGCGTATTTTATTATGACATGCGGACTGTCGTTTCTCGAAACAACGTCCAATCCCTACATTCTCGCACTCGGACCTGAGGGAAATGCAACTCAAAGATTAAATTTTTCGCAGGCGTTCAACCCAATGGGTTCGCTGACGGGAATGATGATTGCAAGTCAGATTATCCTGAAAAAACTTGAAGCCAACGACAATAACGCGCTCGACAAATTAAAGAGTGTCAGCGCGGACGCTGCATCAAATATCGACGCTGCAAAACCCTTTGCCGAAAGCGTCCGTAGCGCTTTGCAGAAAGTCGATGCGCAGGCTCTGGCAGAGGTTCGCAAAACCGACCTTGATATTATCAGCGTACCGTATCTGATTCTCGGACTAATTGTCCTGTCGTTTTTTATCATGTTTTTCATCGCAAAATTGCCGAAAATCACATCGCCCAAATCATATTCGCTGGGAGAAACATTTAAAATTCTGTTCAAAAACAAACGCTACATCTGGGCAGTTGTTGCACAGACTTTTTATGTTGGCGTACAGATTATGGTTTGGACATTTATTATCCAATATGCCGGTAAAGAGCTGAATATGCCGAAATCAATTGCGCAAAATTTCAATATTGCAGCAATGTCGTTTTTTGTAATCAGCCGTTTTATATGTACTTTTTTGCTCAAATACATCAAACCAAGCGCCTTGCTTACGGCTCTCGGCGTCGGAGGCGGCGCATTTATACTTGGAGCCATATTTTTGCCAAATGGCAGTTATGTAGAAGGTCAGTATTTTGGAAATTACTGGGGACTGTATTCTCTGGTAGCGGTTTCAGCCTGCATGTCGCTGATGTTCCCAACCATTTACGGTATAGCGCTGAAAGGCATGGGCGACGAAGCCAAATTAGCCTCGTCGGGGCTGATTCTTGCCATCGGCGGCGGAAGCCTTTTTCCATGGCTTCAGGGCAAAATGATTGACAGTGCAAACTGGTTTTCTTCAATGTCGTCGGTGCGCATTTCGTTTCTGCTGTCGCTGCTCTGCTTTATCGTCATTGCCGCTTTCGGTCATTGGGTGAGAAAGTCGGAAAAAATAAGGGATAATAATGATTAGCTCGCTAAAATACGCAAATGATTTTCTGAAATAAGAGGCTGTCCCAAAAGGCACGCAGATTATACGGATTTTTACAGACAATTTTTACGACTTAATTTATAATCCATAACTATCTGTAAAATCTGCGTTATCGGCGAGCTAAAAGACTTTTGGGACAGCTTTTTCGTCATTTTCACTTGTTAAAGCAAAACAGGCAACTTATAGCAGTATCCTGCGGTACAGAATATTAGCGTTTATGTAAATTTATTTGAGTATATACTGGCTAATTTTCATAACCGTATGTCGTTTGACATACGGACAAACATAATCCCAAAAAACTGGCTGAAAGCCAGAACTTGAATATTTTCTGCTCCACAGGGTTCTGCCTTTACAGACAGCGTTAT
>JAIROW010000251.1 GCA_031257315.1 Prevotellaceae bacterium
TAAACCGTTCCGGTCTTTTTTGCCAATTTTCGTATTTCATGATGCAAAGGTAATACTTTTTTTTCATTCTCGCTCTCTCGCGCGTATCTTACGATTTTTATTTGACTTTTTCACTAATATTTTAGGTGGGATTAAAAAAATTTAGTAAAATGAAGAAAAATTTAGATTTGAACGCTTATGACGTTAAAGAGTTGAATGTTGCTGAAATGCAGCAGATTGAAGGTGGTTGGGCATTGTTTGGAAGGAACGATTTGGGTATTCCTTTGGCATTAGCTTACGCTTTTAAGTAACATCAACACAAATGACAACTTCAAAATTGGAGTTGTCATTTTTTGATATTATATTAATAAATCAAATATATTTATGTACAGATATTTTTGTTTTTTCATTCTTTGTATCAGTAATGTATCGACAGTTTTTTCGCAGGACTTTAATGGGTATATAGTTTCGCAGAACAATAAACCTGTAGCTTATTCGTCTGTTTATCTTTCTGGTAAACAAACAGGAATTATAGCGGATTCTGCCGGTCGATTCCGTTTGCCATATTCAATCCTTGATTACAATACCGATACTTTGACGGTTTCCTCTACCGGCTATAAAAGTAAAAAAATTGCTATTACGGATTTAAAAAAATTTCTCGAAGACAGGGAGAATACAATAATGCTTGAAAATGAAATCATAACGCTGGAAGAACTGATAATAAACTCTTCATCAAATTCTTCCAGAGATTACGGTTTTTTTAACCTGAAATCGGCAAATATATTTATTTCCGGAAAACCCGGCGCAAAAATTTGTGTTTTTATCGAAAATGAGGACGCAATAGATAAAATTATACAAAACATTAATATAAAAACAGACAGGCAAAACGACAAAACAAAAAAACTGCGTCTGTTTTTCTGTTCCAAATCAGGTACGGATTTCGTGGTGAACAGTTTTGGCAAAGATGATATTATAATTTCAGATTTTTCCAAAAAAAATTTGACAGTTGATGTTAGCAGATATTCTATTCCATTTACAAAAGAAGGGATATACGTTGGAATAGAATGGATTAGTCAGGAAAATCAATTGCACGACAGGTCTGAAAAAATTGGATTAAGTATTAAATGCACAACCAAATGCAAAAACAAGCCGTCAACATGGATATATACGAATGAAAAATGGGAACTGTTTCCTGCATTAACAGAGGAAGAATTGAAAAAAATTCCGAAATTTTTCAGAAATAAAATCACAAATGCGAATGTTCAGATAGGTATCACGGCAAAATAATGATTTTTTATTAATATATCATGCTTTTTCCTCCCGAAATAATTGACAGCTCCGTAGAAATGCTGTTTGTGAAACGCACAGTGCGCAGCAGAATTATTTATATAACTGTATTACTGTCGGTTGTGGCGACAGTAGCAGCATTGCCATTTATCCATGTGCAGGTCAGTACGCAGGCGCGGGGTATAATTCGCACAGCCAACGAAAACAATCCTTTGCAGTCGGCAGTATATGGCGAAGTTACAGAAATCCGTATTAAGGAGAATGGGGAAGTCCGTCGCGGCGACACACTGGTGATTTTAAATTCTGGAAATATTCGGGTACAGACAGACCGGCTGGCAGAAAAAATCCGCGAATATTCGGCGTTTGTAAGCGACATCAGCTCTCTGCTTGCCGAAAACTATACAGCCCTGCAAACGCCCAAATATTTGAATGAAAATAATCTGTATCATACTTCCGTTAACGAATATCAGATAAAAACTGATTATCTGAAAAACGAACTTTCCATTGCGGAAAATCTTTACAGGAAAGAAATTACTTCGCAAAGCGAATATCTTCAATGCAAGAACAGCTATGAAACAGCTGTTCTTCAACGAGATAATCAGCGCGAACAGTTCCGTAACCGCTGGCAGTCGTGGAAAACAAAAAATCTGACGCTTCGCAATACGGCGTCCTGCATATTGTTTTCCGCAGCTTTATATTCCAATTATGCAAGCGATGTTCTGATTTTGGGCGACGGCAGAGCAAAAGACTATTTTACTCTTGTAACAGTAAACAGAAAAACTGCTTAAAAAAATCGCATTACGCTTGAATTTCCGCTGGTTATAGCCGGAAAATACATTAACAGTTTTATTATTGCACACAATTTTCGTTACGAACATTCAACAGTCAAAGACAATCTTTTTCATAAATTTTCAAATTATTTTACTGTCGGCATCATATTTAAAACATCAAAAATAAATCATTGAACATACAGACTGTAACAGGTTTGACCCGATAAAGCGGACGGCATAATGGCATAACTATCTAAAAATCACAATTTTAAGCATTAACGAACAGTATTGACGCCTGTAAAATTGCAAAAAAAAGAAATCAAAACAGTTGAAGATAAAATGCACAAACTCAGCGAGACCTCAGTGCATCACGGTTTAATACAGAACTCAAAGATTATTATAACCAAAAAGTTGACGCATGGAAATCGAGGCGTCTTGTTACGAACAATATTAGAAACAAGCTCATTCAACGTATTTTTGCCGTTATTAAAGGCAAAATTCCATATCGGCAGGATTATTTAAATCCGTTTGAAAACTGCGTCTGAAATATTTAACATTTTTTAACAGTATATTATTTGGCATAGTCATAGAATTTCTACTTTTGATAATCAGTCTCTTATAAAAAACATCATTTTTCAGACAATTGCTGCGACGTCAAATTAACATAAATTCTATTGTCAAATTGACTGTCAACTGTTATGGAATATCTATATATTTATGTAACTGTATGGACAGATTCCAGTGTGGATTTTTTTTGATATAGTCTGTTATATAAGGCAAGATTTGTTCGCGGACGCTCCATTCTGGCTGCAAAAACAGCAGACAGTTATCGGTTTGAGCGGCATTTTCTTCAGCCCATTCAAAATCGGGCAAATGTTCAATTATTACTTTCAGTTCATTAGCTTTAAAGTAATTTTCAGATATTGGAGGTTTATTCAGTTTGGGCGACAGGCAAATCCAGTCCCAATCACCGGAGAGCGGGCGACTTCCCGAAGTTTCCAGAAAACGGGTTATTCCGTTCTCTTTCAATAAATTACAGAGCGCGTCCAGATTGTAAATCAAAGGTTCGCCGCCGGTTATTATTGCAGTATTGCTGCCCGATTTTAAAATCCGTTCCGTAATATCTTCTATCGAAACAGACGGAAACCTTTTTGCGTTCCATGTCGATTTACTGTCGCAAAAACTGCAACACACGTCGCAGCCGCCAAGCCTCACAAAATATGCGGCTTTTCCGCTGTGGCAGCCTTCTCCCTGTAAACTGTAAAAACTCTCTGCCAAAGGCAGATACTGTGTATTTTCCGACATCTGTTCTATATATTGCAAGATTCTGGTTTTTTACATATTTTATAAATCACATACAAACATGCTGAAAGTATTGCCGCCGACAAGACAAGTACATGTGGATAATATACGTTGAATATATCCGACATCGACATTAACGGATTGTTTAACAATAATAAAAAGATAAACCCGACGCCATTATTCATGAGATGGAGAAAAATGCAGGGAATGACCGATTTTGTCTTCCAAAATATCCAGCCCGAAATCAAGCCGATAATAAAGGCTGGTATTCCCTGCCACGGGTTCATGTGCAAAATTGCAAAAAACAGCGCCGACCACAATATTGCTTTGTTTGCCGACATGTTATGTATTAAGCCTCTCAAAATTATACCTTTGCACAAAAGTTCTTCCATTACGGGAGCGGCGATTACCACTGTCAAAAACGATGGAAAATTTGGGCGTATCATACTGATAAATGATTCTTCGATAAATTTTGGCATTGGGATAATGTCTGCTATGCTGCCGTTGATTATAATCAGTGCAGGGGATATTACTGCGAGTATCAAAAAAAGTTGTACGGGCGACTTTGCTATGGCAAAACCATAATCGAAATCAGTTGACTGCGAGGCGTTTTTTACATATAAAGCCGTAAAAAACATGGACATAAAATAGATTAAAAAACCAAGCCATTCGCCTGTTTCAGGAGGAAATGATGCAATTTTAAAAACGTGATCAAGTACATATTTTATAAATTCCAAACCAAAGTTTATAATTATGAATATGCCGAACACTTCCCACATTTGTTTCAGGTTTGGATAAACCTGAAAATTTGTTTCTTTTTCGATGGTCATAGCGCTTTTGTATAATTTTTTAATGCTGGATTAAATTATTTCTGTCAATATTGCCAAACAGATACAGGAAATGCGAAAGCATTGTCATACGGAGCAGAAAAGCATTAGAACTACAAGTTTCTAAGCATCCACATTTTAAATTGATATTCGGCGTCGTACAGTCGTGTCCATTTTTTTCCCAGTATTGATTTGAATTTTTTTCTGTACTGTTCCATCAGGTTTGCTTCTTCTTTAAATGAATTTACATATACATCTGCCCAAATACTCGACTGTTGTTCTGTCAGTACAATATGAATATCGCATAAATTCCGTATTGCGACCTGTCTTTTTTCGTAAATATTGTCAAGTTTGTTATAATATTCGTCATAATTAGGCCAAAACTCTATTGATTCTTCTTCTGTAAGTCCGATTCTGTCTTTAAAAATATCAATACGTTTTTTATAAGCCATTCGTTTCTGTATTTCGGCTTCTTCTTTTTGCCGGCGTTCAGCTTCTTCGCGAAACGACAGAAGTTTGGCAGCCTGTTGCTGCGAGTTGAAAAAATCTTCGAGTATGCTGTTAAACAAACTGTTTTTTACGTGTACGCGCACATTAAAATTTGGATAACTGCCGTCGGCAGTAGCTGAATCTGTCTTACTGACAAAGTAGAAATATCCTCCCTGCGAATATGATTGTGCAGGAGCCAGTCCCAGAATAAAAATCAGTCCGAAAATTTTATTCATAAAAACGCCTGTTATCGTTATGTTGTTTTATAAATTTATTATTTAGATCTTGCAAGTAAAATATCGTTTGTATTGACATTTTGAACGGCAAGATAGCGAACCATGGCATCGTTCTTCCTGATTTTTGCGCGTATATTTTCTGACGGTTCATCAGGTCGGTCGTCAATGGCAATTTCTTCCGACAAAATATTGCTGTTACTGTTGCTGTTTTTCTGGTCTGAGATGGATAATAATGACAGGAAAAGCGCCAACGCTACAGTTATAAGGCTTCCTCCGGCGAATGTAAATTTTGGAATTAGCCCGAATGTGCGGCTTGTTTTCCTGTTTTCTATACATTTTTCCTGTATTTTTGACGGTAAACTGTCAAAATAGTTCTCCGGAACTATAAACGGATTATGTTTCAATTCATTATTCAACATACTCTATTCTTTTTTTAGCACAAATTGTTAGACATTATAATTTTTTAAAGGTTTAATCGACTTGTAAAAATTTTTCGAGTTTTTCTACTGCATGGTGATACGAGGCTTTCAGCGCTCCGACGCTTGTTCCCAGAACGGACGAAATTTCTTCGTATTTCATTTCATCGAAATATTTCATATTGAACACCAGCCGTTGTTTTTCCGGCAGTTTGAGCAGGGCTTTTTGTAATTTCATCTGCATTTCGTTTCCGTCTATATATTCGTCGCTTTCGAGCGTTTTTGACAGCTGGTTTTCAACGTCAACCATGGGAACAAAGAATTTTGTGCGTTTTTTTCTCAAAAATGTCAGGGCTTCGTTTGTGGCAATGCGGTAGAGCCATGTGAAAAGCTGCGATTCTTCGCGGAATGAATCGAAACTTTCCCATGCTTTCAGAAATGTGTTTTGCGTTAAATCGTCGGCGTCGTCGTGCGAAATCACGATTTTACGTATGTGCCAGTACAACCGTTCCTGAAATTTCCGTACAATAAGGTTAAAAGCATAGTTCTTCTGTTCCGGATTGCGGAACATTGCTATCAATTCCTTGTCACTGTAATTATTGCTTTTATCCATTTATATAATCAATACAAAAACGTATCTGCAAAAATATCATTTTGCAAAAGTATTACAAATATATTGATATTACAAAATTTATTGCGGTTTTTGTCTTTTTACGTCTTTTTCCGTTTTTGCAATACGCCTGTATATAAACGGTTTGAGGCTATAAATGTATGTCGTGAAAATCGACGGTCTGTTTTGCGGAAAATTCAGCCGTTCCGTTTTTCGGGGACATCTGTTTGCCGGTTTTTTGTCGAAAATATTCAAGCTGTTTTAAACATATCCGGATATGAAATGTTAAAATATGTATAATATTTGAATTATCCGCATACTTGCGGAGTTTATACGGTTATCGCCGTAATTTATTATTGAGACAATTAACAATAACAGAGGATTTTTTATGAAGATAAGTTTTATTGCGTGTTTTATTGTGCTGACATTTTTCGCCATGAAAACCAGTGCGGCGGTTAACGACTATGTCTGCGCATACGTAAACGAACCTGTGGAAATCGACGTGTTGCAGAACGATGCGCTTGGAGGGCTGTGTATTGGTAATCTTGATATTACAGTTCCAAAACATGGAACGGCAACATTCTTGAACGGGTCGGTAAGATATTCATCTGACGCGACATACGGTGGAATTGACAGTCTGCGATATACTGTTGTGGATTGCAACGGAAACAGGGTCGATTCGGCTATGGTTTACATACTTGTCAACAAACCGCTGGCAATAAGCTATATCGCCTGTCAGGGCGTTACCATGAAACTTGGATTTTCAAGGCTGACTGGCGTAAGGTACGACTGGTACACTGTTGCAACCGGAGGAAGCATAATTAGCGGCGGAAGCAATGTGAACGACATAGATGTTAAGATAAATAAATCAACAATTACATACTGGGTTGAGCCAACGTATAACAGAACAAAGTTTCCGCGTATCCGTGTAGATTTTGAACTGAGCGACGACTGTGGAAAATCGACCGCACTGACAGGCTGCTATGTAACAGGAACGCTCCTGTTCAAAGAAGATTTCGGCGGCAATGCAGTATCAGACCCCAAGTGCAAGTCTAACGGTATTCCGCAGGTACAGGGATACAAGTACGATGTTACGCTTAATGGACAGGGAACTTATGCCATTTGTAAACAGAATAATCAGACGCACAACACATGGTATGTTTTTAAAGATCATACATACAGGGGCGATGAGAAGCGCGGCTATCTTATTGCTTTCGACGCCACTAAATCGTCCGGACAGTTTTACGAACACCGTGTTGATAACCTTTGTGCAGGAACAAAACTGTATTTTTCGGCATGGCTGGCAAGTCTTATCAATAATGAAAAACATTTACACAAAGCAAATCTTATATTTAACATAGAAGACCCTGCCGGTAACAGGCTGGTGCAGTACAGTACCGGCAATATACCCGATAAACACCCATACTGGAAACTGTACGGTTTTCAGTTCACAATACCTGACGGAGTATCGTCTGTGATATTGAAAATTATGAATAATGGAACAGGTTCTGACGGTAACGATTTTGTTATGGACGACATTGAAATACGTCTCTGCGCTCCGCAGATAGGCAGTATAATCTTTCCGGCAGACACCAACGTATGTTCAGGAACTTCGCTCAGCTTTTCGGGCAAATATGTTGACGACGGAGCTTTCGGCTTGCCACTGAACGCACGTTGGGAATACAGCGCTACCGGCGATTTGGAAGGAGCGTGGACGACCATATCGCCAACCGTATCGTCGAACAATGATACGATAATCGCCCCATATACGCTGTCGGGCATAACAGCTGCTCAGGCTGGATACTACCGCATGGCTGTTTCCGCACAGCAATACATTGACCACGCAAATTGCAGGGCAATGACGCCGCCGATGAAACTGAACGTAACACCATTATACATACCGTCAGATGTGCGGCTTTGCGTGCTGCCGGCTCCGAATATGACGATCAGTTTAAGTTCGTATATTGATACACTTAATGACCAGTATTCAATAAACTGGAAAACGGCTTCGCCTTCTGCGCCCGGAATCTCTGACGCGGTAAAGGGTACATTCGACGCATCGAAACTTGTTTTCCCTGATACGCACATATACCTGTACGAAACATCTTCGCTGTGCGGAGTGCGCGAGGCAAAAGCATACGTACACGCAATAAGGGAATACAATAACAGCGAGATTATGAGCGTCTGCAAAGATTTGCTGCCGAACGGCAGTCTGAACCTGAATCAGTTGCTCGGACTCGAAATCAGCGGCGGGCAGTTGATTTCAACAGGCGACGTTGATAAAGTGTTTAAAAACAATCTCAAATGGATAACGCAGGGCAGACATGCCGGAGCAATTATATTCGATACGCAGACTGCATACGCACAGGCTACAAATTCAGCATACAGCTACAATGGCGACAGCAGCCGTAAACAGTTCAGATTTGAATATTCAAAAGGAAACATCAAAAAACAGATTACATTAGTTATCGACAGACTGTAAGACATACAGGCTGAGAAGGGTAGGGGGCGCGATTTATCGCGCCCTCGTTATTTGCTCCCGTATATCAAAAAATTTCCCGTAAAGAACGAATATCAATATCAAATAGCTCTGAGCAATGACATATTTCAATTATATAAACTATAATTCCGAAAAAATTAATTCGCTCATATTTAATAATTTACAATTTTTTTGAAAAAAATCATGTTTTTTTCAAAAAAAATTTGCATGGAACAAAAATAACTTTTACCTTTGCGGCGTAATATTTATTAATTATTGATAAATTATCTTAACAAATTAAAAATGAAAAGTGTGGTAACAAATAGAGATTTTTTAACAGTCATTAATTAAAAAAATTTTGATATTAACAATAATTTGTTAAACACACACACACACACACACACACACACACACACACACACACACACACACACAGTCGCGCCTCGCGCGAAATTTACGATATTTATTTCAGATATGCAATAAAACATTATTATATGTACAGGCATACAGCAATATTTTCTTTCTTGTTGGAAACCAAATATTTTTGCAAATATATTATTACCCCGTTTTTTGCACAGGTTCACAGCCATGTATAAAACGGGTA
>JAIROW010000003.1 GCA_031257315.1 Prevotellaceae bacterium
GTGGACAGTTACGAACTTGATGCTGTGGATTATCTGTTGAAACCCATCGAACCGGCACGTTTTCAAAAAGCCGTAAGCAAAGCGTCCGATTACCTGCAACTTTTGCAGGACAAATCGCAGAAAAGCGCCATAGAAACCGTTACACAGGAACATATTTTCGTAAAGGCAGACCGGCGATATTTCAAAATCCTTTTCCGCGACATTCTTTTTATCGAAGGATTAAAAGATTATGTCATTATTCAGACCGACAAGCAAAAAATCATCACGAATACTACGCTGAAAGCCATTCAGGAACGGCTTCCTCAATCAATGTTCCTGCGTACAAACAAATCGTACATTGTAAATCTGGAAAAGATAGATTCCTTCGATGTAAACGACATCTATATCGGCGTTCACGAACTTGCTATCGGCAACCATTACAGGGACGGTTTTATGGAAAGGTTTGTGAAGGGGCAGATTTAAGGCGTTAAATAACAGGAGGAACGCCCAACTTAGGAGTACGTCTCTCAGAAAAATTTCGTCAAAAAAAAGTAATCGGGATTTTTGAAATTCCTGAAACCAATCTGGCTCAATAATGCCGCTTCGTTATCCCTGTATTCTATATATTTAATGGCGCAAAGGTAACGCTTTCGCGCAAAATTTAATTTATACGAACTCGATTGTATTCACTATCAGGTAATACGCTTGTATTCCACCGTTCCATTCTTAAAAAAAAATATATTTCTCAAAAAATTGAAATATCAAAGTTTTAAAAACATAAAACAAAGCGCAAAACTAACTTTACGGCATATAAAAATATCTTATTAACAGCTGTTTACAGAAATTTGCGCAGAATCGTTTATGTTTTATGGAAAAGATGCTTACCTTTGCGCCGATTTTTTTGATTTATATAGAATGAATGAACAGTCGTTTTTTCGCAAACTGCCTTTCCTGTTAAGCATTTTGATTGTTGCAGTCATGATTTTCGCAACCGTTTTAGAAAAAATTTACGGAAATAAATTCGTATATGTACATATTTATGGAACTCTCTGGTTTGCATATCTTTGGGCAGGCTTAGCCATGCTGGGTATTATTGGCATAATCAAAGCGCGAATATACAGAAATATGCCGTTATTATTTCTCCATCTTTCTTTTATAATCATACTTGCAGGCGCAGGATGTACAAAAATGATGGCTAAACAGGGACATGTTATTACAACAAAAAATGTATATTCTTCCATCATGCAGAGCGATGGACATGTCGAATCTCTGCCTTTCGGCGTGCGTCTCGATTCGTTTTATATTTCATATTATCCGGGTACAAACGCTCCGGCTGACTATGTTTCGCAAATTTCGATACTCGAAAAATCGGGAAAACTAACCCGCGCTCAGGTGTCGATGAACAGGATACACACATACGCAGGCTACCGTTTTTACCAGTCGTCGTATGAAAATAATCTGAATACGAGTGTTTTAGCGGTGAACCACGATACAGTCGGAACAACAGTTACATATACCGGATATTTTATGTTTATGATAGCAATGCTGTGCTTTCTGTTTTCGCCGAAAAATATTTTCAGACAACTGCTGAAACATAAGATTCTGAAAAAAACAACCACTACTGCGCTGACTCTTATTGCCTGTATTTCAGGATATTCGCAAACCCTGACAGGAAACGGTCTGACGTTTGAAAAAAATCAGTCCGACGCTTTCGGAGATTTGTGGATATTGAGCGAAGGACGTATAATTCCAATGTTTACGTTTGCGCACGAGTTTACGCAAAAAATTACGCAAAAAAATTCTTTCAACGGCTTGGACGCCAATCAGTTCTTTATGAGTATGCTGTTTATTCCCGACGTATGGGAAAATATTCCGGTTATTGAAATCAAAAGCGACATACTGCGAAAAGACCTGAATATCAGCGGAAATATGGCGTCTTTTTCAGATTTTTTTGATTCGGACGACAGCTATAAACTGTATAAATATCTCGAAAACAGTAACAATGACAGTCAAAAATTGCCGCATGTTAAAGAAGCAGAGAAACTTAACGACAAAATTCAGTTAATCCGCATGTTACATTATGGGACGGCGCTGAACATTTATCCCGTAAAAATTGACGGTCGCCTGCAATGGCTGTATCCGGCGCAGGAAGGCGAAAACGCCGTCGAAAGCGAAAACAGCGACGACATGCAGTTTGTAAATTCATCGTTACATGAATATTACAGAATGTTGCGAGACAATAATGCCAACGGAGCGTTGTCGGCGCTTAACAGAATCAAAGATTTTCAGTATCGTAATGCAGGCGATATTCTTCCGTCCGACACAAGTCGAAAAATCGAAAAACTATACATAAAATCGAATCTGACAGCATTGCTTTTTAAAATCAATCTGACGGCTGGACTTCTGTACCTTCTTACCATTATACTGTTTGCGGGACGGTACAGAAAAACAATTGATATACTGGTGTTTACACTGCTGATTTTAAGTTTTGCAGCTCTCACGTTCTCAATTTTTTTACGAACATACGTTGCCGGACGCCTTCCTTTCAGTAACGGATATGAAACAATGCTGTTAATTGCCTGGTGTTCAATGTTTATATCAATTATTTTTGGAAAAAAAATATCGTTTTTGATACCTTTCGGTTTTCTGCTGTCGGGGTGCGCACTGCTGGTTACGCATATTGGCGCAATGAATCCGAAAATCACGCCTCTTGTACCCGTGCTGTCGTCTCCGCTGCTTAGCGTACATGTCTCTGTGATAATGTTTTCATATACTCTGTTCGGTTTTGTTGCTCTCAACAGTATCACTTCGATAGCAGGGTTGATATTTTTCCGCAAAAAGGCGGCGAAAAAGACTGTCGAAATGCTCGAACGCAACAAAATTTACAGTCTTATATGTCTGTATCCGGCTGTGTTTCTGCTTGGTTCGGGTATATTTATCGGAGCAATATGGGCAAACGTATCGTGGGGACGCTACTGGGGCTGGGATCCGAAAGAAGTCTGGGCGCTGATTACTTTTATGATATATTCTTTTATTTTTCATAAAAATCTAAAATTCGGAACATATTCTTTTCATATTTTTGGACTGCTGGCATTTTTGAGCGTTCTTGCAACATATTTCGGCGTAAACTATATACTTGGCGGAAAGCACAGTTATGCAGGAGAAATGCAGACGGGCAAAACCGCATTTGTCGCGCTGTGTATCTTGGCGGGAATTGCTGTATTTATATTAGCAGGCTATCTGAAATATATAAAAATAAAAAAATCATCTTTCGACAAACCGTCAACAGAAGAAATCATGTAATGAAATTAAATATCATATCTCAAAAAATTTTTGGCGGAGAATTTCTCAGTCGCGACGAAATACTGTTTCTTTACAGAAATGTTTCGCTGCCCGAACTCATGTTTTTAGCCAACGAAGTCCGTCGCCGCAAACACAGTGAAAACCTTGTGGGCTGGCAAATTGACAGAAATGTAAACATTACCAACGTATGTATTGCAGGCTGCTGTTTCTGCAATTTTTCGTGCAAACTGTCGGAATCTGAAAAAAGTTTTACGACCGGCATTGAAGATTATGCAGAAAAAATTAACGAACTGTATAAAAAAGGCGGCGACCAGCTGCTTTTGCAGGGAGGGCTGCATCCGAAATACGGACTTGATTTTTACCGTTCACTTTTTAGCGAGTTAAAGTCAAGATTTCCAACACTTAAACTTCATGCGCTTGGACCGCCTGAAATTGCGCATATTGCGCGGCTCGAAAATAAAAGTTACGGCTATGTCCTTGAAAAACTTGTAGATGCAGGTCTGGACAGCCTGCCGGGAGCCGGAGCCGAAATATTGAGCGACAGAGTGCGCAAACTGCTTTCGCCTGCCAAACCCGACGTAAAAGCGTGGCTTGACGTTATGCGAGAAGCTCATCGAATGAATTTGCCAACATCGGCTACCATGATGTTCGGACATATTGAAACCATAGAGGAAAGAATCGAACATCTGCTGCTGCTGCGCGATTTGCAGGCTGAAAAACCTGACGGAAATTACGGATTCCTTTCATTTATTCCATGGACTGTACAGTCAAACGGCACTCGTCTGTCAAAAAAATATACAGTTTTACCGGTTTATCCGTCAGAATATTTGCGCATGATTGCAATCAGCCGTATTGTTCTCGAAAATATCGAAAACATTCAGGCTTCGTGGCTTACTGTCGGTAAAGATACGGCGCAGATGAGTCTTTATGCGGGAGCAAACGATTTTGGCTCGATAATGATTGAAGAAAATGTAGTAGCTTCGGCGGGAGCAAAAAACCGCTTCGACGCCGACGGAATACGTCAGGCTATTATCGAGGCAGGTTTTGTTCCGAGAAAACGGAATCAGAAATTTGAAACTGTATGTTAGGCGTTTCTCAACTTTTGCAATTCGCAGTTTGCCTGTTCTAAATAATACGGATTTATCTTGCCAGATATTTGTATTTGAAGTATATTTGCAGTCTGAAAAAATGAACCGATACTGTGGAAAAACAGTTATTAGTGATTGTTGATTAGTAAATTAGAATAAAAAAATGAAGGTATATCTGAATTTATATGTTGCGCTAACGGCTGTGAGTATGTTTGCTGCCTGTTCTGGACAAAAGGAAACTGAACGGCAGGAAAAAATTATTCCTGTGAAGATAATGGAAATTGAAGCAACCACAGCGGCAAATGGACAAAACTATGTTGGCACGGTGGAAGAATCGGTTGCCGTTTCACTGTCGTTTTCGCTGACTGGAACGGTGGAGCAGGTTTTTGTTTCGGAAGGTCAGAAAGTGTCAAAGGGACAGCTGCTTGCCACGCTCAATACTGCGACGGCTGAAAATTCGTATCGTGCGGCGCTTGCTCGGCAACAGCAGGCGCAGGACGCTTGCGACCGTCTGACAAAGGTTCATGCAAACGGCTCTCTGCCTGATATAAAGATTGTGGAAGTGGAAGCTGACTTGCAGCAGGCAAAGTCGGTAGCTGCCGTATCGAAAAAAAATCTCGACGACTGCCGAATGTACGCCCCGCGCGAAGGCGTAATTGCCGCTCGAAATATTGAAGCAGGAAGCAGCGTCAACCCGCTTGCTGCGGCGTTCAAACTCGTTGCGGTTGACAAAGTTTTTGTGAAAATTCCCGTTCCCGAAAACGAAATCGGCGGTATCGAAACCGGACAGCCTGCAAACGTTACGGTTGCGGCGCTGGACAATGCCGTTTTTACCGGTAAGATAGAGATGAAAGGCGTGTGTGCCAGCGCAGTGTCGCATACCTACGAAGCAAAAATCGGCATCGACAATCCGCAGAAAAAACTGCTGCCCGGAATGGTTTGCAAAGTAGAGACATGGCGTGCAGCGTCTTTACAGCCCGCAATCGTTGTTCCCAACCGCGCCGTGCAGGTTGCGGCAGATGGAAAACAGTATGTCTGGCTGTCGGAAAACAGTCTTGCAAAACGTCGCCGGATAACTGTCGGCAACCTTGCCGATAACGGAATTATCGTCGTCGAAGGACTTTCGGCAGGCGACAGAGTGATTGTGGAAGGTTTTCAGAAAATCAGCGAAGGAACAAAAATAAAAGTCGAGTAACAGATACGGAAATAAAAATCTGCGTTTTTTACATGTTCTAAAAAAGAATTGAAATTTTATCCCCCCAAAAAAAAGAAAATCAATGGCAAAAAACAATAAAATCATTGAATGGTCAGTGCAAAACCGTCAAATCATTCTTTTGCTGGTGTCGGTATTTTTTGTGTCGGGCGCTTATTCGCTGATAAAAATGCCAAAACAGGAAATGCCGCATTTTACTGTTCGATACGGCGTTGTGGCAGGCGTGTTTCCGGGTGCAAATTCGCGGCAGGTCGAAGAACAGCTCACAAAACCGCTCGAACGCTATCTTTTTACTTATGATGAAGTCAAACGCAGTGAAACAACATCAAAATCGGAAGATGGAATCTGTTATGTTTTCGTCGAGCTTTCCGACAATGTAAAAGATAACAACGTCGCATGGTCGAAAATCAGGCACGGCATTGCGACGTTCAGACAGTCGCTGCCGTCGGGCGTGCTGGCGGTTGTGGTCAACGACAATTTTGGCGACGTTTCGTCCGTGCTTGTTACAATGGAATCGGACGACAAAACGCCGCGACAGATTGACGAATACTGCGATGCGCTCGAAGACCGTTTGAGAGCCGTTGCATCGGTGGCAAACGTGCGGCGTTACGGCTCGCAAAAAGAACAGATTACGGTTTACATTGACAATCAAAAACTCGCGGCTTACGGCGTTGGCGCAAAAACGCTCGCTGCAAATCTTTTTGCGCAGGGACTGACTACGCTGGGCGGAGCGCTGGAAAACAGTCAGTCGGTAATTCCGGTTCACATTGCCGAAACCTGCCGCACCGAACAGGATATTGCCGACCGGATTATTTACTCTGCCCCCGACGGCGACGTGGTGCGCGTGAAAGACGTCGGTCGCGTCGTAAGGGAATATCCCGCGCCCGACAGCTACATCTCTCACAACGGAAAACAGTGCGTACTGCTTTCCGTCGAGGTAAAACCGACCGCAAACATTATTTCTTTTGGAAATGAGGTAAACGCCGTTTTGAACAGTTTCAAACAGGAGCTGCCTGCGAGCGTGAATATCAACCGGATAGTTGACCAGCCCGACGTGGTGAACGGACAAATTTCCGCTTTTTTGCGCGAACTGATGATTGCTATTATCGCCGTAATTCTTGTGATTATGATTTTGATGCCGTTTCGTGTTTCAACGGTATCGGCAATGTCGATTCCTATAACGGTTGCAGTTACTTTTACGGTGATGTATATAGCTGATATTCCGTTAAATTTGATTACGCTGGCAGCGCTGATGGCGGTTTTGGGAATCATTGTCGATGATACGATTGTGGTGGTAGATAACTATATCGACAAACTTGACGCAGGAATGAGCCGCAGGGAGGCGACAGTTCACAGCGTACAGGAATATTTCAGGTCGATTCTGTCGGCAACTCTGGCTATCAGCATTACGTTTTTTCCGGTTTTAATTACAACATCGGGAATGTTGAACGATTTTTTACAGCATTTTCCATGGACGGTTTGCATAACGCTTGTCGTTTCGCTGTTTGTCGGCGTGCTTGTCATTCCTGTTTTACAGTATTATTTTATAAAAAAAGGATTGCACGCTGCCGGTAAAAAACATCGTTCGTTTCTTGATATTGTACAGTCGGTCTATGACAGGCTGCTGGAAAAGGTTTTTGCCTTTCCGAAAACGGCGCTCGCCACAGCGCTGACAAGCATTGCGGCGGGAACGGCAATTTTCATGATTATTCCAAAACGAATGATGCCCGTTGCCGAGCGAGACCAGTTTGCCGTCGAAATTTATTTACCCAAAGGCAGTCCGCTCGAAAAAACTGCCGCCATTGCCGACAGCATGGAAAATATCCTTCGCGCCGACAGCCGCGTGAAATCCGTTTCGTCGTTTACTGGCGCCGGTTCGCCGCGTTTTCATACGTTTTATGCTCCGAAAATGCCTTCAAAATCTTACTGTCAATTTATTGTAAATACCGTTTCAAACCGTGCAACAGAAAAGATGCTGGACGAATATACCAACCGTTACGCCTTTTATTTTCCGGAAGCATACGTCAAATTCAAACAAATTGATTTCCAGATGTCCGAAGCCCCTGTCGAAATCCGTTTGAAAGGCGACAATATCGAAGAATTAAAAACTCAGGCTCAAAAAATTGAAGATTATCTGCAATCGCTGGA
This sequence comes from Prevotellaceae bacterium, assembly GCA_031257315.1. Taxonomy (GTDB): domain Bacteria; phylum Bacteroidota; class Bacteroidia; order Bacteroidales; family UBA932; genus JAIRLF01. The sequence goes on from JAIROW010000003.1 coordinate 7,732, forward strand.
CAAATGCCTGTGGGTGCGCACAAGTTTCGACGCGCCGGTGCAAAGCATTGCCGTAGAACTCAATCCCGAAGAGATGTCGCGTCTGGGCGTCAGCAAAGCGCTTGTATCGCTTGGGATTTCGGCGGGACTGTCGGGCATGAAAGCAGGCGACGTCTGGGAGGGCAACTATTCCATACCGGTTTGTATCCGTCCCGAAAATCCTGAAAATACAGTCTCCGGTTTGGGCGACGTGCAGATTTCCGGATTGTATGGTTCGTCTGTTCCATTGCGACAGATTGCCCGAATATCGCCCGAATGGAACGAAGGCGTAATAACTCACCGCAACGGAATACGTGAAATTATTGTGCTTGCCGACGTCAAGCGCGGCGAAAACGTCAACGATTTTTTCAAACAGATTGACCGTTTCATAACCAGCGAAATCGCGCCACTGCTCCCAGCCGGAATATCACTTGACTATGGAGGCGAAAACGGGCAGGACACAACCGTCGTAAATCCAATGCTTTGGGGAATGGCGATTTCATTCGTTATCATTTTCTTCATTCTTGTATTTCATTTCAGAAAACTGAAACTGGCAATTATAATTATGTCGTCGGTAGCGCTGTGTCTGTTTGGCGCTTCATTCGGAATATGGGCATTGCGCATAAATTTCAATGTATTTGCCATTTTAGGCATCATTGGACTGGCAGGCATCATTGTCCGCAACGGCATAATAATGTTTGATTATATTGAATATCTGCGTCTCAACAAAGGCGAAAGCGTTCGCACTGCCGCCTTTGAAGCGGGCAAACGCCGTATGCGTCCAATATTCCTCACCTCAGCCGTCGCCGCAATGGGTGTTTTGCCGATGGTTATCAGCCAAAGCCCAATGTGGTCAGGCATGGCAACCATCATATTCTTCGGCACGCTCATAACCATGATACTGATTGTTACCGTGCTGCCGGTGGTGTACTGGCTGGCTTATGACAATTGATAATTGATAATTGACAATTGACAATTGATAATTGATAATTGATAATTGATAATTGTAGAGACACTGTAATACAGCGTCTCTACAAATTTATTGAAAAAGGGTTAACCCTCTTCGGTAAAAGGGTTAACCCTTTTGGGTAAAACCATTAACCCTTTTGGGTAAAAGGGTTAACCCTTTTGGGCAAAACCATTAACCCTTTTTGGTAAAAGGGTTAACCCTTTTGTAAACGCTTTACAGTTAAGATGTTAAAATGTTAAAAAATACAGATAAATCTGCTGAAAGCGATATGTTTAGAACTCGCTTTCTTCATAACCGCTGTTGCGTTCATTTTCAGTACGTTTCTTTTCAGTGCGCTTAGCCTTCATGTTGCCGAAACTGTATGTCAGGGTAAACGATGCGACGCGCCCCATTCGCCAGTTTTCCGAGTCTTGAATAAATCCTGTTCCCGAAGTGTATGAATGTCTCCGTCGAGAATCGAAAATATCTCTCACGCTGATGCTGGCGCTGAAACTCTGGTTGAAAACCTTGCGGATACCGGCGTCCAGCGAGTAGCTCGGATTGCGGTATCCCTGAGCGATAACCTGTCTGGCATTATAATCGCCTGTCAGTTGAAGCGAAAAAGAGTATGGCAGTATGAGGTTGGCTATGATTTTTGCGTTCCACGAAAAATCTTCCTGCCCCCGTCCTGTAACCGGAACGGTCGAATTTTCGGGCAGATACGAGAATTTGTCGAGTTTATAGTAGAAAAGATTTACAGTCGTAGTGAGATCGAGCTTTCGGAACAGTCTGTTTTTCAGCACAAGTTCTGTTCCCGACGATGTTGTCTGTGCAATATTTTCAAATGTATTTAACATTACATTGTTGTCGAGATAATTTATGTTTTGAATAACATTGTCGGTTGTGCGATGATATATCGACATCGAGAATATATGACTGTTCCAGTTTTTTATGTAATTAAATTCAAAGGCGTTTGAATATTCGGGTTTAAGCAGCGGGTTACCGAACGATATGTTTGAGGAATCGGTAATATTTTTGAACGAATTGAGCTGTCTGCCGCGCGGACGCGAGATGCGTCGGGTGTAGTTCAGCTGTATTTCGTTGTCTTTTGGCAGCGAGTATGACAGAAACAGGCTTGGAAACAGGCTGAAATAGTCGTTTTTAAAATAAGGAGTATTCTGCTCGGTCTGTCCGTATCCCAGCGAAACAGTGTTTATAGAGGAGTATTCACCGCGCAGTCCAGCCTGATAGCCGAAACTGTTGATGCGTCCCGAATATGTTGTATAAAGGGCGTGAATATCCTGATTGTAAATAAACTTGTTGAACAGCGATGTAACGGCAGCCTCGTCCTGCCGGTTTGTTCCGGCAAACGTTTCGACCGGACTTTTTTCGCGCCCGAAAGTTCCCTTGTAGCCGGCTTCGATTTTACTGTTTTCCGAAAAAGCGTTGGTATAATCGAGCTGCAATTCCCAGTTATGGGGATCGATCATTCCCTTCTGGCGCTGATAGCCCAGTGTTTCATGGCTGTCGGCGAACAGCGATTTCTGGCTGTATTCCGAATTTTCGTCCATTTTCCATTTATTGTACGAAGCCGTAAAGTCAAGGTTTGATGTTTTATTAAATTCGTGCTTGTAATTTAACTCAAAATTTGCGCCGAGCATGTCGCTTGTAGAGGAGCTTAGCCGGTTGCTGGCTGTGAACGAGCGCGGGTCGTTGCTGCGGTATGTAATGGTATTTTCGCTGTCGCGGTTGCCGAACATGCCGAATCCTCCAAACGACAGATGATCTTTTGAACTGACATGCCAGGTCAGCCCAAGTCTGGCGAAAAGGTTTGCAAATGCGCCTTCGCTGTTGGAGTTCTGATTAAGGAAAGTAGTATCGACGCCGATATTTTGCCGGTTTGAATAGCCTCCGCCCAGAAACGACCGTTTTCTGTATCCCAGACTGATGTTCGATTCGATTTTACTGCTGCTGTAATTCAGGTTGAAACTTGCATTGTATCCTCCGCGCGTATCTGCACCTGCCTGTACGCTTCCAAAATATCCGGCTTTGCGGTTTTCCTTCAAAACGATGTTAATAATTCCAGCCGTTCCTTCGGGGCTGTATTTTGCCGAAGGGTTGGTTATAACCTCTATTTTATCGATATTTTCGGCTGGCAGCTGTTCGAGAATCTGCGAGCGGTTGTCGGCAGAAAGTCCCGAAGCGCGTCCGTTTATCCAGATTGTTACCGCAGAATTTCCGCGCAGCGATACGGTTCCTTCGGTATCGACCTCAACAGAAGGGATATTGCTGAGAACGTCGCTTGCGTTTCCGCCCGACGATGCAATATTCTGATCGACATTGAACACCTTTTTGTCAATATCTATCTTCATTTGCGATTTCATGCCTTCGATTGTAATTCCCTGCAACGTTTCGGCTTCTTCGGCAATAAAGACCTGCTTCATGTCGAATTTTCCGGTGTTTTCGGTCAGCGAGATGCTGGTTTTTGAAGATTTGTATCCTACAAACGAAATATCGACAGTATATTCGCCGTAATCGAGGTTGTTAAAAATAAAGTTACCGTTTTTGTCGGTAAGCGTTCCGCGCAGGATTGTCTCGCTGTTCTGTTTTTTTACCGTAACGGTAACATATTCAAGAGACTGTTTGTTTTTTGCATCGGCGACAGTTCCCTGTATTACGCCGCTGTCGGCAAACATCTGTTTCGGGAAAAACAGTATAAATCCGAAAATAAAGAATATTCCGGTTAAAAAAGAAAAACATTTCATATAAAAAATCCATAATTAAAATCGGCAGCAAAGGTATTAAGATATTCCGGCGCTGCATTTTTTTAGCCAGTGAAACGGAAAAAGAAATATTTGAAAGCGAAAAAACGGGAAACAAATCGCAAGTTTTACCTGACTGAAATATAAACGGCAATGTCTCAAATCGACTGAATTTGTCAGTCAGGCAATGTGGACAGCCTGCCCCTGTTAAGTCAATGCACAAATCTGTACCGCGTAAAGCATAACGTTCAATCAATTAGCGACACTGTCAATGTTTCAAATATCCCCGCTGCCGGAGGTCTTTTTCTATTTTGGCAATATCGTCGGGGATTTCATTTTTTGTCAGCCAGTTAACGTTCAAGCCATTCTGTACTGCTGTTTTTATCAGACAGGGATTGTCGTTGAACAGCTGTCCAATTATTTCGAGGTCGTCAACAAAATCTGCCATATAGTCTTCGTGCATTTTTTTCAGCAGAACCATAATTTTAAATATTCTGGCTACTATATATATGTTTATGGTATAAAACCGGTTTGCAGGATAGTTTGTGAAACTGTTTTTAAGAATTTGCAGAAACTCTTTGAGAATATAAATTTGCAGAGAAACTTCGCCGTATTTATCTTTTGTTATTTTTACATGATCGTTGACAATTCCGCTTGTATCTCTCATATTCATCATAAGAATACCGGGCGACATGTAGTGTGTGTATTGTTTTATCTGAACAATATTGCGTTCGAGCTTTTGTTGCGTCTGTTTTCTTCTTGACTCCACGCTGTCGCCAGACACAAGTTCAAAAGAAAGTCTGCGCACAAGGTCAGGATTGCTTTTCAGCATACGGAAAATCAGTTTGTCCTTTTCGCTGGAAGGCATGTTGCTTATTGCCTCCTTAAATTCTTTGTCGAATGTCATACTGTTCTAAACGTGTAAAGGGTTGACTAATCTTTTTCAAAGTATTCGATTTTTTTCATGACATTATATGCGGTCATATCGGTTTGAACCGGCACAATCGAAATAAAACCTTCGGACAGAGCTGTTTCGTCGGTATCTTTTGCTCCGGGTTCTTCGTTGTGATAGTACCCCGAAAGCCAGTAAGATTCTTCGCCAGCCTCGTCCAGAATCAGTTCAAAGTCTTCGTTCCAGTTTCCTCTGTTTTGTCGGCATATTTTTATTCCCTTTATTTTGTGCGCCGGCAACGCCGGAATATTGACGTTCAGCGAAATGTTTGTTGGAATACCATGTTTCATAGCTTTTTTAACGATGATTCTGCCGTATTTTATTGCGGCTGAAAAATCGGCGGCTGGCGAGTGGTCGCAAAGCGAAAAGCCGATTGAGGGTATGCCGAGCATTGCCGCTTCTGTTGCCGCGCCCATTGTACCTGAATAGATTACGCTTACCGACGAGTTTGAGCCGTGATTTATTCCCGAAACCATTAAATCGGGTTTGCGCGGCAGCAGGCAGCTTGTTGCAAGTTTCACGCAGTCGGCGGGAGTTCCCGAACAGGTATATATCGACAGTTCTTTCGATTCCTTGATTTTTGAAAGTTTTACAGGAGCGCCGACTGTCAGAGCGTGAGACGAGCCTGAGCGCGGCTTGTCGGGTACAAGCACAAACAAATCGCCAAACGGCAAAAGCATTGTTATCAGAGCTTCCAAGCCCGATGCGCTGATGCTGTCGTCGTTCGATATTAGTACAAGCGGCTTCATTTCGACCGTAATCAATTAAAATTCAATTAAAATTCTAAATATGTTTCCCGGATTTGCCTTCCACGTTTCAAGAGCTTCCTGTGCCTGTTCGGGTTGATAAATGCCTGAAATCAACTCGTCTGCCGGACAGGTGTTGCGTTTCATGTATTCGGCAACGGCGCGGAAATCTTCGGGCATGGCATTGCGCGAACCTCTGATGTCAAGCTCTTTCATTACAAAATATTTTGTTTCAAACGACACTTCGCTTTTGGCATAACCGATATAAACAACCCGTCCGGTAAATGCAGCTTCGTTAACTGCCATCTGATACGTTGCCGGCGCTCCAACGGCTTCGATTACGGCGTCTGCTCCGTAACCCGTAATTTTTTGCAGTGCGGCGTGAATGTCTTCGGTTTTGGAGTTAACCGTGTGTTGCGCTCCGAGACGTTTTGCCAGAGACAGTTTTTTGTCGTCAACGTCGGCAGCAATTACTGTTGCTCCGCGCAGTGCAGCCCTGACAATTGCGCCTGCGCCAATCATTCCGCAACCAATTACCAGAACCGTGTCAGAATCGGTAATGCAGGCGCGTGAAACGGCGTGAAATCCGACGCTCATGGGTTCTATCAGCGACAGATTTTTTGATGAGATACCGCTGTTTACAATTACTTTTTGCCACGGAACTGCAATATATTCGCACATTGCTCCGTTGCGCTGAACTCCAAATGTCTGATTGAACTGACAGGCGTTCGGACGTCCGTTGCGGCATGACGGGCAATATCCGCAGTTAGTGTATGGATTTACGGTACAGGCTGTTCCGGGTTTATACATTTCCGGTACGCCTTCTGTTGTTTCTGCTATTTCGGCGCTTATTTCGTGTCCCGGAATTACGGGCAGTTTCACCATCGGATTTTTTCCCAGATAGGTATTTAAGTCGGAACCGCAAAATCCAACATATCTGATTTTTAACAGTATTTCTCCCTGTTTCGGTTCCGGTCTGTCAATATCAACCGTTTTGACTTCGCCGGGTTTAATTATCTGTATTGCTTTCATATAAGATTAATAAACTTGTTTCTGTTCAATAATATCTAAAATTTAATTCAATTCTGACGCAGTCATTTATATTTTTTCAGTCTCGTTACCATTCCTTTTAAATAGTTTGAAATCTTTTGACATTCGTCCATAGCTCCTGTATTTATATATGTTACAAAAAAGTCATATAGTGGAATGGATACCTGTTTTCCTTCCAGTTTCAACTGATTTTCTTTTAAGCACTGCGCTTTTTTCAACTCAAAATAAAAATCAATGGACAGTCTGCATTTTTCCAGTTCAAGATATGCTTTCCATACAGACTGTAACAGCTCTTTATCGTCCATTAAACGCATGTATCCCGAAGCTTTAAACATCTCAAAAGCGCTTGTCTGAAAAACAGCCGTTTCGATATAGCCCAAGCCGGGGTATGCTTCTGTGCGTATGCTGTCCGGATTTAATGTTTTTTTGTCCTGCAATGCTAAATAGATGGCATAATTTTCCCAATCCTCCAAATATTCAGCTTCTCTGTCAAGTTCTTTTATATTGTCTTCCAGCTCCAGCCTTATTGCGTTCAGGTAAAGAGATAAATCTCTTTTTTCGGCACGCTGCGTTATCCAGTAACTTGCCGACAGTGTAATGGCAATACCTGTTACAACTATGGAAATTTCGCGTAAATACTTTCCGATTTGTTTCATTAGAATTTTTAACCTGCACATGAGACTGTTTCTGATAATTATTTTATTTATTAATGTAATATCAACTGCGTTTCAGCAGAACATTCAGAGCTTTACGCTGAAACAGCAGGATATAAGCCCCGCTTACCGAAATCGAAGCGTCGGCAAAATTAAATACGGGTCTGAAAAAAATAAATTCTTCGCCTGCCCAGAACGGAAACCACTGCGGGTAGGTAGTTTTAATAATCGGGAAATAAAACATATCAACTACGCAGCCGTGCAAAAGGGGAGCGTACCCCTGCAACGACAGTTGCGAGATGCCCTGATAGTTCATATACGCGCCGTACTCGCTGTTAAAAGCAGTTCCTGAATTGAAAATCAGCCCGTAGAAAGCCGAGTCGATAATATTTCCCAAAGCTCCGGCGCAGATACCTGCAAGTCCCAGCATAAATCCGGTTGTAACTCCTTCTCTTTTAGCAATTCTGGGAATATATATCAGTAAGGCTACCGACAGAACGATGCGGAATATTACCAGCAATATTTTTCCTGCCGGACCGCCAAACAGTAATCCGAATGCCATTCCGGGATTTTCAGTAAACAGAATTTTAAACCAGTCTCCGAAAACCGAAATGTCGCTGCCGAGATACATGTTTGTTTTTACTGTAATTTTAATTGCCTGATCGACAATCAGTATCAGTCCAATTAATAAAAAAGACTTATTTTTTAACGACATTTTTATCTCTGATTTTTAGCTTCGATACTCAATGTTGCATGAGGTACGGCTTTGAGACGTTCTGCCGGAATTAACCTGCCTGTTTCTCTGCATATTCCATAAGTTTTATTTTCGATTCTCACCAGAGCGGCTTCCAGATGCCGTATAAATTTCTGCTGTCTTTGCGCCAATCGTCCGGCTTCTTCTTTCGACAGAGTCGAAGCGCCTTCTTCCAGTACTTTAAATGTGGGCGAAGTATCCTGCGTATCATGACTTTCGCTCTGTGTTATTGCAATGAGCAATATGTCAAGTTCGTTTTTTGCCTTTTCCAGTTTTTGTACAATAATATCTTTAAATTCGGCAAGTTCGGCGTCGCTGTACCTGTTTTTTTCGTCCTTGTTTGACATATCAAATTTCTTTTAAAATAATTATGCGAATATATTGTTTATTTTTCGGATTCGCAAAACTGCCTGTAAAAAAACGCGACTGTCAGGGTTTAAATGCTGATAAATCAATGTATTATTTCCATTAAATCTTTTTTATAAAAATCGTGAATAACAGTCAAAAATACCGGTTTAAGTAATAATTTGTCAAAAAACATGATACATTGGTTAGCATTTATAGGGTCGCGATTTATCGCGACCAATAACGATGCGTTATGTTGTACAATACATGCGAATCAAGGGTTGAAAACGTTATTTTAGCCTGAATGGGCTAAATTTTCATAACCGCATACAAGCGAAGCGCGGTTTGCGGTAGCACAATCGTTCTCATCATTGCCTGTAAGGCAAAACTTTAATTCTTTTGCGATAGAGTTCTGCCTTTCAGGCAGTCAGTTGTTGTCGTTTTTAGCCGCAGGCAACGCTATCGCTCGCCTGCGGTTATGAAAATTTTGTCCTTTCA
>JAIROW010000235.1 GCA_031257315.1 Prevotellaceae bacterium
GTTGAATCTCACTGCTTTACCGTTGCGGGCAGCCATAACTATTTCATTTGTGCCATCGGTAAGGCAGGCTTCAAGAAGCTCGTCGTTGTCTCTGATTGTGATGGCATTAATACCTGTTACACGCGGACGCGAATATTCGGCAAGTCTGGTTTTTTTGATTGTCGCGCCTTTGGTACACAGAACGATATGGTTGTTATTGATATAATCCTGATCTGCAAGGGTTTTGACGTTGATGTAAGCCATTACCTTGTCGTCGGCTTCAATATTGATAACATTCTGTATTGCACGTCCTTTCGATGTTTTCGAGCCTTCAGGCACTTCATAAACTTTCAGCCAGTAACAGCGTCCCTTTTTGGTGAAAAACAGCATTGTTCCGTGCATGTTTGCAACGTAAATGTGTTCGATAAAATCTTCGTCTCTTGCCGAACCGCCTTTTGCGCCTACTCCGCCACGGTTTTGCAGACGATATTCGCTTAACAGCGTGCGTTTTATGTATCCCAGATGCGAGATTGTTATAACGACGTCTTCGTCGGCATAAAAGTCTTCGGGGTTAAATTCTTCCGCCGTCGGAACAACATCTGTTTTACGTTCGTCGCCAAAACGCGCTTTAATGTCTGCCAGTTCATCTTTGATAATTTGCATTTGAAGATTTGTGTCTGCCAGAACAGCTTTTAACTCGGCAATTAATTTTTGTAACTCTGCATATTCATTATTGAGTTTATCGCGTTCCAGCCCTGTTAACTGTCTCAAACGCATTTCTATTATTGCCGACGCCTGCACTTCCGACAGGTTAAATCTTGCCATCAATCCTTCGCGGGCTTCGTCGGGAGTTTTCGATGCTCGAATAAGCGCTATGACTTCGTCCAGATGGTCAAGAGCAATTAGCAGACCTTCAAGTATATGGGCGCGTTTTTCTGCCTGTTCGAGTTCAAATTGAGTACGGCGCACAACAACTTCATGTCTGTGGCGCACATAATATTCGATAATCTGTTTCAGATTTAACTGTCGTGGGCGACCATCGACGAGAGCAATGTTATTGACAGGGAAACTTGACTGTAACTGCGTATGTTTGAACAGGTTATTGAGAACGACATTAGCCACTGCATCATATTTGACCTTTACCACTATGCGCATTCCCTGACGGTCGCTTTCGTCGTTGACGTAAGCTATGCCTTCGATTTTCTTTTCGTTTGCAAGTTCTGCAATATTTTCTATCAGGCTTTTTTTGTTTACCTGATAGGGGATTTCCGTAATTATAATTGTTTCGCGTCCATTTTCCGACACTTCTATATCGGTTTTTGCTCTTACAATTACCCGTCCGCGTCCTGTTTCAAAAGCGTCTTTGATACCTTGAATACCGTATATTGTGCCGCCGGTTGGAAAATCGGGACCTTTGATATAATGCATCAGCTCGTCGATAGTGATTTCATTATTGTCTATATATGCGGTTATGGCGTTGCAGACCTCTTTGAGGTTATGCGGCGGCATGTTAGTTGCCATTCCGACTGCTATGCCCGATGCTCCGTTTATAAGTAACGCGGGAATTTTTGCTGGCAAGACAACCGGTTCTTCAAGCGAATCGTCAAAATTTAACTGAAAGTTGACTGTGTTTTTGTCAAGGTCAGCCAGTATTTCTTCGGCTATTTTTCTCAGTCTTGCTTCGGTATAACGCATTGCAGCAGGCGAATCGCCGTCAACCGAACCGAAGTTTCCCTGTCCGTCAACCAGCATATAGCGCATGCTCCACGGCTGGGCAAGGCGAACCATTGCATCATACACCGAAGCGTCTCCGTGAGGGTGATATTTTCCAAGTACTTCGCCCACTATACGCGCCGATTTTTTGTGCTGTTTTCCAGATGTAACTCCAAGTTCGTGCATGCCGAACAGTACCCGTCTGTGAACAGGTTTCAAACCGTCGCGAACATCGGGCAATGCCCTTGAAACGATTACCGACATTGAATAGTCAATGTAAGCGGTTTTCATTTCTTCTTCAATGTTGATTTTTATAATACGCTCATTAATATCTTCCATTCTTTATATTTTTCATTTTCAAAAATATGTAAAGTTCCGTTTTGAGGCTGCTTTACGTTTTAAAAACACGTGCTAAAATAATAAATAAACCGATTGGTTGTTCTCTTTTGAACACATTTTTATGTATATTGCTGATTATGTGTTAGATAATTTTACGGTTTTTCCCGTATTTTTCCGTCATAAAACTATCTTTCAATTGAAAAAAGCCGGAAAATCCGGCTTTTTCATTACTGTGATGAACAACAATCATCTGTTTAATTTATTCAGACACTACTTCAAATTTGATTTTAGCGCGAATTTCTCTGTAAATTTTAATATCGGCTTCATATACTCCAACTTCCTTAACATTGTCTTCGCCAAGTATTGTAATATTTTTTCTGTCGATATTAATTCCATTACTGCTCAATACCTCTGCTATCTGGATATTGTTTACAGAGCCGAATATTTTTCCTGTCGAACTTGTTTTTGCTCCTACCGTAATTCTTTCCAGCGCTTCAAGTTTTTCTTTCAGGCTTACGGCTTCAGAATGTATTTTTTCTTCTTTGTGAGCACGCTGTTTCAAGTTTTCGGCATGAACTTTTTTTGCCGATGCAGTTGCAGCAATAGCAAATCCTTTGGGAATCAGATAGTTTGCTGCATATCCCGTTTTAACGTTTACAACGTCGTCCTTTAATCCAAGGTTTGATACGTCCTGTTTTAAAATAATTTCCATAATAAACTCTGTTTTTTATTTTAACAAATCGGTAACAAAAGGCAGCAACGCCAAATGACGCGCCCGCTTGACTGCCTGAGCGACTTTTTTCTGATATTTCAGCGAAGTTCCCGTCAAACGGCGGGGCAAAATTTTTCCCTGTTCGTTGAGAAAACGTTTCAAAAACTCGGCGTCTTTATAATCAATATACTTGATCCCCGCTTTTTTAAAGCGGCAATACTTTTTCTTTCTGACCTCCATTGTGGGAGGATTCAGGTATCTTATTTCGTTTTGTGATGCCATACTCAAAATTAACTGTTAGACTGTTCCTGTTTATTTCTCTTTTTTGCAGCGTATGCGACAGCGTGTTTGTCCATGCGGAAAGTCAGAAATCTCATAACTCTTTCGTCGCGTCGATACTGGGTTTCGAGCTTGTCAACCAGAGCGCCGGCTGATTTAAACTCAACTAAATAATAAAAACCTGTGGTTTTCTTTTGGATAGGATACGCCAGCTTGCGTAAACCCCAATCTTCCTGATGGACTATTTCCCCTCCATTTTCGGAAATGTAGTCCTGATACTTTTTTACCGTTTCCTTTACCTGTATTTCAGATAAAACGGGAGTCAGAATGAAAACGGTCTCGTACTGATTTAACATACTAATACTTACTATCTTAAATTGTTAATACTATAAAATTTCAGGCGACAAAGATACAAACTATATTTAAAACTGCAAAATTCAGGCTGAAATGGTGTAAAAAATTTGATAATAAAAAGCCAGTATTTTAATAATCACAGATAGTTGACCGTCGATCGTTAAAATATTGGTTTTCAGTCAATTATTGCAACACTAAACTTATATAAACTTTAATAACAACGGCGTCGTATTTGTCTGTATAAATAGGTGAAAATGAGGCTGTTAACATGGTTAAAAACTAAAAAAATATCCGAAAGTAAGAGTAAAATCTGAAGATTTTGGACTGTCGTCGAAATTACGGTTTTGATTGACAAGTACAATGCTAAGATTATGCCGTTTCATTACCTGAAAAGCGACGTTGGCTCGCATGTTTAAGACATTTCCCGAACTTTTTCCATTGTTCACAGTAATATTATAGGCTATGGAAGCGCCTGCATTTATACGTTTAATATTTGTCGATATGCCTAAATTCGGACCATACATAAGCATATTTTCAAACCCTACGGTATTGTATGTAAGATTTGCCGAAGCGTTCAGATTCGTCTTCAATGGCGTCAGCGTCAGACTGTAAGCGCTTGCAATGTTGTATAACTGCGATGCTCCGCCTGTTCTGATCATGTTGCCACGTTTGTCGGCGGCTTCCTGCCAGTTAAGATTTAATCCGAGATTATGTTTGTACGTTTCGCTGTTTCCAAAATTCCAGCTTACGTTCACAATGGCGTTCTGCGACAATTGCGTAAAATTAAGCGTATCAAGATTGTCGTATTCTGTCAGTTTGTTGATATAGTCAAACTGGGAACGGGTATTTGTATATGTCTGAAAATTTGAATACGACAGCGAGATATTCAGGTTTTCGTCAATGCTGGCGTTCATGCTTGCCGCCCCTACAAACCGTTGGCTTTCTTCCGCTTTGCTGTTGTCCAGATTATCGTGTTGCATACCGACATTCATTGCAAATGTCAGTTTATCTTTAAGGAAAGATCTGGCGAAATTGACGGTAAAATTTTCTAAATCATTGGTAAAATAGTATGCGCCTAAACTTCGGTATTCGGGGTCTATGCGTTCATAGCCAAGACCGATGGTGTTTCCTTTAAACTGATATGACAGTTCTGCACGGACGGCGTGATAGTCGGATTTTAAATTCTGCCCAATGCGTATGTCGTGCGTTAACAGACTTATACCATACTCTGCGATAAAGGTCAAATTTTTAATCAGTTTTAAATCTAAATTCAGACTTGCAGCTAAGTTGCTTTGCGGGGTTATTTCCAAACTGTCGGGTATGGTTTGCAGTGAATTTTCAAAATCTTTTGCGCTGAACAGCGTCATTCCCACCGAATATTTTTTACTGCTGTACTGCGTTTTTATTCCGTAACCTGTACGCTTGTAGGCAGGTACGCTTAGCCGTTCTTCGGGATTGTATTCCGTAGCCCTTACAAGCCGTCCATACATCGCCGATACTTTCAGTGGCAAATTATCGGGGGCGAGTTCCACGCCTGCGCCTGTAAACTGATGTCCGTTAAGCGTATATGGCGAAAACGACATGGACACGTCGCCAAAATGACCTGTCGCCCATTTGTAAACAGGATTAAGGCTTATCCTGTTTGGAAGGGTTGGATAGGTATAATTGCCCCCCAAGTTGTTGAAGTTGAAACTGAACGGAAAACTGAACTGGTTGAACAGACTCATATTCAGATTGCCGGACAGTACCCACGTAAAAGGGTCCCGCGCAGCATTGTTTCCATTGTAGAACGCAGCATTTGCCGATACTCCTCCATTTATTTTCAACAGATTTTTCATGCTGTACTGTTCTTTCAGGTTGTCGAGACGCACCTGCTGGGCTATACCGTTGAAAACAAAGAGTACCGATGTGATTAAGGTTAACGTTTTATATTTAAGCATCTTTAATCGCTGTTTTTGAGTTTCTGTACTTTAATGTCTGCAAGAATGTACGATTCCTGTCCTCTGGAAACAAAATTTCTTATTTTTACAGCTCCCCTGCGTCCGTCATGTGTCTCAAACAGAACGATTCGCGGAACAGAAGCAGCGGTAAAATATGTATTGTCAAAGCTGTTTTCGACAATTGGCAGTTTTTGAAGGATACTGTCGTCTGTCATGCTGTCGAAATCATTGGCGGTGAATGATATATCCGTATTTTCGAGAACATTAACTGTTGCCGTATGTCCGGCTTCTGGAATATCATAAAATGCGTAATAGCCTGCGGAATCAGGCGAGATTATTTTACAGTAGGAAAAAGTTTCATCGGAACCGAAAAAAACAAAATCAATCAGCCGGCTGTTTTCCATGTTTATATCGTCCTTTGCAATAACCCTGCGCAGGTTGCATGAGTAAAAACAGCCTATGCCTGCATGAGCCGATTTTATTCCCAGCCTCACATCTTGCATAATGTACAGATTGGTATTGGGTTTGACGGTAACTGTCCTGGAAACGGTTTTAACCTCCTTGCCGTTATCGGCTTCCAGAGTAATTATATAAGTTCCGGGCAACGAGTATGTTACAGACACAGAATCGGCGCTGGAACTGTCGTCCATCTGTCCGTTTTCGCTGCTCCACCTGTATCGCACACCGTTGACGCTCTGATTAATCAGCATTGCTGTAAATGGCGCTTCCATGTCTTCATTTTCAAAAGCGGGAACAATCTTGAAATCAAGCGACATTGCCGGCAGTATGGTTACTGTTTTCGATACTGTAAACGTTTCTCTGCCATTTGATACGTCAAGCGTTATTTTGTGTTCGCCTGCGCGGACAAATTCCACCGGCGGAGGATTGCGGAGTTCCGATTCGCCGACGCTGGCGCCCTCGAATACCCACCTGTATGATGTTCCACCGGTCGAATGATTGGTTATGACAGCCTGTGCAGGCATAATATTGTTAACGGGAATTTCTATACTGAAACCGGCATTTACAGTCGAATCCAGATGCAGTACAAACTCTTTGCTTTTACGTTCGTCGTTATTCCATGCTTCGAGACGTATAATGTATGTTCCTGCCGTAACATAGCGCACCATACCCGGCTGCCGACTGCTTGACGTTGCAGGTTCGCCGCCTTCAAATGTCCACAGATAACGGTCTGCTCCGACGCTTTTATTTTCCAGCAGTACGTTTACAGGAACGGAATAATCTTCGTCCTCGACAATTATTGAAAAATCAGCGTTTACCGAAACAGGCTGCTCGCTGTAACAGCTTTTCAGAATGATTGCGGTCAGAAAAATAACAGCGTATATTCCTTTCTTTTTCATACTTTTACCCATTTGTTCAAATTTTTCTCTTTGAGAGTAGAAACAGTAAAAAAAATTCGGCTTCTACCATAAAAAATTTTTTTAATTTTCCGGCAAATTTAACACATTTTTGTGAAATTTCAATTAAGTATGCAAATTTTTTTTATATCTCACAGAGGATATTCGAAATGTAGCAACCAATTCGGACATTTTTTGAAATAAAAAATCATGTAAAAACGTGATAAAAAATGATTAAATCCCTTTTTGAATTGACAATTGACAATTTGAAACGGAAAACAGTTACAAAATTACAGAATTTTCAGGATTAACCTGTTTTAGAAATATGTTAATCATGCGAATCAGGAGTTAAATATCCTGAAACCTATGGTGTTCAGTATGATGTACCGCAAGCTGGCGCTGGAATGGTATATCGGTATATCGGTATATCGTAGATGGTACGGATTTAAGGGCGCGATAAATCGCACCTATATAACATTTTGTATATTCCGTAGCCGGTGAAATACATCTTTTTTTATCTCATTTTTTGGTACATCATTTTGAACACCCTACCTGAAAGGACATTTTAACTCCTGATTCGCATTAATTCTAAAAAATTAATTCGCTTATAATTAATAGAGTTTATGTAAATTTAATTGAGTATATACTGTCTGAAATCCAGAATTTTCATAACCGTATGTCGTTTGACATACGGACAAACATAATCCCAAAAAACTGGCTGAAAGCCAGAACTTGAATATTTTCTGCTCCACAGGGTTCTGCCTTTACAGACAGCGTTAT
>JAIROW010000124.1 GCA_031257315.1 Prevotellaceae bacterium
ATATATAACAACCCCGAAAAACCCCTCACTCGCTGTTATAAACTCTCTCTCTCTCTCTCTCTCTCTCTCTCTCTCTCTCTCTCTCTCTCTCTCTCTCTCTCTCTCTCTCTCTCTCTCTCTCTCTGTAAAAATTGAACTCAATGTAAAAACAGAGCCAAAACCGTCAAAAAAGGCGATTGTTAATAACTTTTTTTCAGCGATATTTTCAGTTCTACTACACATTTTATTCTGAATTTTTCAGTCTTATTACGACGCAAAATTACAACAAATTTTAACAACAGCAAAAAAATGTTAAAAATAGTGCAAAAAAAATTTGAAGCGTTATTTAAAAAAAGATAAATATAGTTTTGTTAATGTATCGTTATATATTGGGTTATTCAGATTTATCAGTCGTTAAAAATAAGGTAGAAGCGATATTTTTACGTTTCCCGAAAATCCAATCAGATAAGATTATCAAAAAGCCCGTCTGCTTTTTAAGATTGCAGTCGGGCTTTTCGATATGTCGATAAAATGGCTTTTAAAGACGCCTGATTTTGGACAAAAACATTCGACAGAGTGTTTTTAAACGGATACTGTCTATTCGATAACCGCAGCCCAGCCGCCGTTACGCATCATGCGAATATCCAGAACGTCGCCTTTCTGTACCTCCATCGAACGCAGGTTGTAATCCATAGCCTGACCGTTGGCGTTGGGACCGTCTTCAAACGATGTAATGCGATATTTTTTGTTTGGATTTAAAAAATCGAGAGTTACATGAAAATCGCGGCGTTTTTCGCTGTCGTTAGTAATTCCGCCAATCCACCACCTGTCGCCTTTCCGTTTGGCAACAATGGCATACTGTCCGACTTCGGCAGCAACGGCTCGCGTTTCGTCCCACGTAACGGGGACTGAAAATATAAATCCTGCGCAGTCGGGATTTTCTTCAAAGCGTCGCGGGCTGTCGGCAATCATCAGCATACCGCTTTCAAGCACAATGTAGTAAGCCATGTGATGAACTCTTGTTCCGATAGTCGCCCAGTTGTATCCCCAGCCGGTGCGCAAATGTTCGGGTTGAGTGTTCAGCATTGAACCTGGGGTGAACGATGTCGGTCCCGTAACGTTGCGCATAAATGGCAGGTAGATACTGTTTTCGGGAGACGTGCCGCCGCCATATTCCAGTCCGCGAACTCCTTCGTATGAAAGAACATTCGGATACTTGTATTCCAAACCGACCGGCTTGTATGAACCGTGAAATTCGAGAACCATTTTACATTTAGCCGCTTCGCGGGCAGCCTGTTCGTAGAAGTTGACAATCCACTGGTCGCTTCTGTCCATAAAATCTATTTTCAGTCCGGCAACTCCCATTTTGGAATAATATTCAAACATATTGAAACTATCGTCGTTCAAATCTCTCTGAACCGGATGATAATACATCCACAGTATAATTTCTACGTTTTTGCTTTTTGCATACTTGATGACTTCCGGCAAGTCAAGTTCTGGGACAACTTCAAGCGTCGGGTATGCAGAGTGGTCTTTTGCCCATGCAGCGTCAATCAGTACATACTGTATCTTATTTTTAGCGGCAAAATCAATGTAACGCTTATAAGTAGGCGTGTTGATGCCCTGACGGTAAGTAACATGCGGACCATAGTCTGTCGAGCGGTTGATATAGTCCCAGAAAGCCTGTCCGGGTTTTATCCACGACACATCGTCCAAAGCGCATTTTGGAGCAAGCCGCGCAACCATTGCGCTTTCGAGCAGTTGACCGTCGCTGTGCGAAACAATGAACCAGCGCCACGGAAACTCGCGCGAACCTTTTGTTTTGGCAATATAATCGGCTTCTTCGGAAATCCACGTATTGCCGGCAGAATCGATTCTCATTTTCGTCGGCGCTGGCGGAAAAGCCGACGTAACGCCGTTTGCCGTTCCCCGTCCCGAAAGAAACATGTTGGGATAGTCGTTAATATCGGCTTCGGAAAACAGAATTTTTTCGCCCCGTCGCGTATCAATCAGCAACGGCAGCACCGCCATCATCGAATCTGCCGACCATTTGTCGGACTCGACATGCGAGTAAGGTTCTTCATAAACGGCGGCAAACCCTCTGTTTTCGCCTGCATATTGCAGATGCAGCAAATATCGTTCGGGAAACGAGAGATTACAGTCTTCGCGCATTACTTCGACCGTTCCCTTTTTGCGCGTAATGAAACGGTATGCAATGCCGTCGTCGAAGGCTCGAATTTCAACGGAATAATTTCCTTTAAAATCAAGCGTCAAACCGTTATACCGGTTTTTGACGGTCGAAAACTTGAACGGCACAACCGGCTTGATTTCCGTATCGACCGACGTATATTTATGAGCGGTCAGTTTCGGATTTTTCCCCAGCGTTTCAGTGCGCAGTTCCATTTGCAGATCGCTTCTGAACAGTTCGTTTGAACCGGAACTTACAACAAGGTTAATTTTGCCGGCAATGTTTGCTGTTACGCGAATCTTCCCGTCGGGCGACAGCAATTCGATACTTTTTTGCTGCGCTTCGAGCAACGAAAAACTGCATAACACAATGACAATAAGAATGTTTTTTAATATTTTCATCTAATATCTGTTAAAATTTATTTTTTGCAAAAGTACGTTTATCAATCTATATATCAAAATGTTTGTGTTAACAGTGTCTCGAACTGACTGAATTTTACCGTCAGTGTTGGCTGTATGAGTTCAATTCATATAATTAATGCGAATCAGGAGTTAAAATGTCCTGAAAGGACAAAATTTTCATAACCGCAGGCGAGCGTAGCGTTGCCTGCGGCTAAAAATGACAACAACAGACTGTCTGAAAGGCAGAACTCTATCGCAATAGAATTAGAGTTTTGCCTTTGATTCGCATAAATACCTAAAATCCGCAAAAAAATATTTCCAAATATTTTTTTGCGGATTTTAAGTAAATCTATGTTTCCGCAAGTGGCAAATTTTTTTTTTGATACCATTTACAGAACACCCTCCCGTCAGAGCGCGGAATTTCTTTTCGTTGTCTTTATATTCTATGAGAATTCATAATTTATATAAACTCTATTCTAAATATCAAACAGTTTTAGCTGTCCGTCTGTTTTATGTTTGAAAAACGTTTTGCGATGATATTTTGTAAATCCCAGTCTGTCAATTATTTCACGGTGCGATTCTGTGGGATAGCCTTTGTTTATTTCCCACAAATATTCAGGATATTCATTCGCAATTTTAACCATATATTCGTCGCGATATGTTTTTGCAAGAATTGAGGCAGCGGCAATTGGCGAATACTTGGAATCGCCTTTTACGATACACTTGTGCGGGATATTTCCGTATTTTATAAATTTATTTCCGTCAACCAGAATAAATTCGGGACGTACTGTCAGTTTATCCAAAGCGCGGTGCATCGACAAAATTGAGGCTCTGAGAATATTTAATTTGTCGATTTCATTATTGTCGGCAAAAGCTACGGCGTATGATACTGCATTTTCCTCAATATACCGGCGCAAAACTTCGCGTGTCTGTTCTTTTACCTGTTTTGAATCGTTAAGGTCGGGGTGATAAAAATTTTCGGAGAGAATTACGGCGGCGGCAAAAACGGGACCTGCAAGACAGCCTCTGCCGGCTTCGTCGCAACCAGCTTCTATCCGTCCTTCTTGAATATAATCTGCCAGTATTCTTATTATATCTTTTGACACAATTATTGTTGTTTCAATACAAAAACAAGACTTATTTTGTTGTTTTGTACAAAATTTGTAATCATACCGGCAATTAATTTTTCGCTGTCCGATTTTTCATGCTGCGACACAAAAGATAATATTAAGCGTTTCGATTCTTCGTATGGAAGCGTAAGTTTCATTTCCTTATCTTTTATTTCAAAATCAGCCACATAATCCTCTGTTTTCTCAGCAGAAACAGCGGTTGAAAATTTTATCTTTTTTTTATCGACAACCGAGTATCTGATTTTTTCAGAGCCGGACATTTTAAGCGTTCCGTTTGCAGTAAATTCTACAACCGGTTCTTTTCCTTCATTTTCCTTAATTTTTTCACTGACTATTGCGTCAAACATCGGCACGGAGGTTTCGATAGAGACGAGCTTCCATTTGCCGTTCAAATCTTTTTCGGGTTTGCCGGCAATTGCCGACATTGTTACAGACAGTAACAATGTAATGGACAGCAGTCTAAATAAATAATTCATCACAATTCTATTTTATTGAATTTATATCCCTGATTTATTGCAAATTCGAGTACTTTCGGGAGAGCGTATTTCATGTTGCGGGCGGCTTTCAGCGAATCGTGAAAAACCACGATTGCTCCCGGTCGCAAATTGTTCACAACGTTTTTCACGCACCCGCGTCGCGATACGGTCATACTGTAATCGCGACTGAGAATATCCCACATTATCAGCCTGTAACGCTCGTTCAGAATTTTTGCCTGTTTGGGAGTAATCCGTCCATACGGGGGACGGACAAGATTGCTGTCAATAAATCCCGATGCGAGGTCAAAATCCTGAACGTATGACGAAACGCTTGTTCCCCAGCCTTTTATATGGCTGTACGAATGATTTCCCGTTGCATGTCCCCTGTCTATAATCATTTTATAGAGGTCGGGATTTTGTTCTACGTTTTTCCCCAGACAGAAGAATGTTGCCTTTGCGTCAAATTCGTCAAGCCGGTCAAGCACCCACGAAGTTATATTCACGGTTGGTCCGTCGTCGAAAGTCAGGAAAAGACTTTTACTTTCGACGGGAAAACTCCAAATCAGCATTGGAAATATTTTACGAATAAAATCCGGTGCGCTGAAATACATAACAAAGCGATATTCAGGATATTGCGCTGTTAAATGTTCTGTCTATTTCGCCAAGCAGTTCCTGCGCCTGTTTATGCAGGTCGGTCTGTTTGTGAATACCAAGTATTTCCACAAGGTTTTTCACTCCGAAATAAGTCATTGTCAACTGATTCTCAACATGGAATTTTTTGGCGCTGAGAGCCACGCAATACAGAAATTCTTTTCGGTAATCGTCAACAAGCTTCTGTGCCAGAGAAGTTCCATAATCGTTCAGTCCCGATGTAAAATAAAAATTGACAAAGGGGTTTACCATTTGCAGATACGGGTCTTCGTCGGGATTTGAAATTTCCATTTCGAGCATCGACTCTTTGTATTTTTCCATTAACTGTCTTAATCTGACAGTATCTTTTCTGGCGTTCAGCTCATTGGCTGCATATATGTAAGCGCTGCGATAACTTCTTGGAATTGTGCGTTTTGAACATTCGTCATGATATATGTTCGGGTTGTTCAATCCTCTGTAACGGAACTTATTAACGAGGAGATCGAAAATTTTATCCACATTAATGGATTTGCCGGCGGTATTTTCGGGAACAAGCCTGTACACAAGACCTTCGAAGCGAAGGTTGTTTCTCAGCCCCATAAAATAATCGTCAGCTGTACCTAATGCGTAATAAATCGGTCTTTCGGGGAAATTATTCGCGGCAAAATCAAGAGCTGCAAGTTTTGATTTTGTTATCAGAGGTGAAATATTAAATGACAGATACGGAAGAATGGCTGACGTATCGCTTGCAAGTCCATATTTAATAACTTCGTTTTTATCTATCGGCAGTCTTAAACTTTGCGAAGGAATTAAACTGACGGTTATGTCGCCGTATTTTTTCTGGCTTTTACTGTCGTCGAAAACATATCCGAGAGCAGCTTTTAAAGGTATAATTGTTGGCTGTTTTTTATCTTTGTCAAAATAATTTGGCGTAATGATTTGCGAGCGTCTTTCGCCAAGAATTTTATCGGGAGTTGCAGTTGTTTTGAGTAGCTGCGAATCATAGCTCCGTCTCATCATTTGTGAATAATACCAGTCAGAGTTGATATACTGCGTGTTAACTACTCTCACATCGGTACCCACTCCTTCAACTTCCTGATTGTACCAGACAGAAAAAGTATCGTTATCGCCGTTAGTGTAGATTATTGCGTTTTTATCGCAGGATATTAGATAGTTATAGCCGAAATCGGTAGTAACGTAGCGTCCCGAACGGTCGTGGTCGTCCCAGTTTTGCTGCGCCATCAGTGCAGCGACAAAAAGTCCCGGAATCAGGGCGATACAGGCGGCGGTTTTTTTGTTTAGTTTACGTGTTAAAAGGTTGTAAATGAAGGCGACGCCCATTCCAATCCATATTGCAAACGCATAAAACGAGCCGGCGTAAGCGTAATCGCGTTCACGGGGTTCTATCGGCGCCTGATTCAGATATATAATAATGGCGATGCCGGTAAAGAAAAAAAGCATGGTAATAACGGTAAAACCTTTTTTGTCTCTTTTTAACTGGTATAAAATTCCCAAAATTCCCAAAATAAGAGGCAGGAAATAATATTTGTTACAAGCCTTGTTTTGAGCCATGTAAGATGGCAGGTTGTCAGTTGAGCCAAGTCTGGCTTCGTCCACAAATTTTATTCCCGAAATCCAGTTTCCCTTTGACGGATCGTCGATTGAGGCTTGCATGTCGTTTTGTCTTCCGACAAAATTCCACATAAAATATCGCCAGTACATAAATCCTGTTTGATAATCGAGAAAAAAACGCACATTGTCAAAAAATGTGGGCGTTTTTCCCCTGACATACCTTTTATATATATCGACCTGTCCCGGACGCAGGTCGTTGCTCCACATTCGTGGGAAAAAATATGTTTTGTTGTATTTTTGATACGGAACATTGTCTTTCACATATTTGTCTCCAAGTCTGGTATATTCCTGTTTTACAGCCGTTTCATAGTCCGAAGCGGTATTGTAATACGCTCCCGTAATCAGTGGAGCCGAACCGTACTGGTTGCGGTTAAGATAATATATCAGCGAAAAAATATTATCAGGTTTATTCTGGTTCATTGGCGTATCTGCCGACGAGCGAATGACAATCATGGCATAACTTCCGTATCCGATAACGCAAAACAGCAGGGCAAGCGAAACTGTATTTGCAAGCGGTTTTCTTTTTTTATACGTATAATATACGTACCGGACAAGTCCTGCTATCAGAATAGCAACAAAAAACAGCAGTCCCGAATTTATTGGAAATCCAAAAAAGTTTACAAAAACAAGTTCAACTTTTGATGCAATTACTGGAAGACCCGGTATAATTCCCCACACCAGAGATGCGAGCAAAAGTACTGCAACTATGGACGTCTTAAAAACGCCTGCGCGGGTAATTTTATATTTTTTAAAATAATATACAAAAACGATTGTCGGCACAACCAGCAGATTCAGAAGGTGTACGCCAATCGAAAGTCCTGTAATATACGCAATAAGTATAAGCCATCTGTTTGAATATTCGCTGTCGTCTTCATCCCATTTAAGTATAGCCCAGAAAACGGCGGCGGTAATCAGCGACGAGGCTGCATAAACTTCACCTTCGACAGCTGAAAACCAGAATGTGTCCGAAAAGGTGTATGCCAGAGAGCCGACAACTCCGCACGACATTATCATAAACGTTTCGGCAAACGACAGATTGCCCGAATTTCCAACAATTTTACGTACAAGAACAGTTATACTCCAAAACAGGAACAGAATGGTAAAGGCGCTGCACAGAGCGGAAAAAATATTAACCATAATGGCAGCATTTTGCGGCGATACCCACATTGTAAAAAGATGTCCGAGCATGGCAAACAGAGGCGCTCCGGGCGGGTGTCCAACCTCAAGTTTGTATGCTGAAACAATAAATTCGCTGCAATCCCATAAACTCGCAGTTGGTTCAACTGTCGAAATATATGTAAATGCCGCAACTGCAAATACCAACCAACCAACAATGTTATTAATTTTCCTGTAACTTAAACCATACATAATTATAAACCTTTCAACCTGTTATGATTTGGAGACAAAATCTCCTTTTAACGCTGCAAAATTAAGCGAAATATTTGTATTTCAAATTTTAAAATTGTAACTGTATGTAAATCAATGCAAAAAAAGGTTTGCACAATTTGTTTTATCTATCGGGAAACGCATTTTGGCAGACACTTGCGTCTGCGTTTCAGCCGACACATCAGTCAAGATATTTCAGTTCAAATCGCATACCTTTTTTTAAGTCGCAGTTTATTTTTCTTCCGACTATTGAATACCAGTATTTCGGGTGCAATCCATATCCCGGGCGCACGGAGCGCACATTCTGTCCGGTGATAATATCTCCGCATTTCATATCTTCCGACACGTAGAGCGAACGTGAAAAACTTCGCCCGTTTTTCATAGTCTCCGTCAATTCGTATGAAACCGTTCCGATTGCTTTTTCGACCGTGCGAATATCTTTTACCATTTGCGTAAATTCTTTTTCGTCCATTGAAAAAGCCGCGTCAGGTCCGCCGATGGAGCGGTCGATGATAAAATGTTTTTCGATGACTGTTGCGCCAAGCGCTACGGCTGTAACGGGAGCCAGCGAACCCATAGTATGGTCTGACAGTCCGGTTTTTACATGAAAACGTTCTGCCATATCCCGAATCATCGCCAGATTTGCTTCTTCTATTGGAGCAGGATAAGACGATGTGCATTTTAACAGCGTAATATCACTGTTTCCTGCGTTTCTGCAAGTTTCTACGGCTAACTGAATGTCGTCCAAACCGGCGATTCCGGTAGAAATAATCATTGGTTTCATTTTTTGCGCCGCATATTCAATAAGTGGAATATCAGTTATTTCAAATGAGGCAATTTTATACACTGGATTGTTTAGCGATTCCAGAAAATCGACAGCCGTTTTGTCAAAAGGCGTTGAAAAACAGATTAAACCCTCTTTTTGCGCTGTTTCAAAAAGTTCCCGATGCCACTCCCACGGGGTATATGCCTCCTGATACAGATCGTATAAATATTTCCCGTCCCACAAAGTTCCATGACTGATTTTAAAATCATCATTTCGACAGTTGAGCGTAATGGTATCTGCCGTATAAGTTTGCAGTTTAATGGCGTCGGCTCCGGCGCGTCCGGCAGCCTTAACTGTTTCAATAGCAGTTTCTTTGCTGCCATTGTGGTTTGCCGAAAGTTCGGCGATTATAAATGTTTTTTGATTCATGTTATTTTTTATTCAGTGTAATTAATGGGGTATTTTTTATCAATATAAAATGTTTTATCAATATTCCATTTCCAGCCATCTTGACAAAAACACATCATAAACCTGATATACGGTTTCTGTTTTTGTTAATGT
>JAIROW010000204.1 GCA_031257315.1 Prevotellaceae bacterium
GACGGACTTCAAATATATTCGGATAAAACATTGATTGCAGACCTGTCGGTTCCAAAAGGATTTAAAATAGGAGGATATGTTGCGCCTTATTACTATTCGCAGGCAATAGCTGATATTGAGAAAGAACTGTTAATTGTTTACCGATTTAAATTAGAGTAAAAATGAAAATAAAAAATTCGGTAATACTGTTTATAATTATGTCAAATTTGATTTCCTTTAATCTGTTTCCGCAAAAACCGAACAAATCAGCAGAAAAAAAGTTTGACGTTTTTGAACATAACGGTAAATTTTGGAAATATACATTCAGATACTGTACTGAAAGCAAAATTTCTTTTTGTGAACAGCGGTGTAGAAACCGTAGAAATTGAGTATGTCAATCCAGACTGCACCTGTACCGGTTATTCGTTAATGAGTTAAGTATCAATACTGCAAACAGATATGGATACAATGCGGTTTATTCAACCGTAAAAGCCGACACACCGATAAAGATGTATAAACTGTCGATGATATTTAATATTATAGATTAGAAATTTATGTAAATCAGGAGTTAAAATGTCCCGAAGGGACAAAATTTTCATAACCGCATACAAGCGATAGCGTTGCCTGCGGTTTTTACCTGCGGACAGCGAGAGTTTTGCCCATTCGGGCAATTTCGGCGCTTTCGCACTGCCGCAGGCAACGCTACGCTCGCCTGCGGTTACGAAAATTAAGACCTTCGGGCTAAAAGTCAGAGTGTTCAGAACACCGGCTTAAAAAGCCGAACCTTCATAACCGCAGGCGAGCGACAGCGTTGCCTGCGGCTAAAAACGACAACAACCGACTGTCTGAAAGGCAGAACTCTATCGCAAAAGCATTAAAGTTTTGCCTTACAGACAAAGATGAGAACGATTGTGCTACCGCAAACCGCGTTTCGCTCGCCTGCTGTTACGAAAATTAAGCCCATTCGGGCTAAAATAACGTTTTTAACCCTTGATTCGCATTAATTAATCATTTTACAATTTATTTTAATTAAAGTTTATCATCTGAAAATGTACAGACTATAAACAGATATATATTAATTCTGAAAATTCTGTAATTATGTGAATTTTTTTTAGGACTGAAAGTCTGCATTATTTCAGCCATTTTATAACTGCCTGCGCCTATCTACTGACGCCTGACTCACTCCGTTTTTATTGCTGTTACGGGATTCATGCTTGCAGCCATGTAGCTTTCCCAGCTTACTGTAAGCACTGAAACAGAGAGTATTATAAAGCCTCCGAGAACAGATACCCACCAATACATCGGCGTTTTATACGCAAAACCTTCAAGCCACTGTTTTACAATATAATACGCAATCGGAGCGCTGACAGTGTACGCTACGGCAATCTGGACAAGAAGTCCTTTGTTCAGCATGTATATAATTTCATTTCAGCCGGAAGAAGCTAAACGGTTGATAGACAGATTTGAGTTTGTTTTTACGCCCAAACATTGCAGTTGGCTGAATATGGCAGAGATAGAATTACATGTTCTAAATACTCAATGCTTAAACAGAAATATAGCAACAATGGACAAGATGCAAGAGGAAGTTTTGGCTTGGCAAAAACACAGAAATAATAAAAATGCGAAAATCAACTGGCACTTCTCCGCTAAGGATGCTAGAATAAAATTAAAATGGTTATATCCGACATTTATTAATTAACTAAACACTATTTGCTGTCAGGCGATTGTATCTTTTTACATCATAACCACTTTTTTAACTGATTATCACCAGTGTTGCACCGTAACCGTATTCTTTGAAAGAAGCGTCCTGATAGCGAACTTTGCCGGCATAACGGGTGTCGAGCAGCCGTCTGATTTCGTGTTTAAGTTTTCCGTTGCCAACTCCATGAATAAATATCATCTGTTTAATTTTTGAACACAAGCCGCGTTCCAGCGATTTGCAAAAATGATCAATCTGTATTTCCAGCATTTCACCGTTGCTTAGTAATTTAGTGTTTTCTATCAATTCTTCTATGTGTAAATCAATTTCTTCGGTTTCGATTTTTTTCGCCGGCGCGGGTATAACAGGCGCAGTATTTTTTTTCTGTTTTATGGCTTTTTCAAGTTCTTTGGGATTAATTTCGATTTTCATGTCGGGAATTTCGTCAGAAGCTATTTTTATAAGATACGCATTATCTTCAAAAAAATCGTTTTCGCAAAACGAGTTTCTGACAAATTTAACAGGATTTGGCGAGATATTTACCTGTTCGGGCTGATAAAGTTTGTAGTCTGTATGTTTGTACAGAAAAAACGTAACGGTCAACAGTATGCCTGCATTGATTTCATGTTCCGACAAATGTGTTGCATATTTTTTTGTTTCCGGCTCTATATCACAGCTGTCCATCAATAACGCAACTCCGTTTTTTTTTCGACGCGCAATCGTGTACATGCAGTAAAACGAACTGTCGTTAATAAAATACATGTCATATCCAGAATCGTCTGTGTATGATGATTTTGCCGGCAGAAATGCCAGTAACAGCCCGTAACTGTCGCTGTTGACAGTTGCTGTATCCTTTTTTTCGTTAGCTGTAACGATTTTTTTTACAGGCTTTTCTGCCTTGACGCAACTGTTTTCGGGTCGAACAGTCTTTGCAAATTCTTTGTAACTGTTTTCCGCATATTCCACAACAACAATTTCCGATACGGCGGCGGGTATTTCAAAACCGTCTTCGTCCATGACGTTTACCATGCCTGTATTCAGTATTCTGGAAATTTTTCCGCCGCCTACGTCGTTCAGAAATCTGACTTTGTCGCCAATTTTATATTTCATTAAATTCTTTTGACCGTTTTTGCTTTCAGCAGCCTGTCTCTGATTTTAATATACAGTTCCGAGCCTGTTTTGGAATATTCGTTTTTGACGTATCCCATTCCGATTCCAGTTTTGCGGCTTGGCGACATTGTGCCGGAAGTTACTTCTCCAATTTTTTCGCCGTCGGCGCTGCATATTTCATAATGCTGTCGTGGAACGCCTCTGTCAATCATATCGAAATTGACAAGTTTTCTTGTAGCGCCTCCGTTTTTTTGCTGTTCGAGTAATGGTCTGTCTATAAAATCCTTACCGTCTTTAAATTTCACAATCCAGCCCAGACCTGCTTCAATCGGCGAGGTTGTGTCGTCAATATCGTTGCCATACAGACAGAATCCCATTTCCATTCTGAGAGTATCTCTTGCCCCCAAGCCTGCCGGTTTAATGCCAAACTCTTTGCCTGCTTCAAAAATGGCGTTCCACAGTTTTGGAGCGTCATGATTTGAAATGTATATTTCACAACCTCCGGCTCCGGTGTATCCTGTCATCGACAGAATTGCGTTGTCGATACCCGCAATATTCACTTTTTCAAACGCATAATACTGTATGTCAGAAATGTTCTGTTCGGTTATTTTTTGAACTGTTTCAACCGCTTTCGGACCCTGAACGGCGATAAGCGCAGTTTCGTCAGATGCGTCATACATGTCTTTACCGAGTATCAAACCGAAACGTTCGGCAAACGAACACAAATGTTTCCAGTCCTTTTCGATATTGCCGGCATTGACAACCAACATGTATGTGCGGCTGTCGATACAGTAAATCAGCAAATCGTCAACAATACCGCCTCTTCCGTTTGGCAGGCATGAATACTGCGCTTTACCCGGCATTAAAGCCGAAACATCGTTGCTGGTAACGTACTGGAGAAACGGGAGCGCGTTTTCGCCTCTGACCCAAAATTCACCCATGTGACTGACGTCAAAAACTCCCACTTTTTCCCTGACTGTCAGATGTTCGTCATTTATACCCGAATATTCTATCGGCATGTTGAACCCTGCAAATGAAGCCATTTTTGCTCCGATTTCGATATGATACTGTGTTAATGGCGTATTTTTCATACTGATAATTTACTAATCTTTACTAAAAACTAAAAAATTGTAAAACCGGTTATTGATTTACATCGTTCAAATACAAAAAACATGCGTAAATATTTTGCGGTTTTACAGACATATAACAATTTAAAATTCGACGCAAAGTTATACGAAATATTTGAATCCGCCAAACGCATAAAAGCGTGATGCATATTAATCGTTTATTGTGATTTTAAAAACGACTGTTTGTTTTAAGTATAAAAATCGTCAGTGATAAAATCTTCGACTCTGAATTAGCAAAAAAAAATCCTTGAAAATGCTTGATTTCAAGGATTTTTTTTGTTGTGGAGCATATCGGAATCGAACCGATGACCTCTTGCATGCCATGCAAGCGCTCTAGCCAGCTGAGCTAATACCCCCTTTCTAAAAATTAATCTGTTTCGCGCAGTTTATAGTTAAAACCTTCCATAACAGGATTGTGAAGCACTTTTGCGCAAATTTCATTAACAACGGTCATTGCTTTTTCCTTATTTCCTGCTTCGACTTCCATTGTAATGTGTTTGCCTATGCGTATATTCTGTACATCAGTGTATCCCAGTCCGTTCAAAGTCATTCCCACTGCTTTTCCCTGCGGATCAAGCAGGGCTTTTAACGGCATAATATCAATTTCTGCTATAAATTTCATACGTATTAATTAAATAAATTTTGTCATTTCAAGTGCGGCGATGGCAGCTTCAACGCCTTTGTTTCCATACTTTCCGCCCGCACGGTCCTGTGCCTGCTGCAATGTATCAACGGTTAACACTCCAAAAATTACCGGAATTTCTGTTTGCAAACCAGTTTGCAATATTCCCTGTGTCGCCGCCTGACAGACATAATCGAAATGAGGCGTTTCTCCTCTAATTACGCATCCCAGACATATAACCGCGCTGGGATTTTTGCGTTTAATCAGATAATTTGCAGCAAAGGCGAGTTCAAAACAGCCCGGAACAGTTTCTACTGTAATATCTTGTTCGAGTACCGCATTTTTTTTCAATTCATCGACTGCGCCCTGCAAGAGAGCGTCGGTTATTTCGCTATTCCATCTGGATACTGCTATTGCTATTTTTTTGCCTTTGCCAGAAGGAACTGCGTTTGCGGATTCGGATAAATTATGCAGAGCTGTTGCCATGTTTTTTAATTGGACGTCAATAATTTTTTTGTACGTTCTATATATTTGTCTATGGTACGGGCTTCAATGCTTCGAGGAAATTTATATTTCACTTCTTCGTAAATTTTAAGCGCTTTGCCGTATTGTTGCTGTTTGCCATACACAGTAGCAGCTTTCATAAGGTACTGCGGAGTAAGCGAATTATGTTTTTTGCGGGCTGCTTTTTCCAGATATTTGGCGGCATTGTCAAGATCGCCAAGTTCGACATAGCAGTCTCCTGTATTTGCCAGCGCTCTGGGTGCGAGGATTTCGTCGTTTGATTTAAAGTTTTTAAAATATTCGATTGCCTGAGCGTATTCTCCCAGTTTCAGGCAGCAAACGCCGGCATAAAAATTTGCAAGATTTCCCGACGGAGTTGAGCCATAATCTTCAATAATGGATTTAAACCCCGGTTCCAAATCACCGTTTCCGTTTAATGCCAAATTGATGGAATCTTTTTCAAAATAATTTTGTGAAATAAACATTTGCTCTGCCGCTTCGATATTTCTCGGTTTTGAAACAAATTCAGAATAACCAAAGAAAACGGCAATTATAAGAACCACTGTTCCAACCGAGTATAACAGAATGTTTTTGTTCTGTTTAAGAAATTTTTCGGTTTTGTGAATCCCTTCCACTATTTCGATAATCTGTTCATTATCTTGCTTTTTCTCGTTTTTGTTCGACATAATTCTATATAATATCTATTTATAAAAAATCGCGCAAAGGTAATCTTTTTTCGTTAAATGATAAAATTAATTTCAAAAAATTTGTTTTTTTTTGTGGAAAAGACTGTTGTATTAATTTTATTTTTCATTGTAACAAGCTGAATATGTGTTAAAAAGGTGGAGACTACAAATATTTTCGCCAGTAAAACATTTCGGGGTCGGTTTCGTCAAATCCAAGATCTATATACAGGTTTTGCGCCGGAAAATTGTCTTTTCTTACTTCGAGAGTAACTCTGCTGCAATTTCGATTTCGGGCTTCGGTTATAAGATGATTCATTAATTGCCGTCCGATGCCTCTGCTGCGATATTTTTTCAATACAAAAACGTCGTGGACGTTAATCATGGGTTTTGCTGTAAAAGTTGAAAAATTTTCAAATGCAACCAGTAAGCCGGCAAATGTTCCTTTGCTTACTGCCAGCATAATAATTATTTTGGGGTGATTTTTTAAACCTGCAATCAGGTCTTCCTGCCCCAATTCCGTCAACAATTCTCCTTCGCCCATTTCATCGTCAATATATGTATTAATTAACGTTGCGATGGCTTCGAGGTGTTTCGGTTCAGAAAAATCACAATGTATAATTTTTGCGCCTGCCATTTCTCCTCCTTATTGAGACTTCAAATTTAATTTGAATATCAATATCTTCCAAATTTTTTTTTTAATCATTGATTAATAATTTAGAACACAAAATATTACAGCATTGACAAAAATGGTGCGTATTATGTTTTTGCAGATTAATTTACTGAAAATATCGGAAAAAAGTGGAATATTTCGTTTTTTTTTCAAATGAGACCTGCATAGCTCAACACAAGGATTATTGCCATAAACAGCAAGGCAAACAGGACATAGTGCTGTATTTTGCCTGTCTGGAAAATTGCGAGTTTTGCAAGTTTGTTGCTTGCGTTTTTTATGAGGTACAGTTGTTTTTTGTTGCCGTATCTGTTTATGTGTGTGCGATTTGCTGGAAAAAGTTCCGTTTCGGCAACCGTTTCGCCTGCGCTGTCGGTATTTTTATGAGACGCTATTCTTGCGAAATTGCTTGAAAATGAGGAGGCTGTATATTGCAGTTTTGGAGTGGGACTTGTATAGCCGCAGCCCCATGTTGTACCGGTGGTTATCGTGCGTTTCGACAGGATTTTTTTCCGAATATACCATATAAATATACATGAAACCGTAAAAACGGAGCCAAAAATACCGAGATTTTGCAATGACAGCAACTGAGAGTCGCAAAACATGGAATATCGAACTCCGAAAACGTCAAAAACTGTCTTTGAAATAAATTTTATGGCGACAAACGGGAAAAATCCAACAAAAACAATTGCGGCAAGCGGCAAAATCAACGGCAGAACCATGCTTTTATGCTCTTTTTCAGCTGCATGTAGCGGATTTCGGCAAACGCCGAGAAACGAAATTCCGAATGATTTTGTAAAAGCAATTATGGAAATGCCTCCGATTAAAACCAGCGCAATAATTACAAACAGTAAAGTTACTGCTTTTTCGGGTTCGACGCCTGTAAACGATGCGAACAGACCGCTGTACAGAATAAATTCCGATACGAAACCGCTCAGAGGAGGTAAGGCGCAAATTGCCGTAGAGCCGAGCAGAAAAACTGCGGCAGTGCAAGGCATGTTGCGAATTGCGCCACCCATTCTGTCCATTATCTGTGTTCCGGTTGATTTGCAGAGGTTTGCGGCGCTAAAAAACAGTATTGATTTAAATGTTGAATGATTAAACGTATGCAGCAATGCTCCGGCATATCCTGCAAAACTCAGCGACGGCAACTGCCATTGTACGCCGATTATTCCCAAACCTAAACCAATGCCGATTATTCCTATATTTTCGATGCTCGAAAAAGCAAGCAGCCGCTTTATATCTTTCTGTCGGGTTGCTTTTGATATGCCGTAAATACCTGTTACTGCCGATATTACAAGTAGAAATACTGCAATTTCAAACAAATTGTTTTGCAAACTGCATACAACTCTCAAAAGTCCGTAAATTCCCATTTTTATAACTGCGCCCGACATAAATCCGCTGACATTGCCCGGCGCCGACGGGTGTACTTCTGGAAGCCACGTATGCAGAGGAACGAATCCTGCCTTGATACCGAAACCGATGAAAAACAGCAGAAAAAGCGTCAGATTTCCATTATGTTCAAAATAGTCGCAAACGGCTTCAAAACCGCTTAGAACGCTGTAACTGTCGGCGATTGAGAACGCTGTCAGCAGTACAAAAAAACACACGTGCATCTGAATCAGATAATTTATTGCCGGTTTAAGTTTTTCCTTCTTTTCGCCTTCAAAAATAACAAGAATAAAGGTTGCTCCGGTCATCATTTCCCAAAAAAACAGGAAAGTCCATGTGTCATGAAATAAAATCACTCCCGACATCGAACAGTACAGCCAGATATATGCTGCATAATGCAGCGAAAGTTCCATTCCCGACTTTATTTTTCCGTAAGGTTTTAAATATGACGACGAATACCAGAATGTCGTTATCGAAGTGATATTCAACAGAATAATGAACAGCGCCGACATAGCGTCAACACTGAATACGGGATTAAAAAATCCTGTTGAAAACTGTTCCCTGTATCCATGTCCGAATGTAAAAACATACGACGAAATGATTGTTGTACAAATTACCCCAAATGACAGTAAAATCATGGAAATCATGGATTTGAACCGCACGGGCGCAAAAAAGACAAACAACGACAGCAAAGGTATAATATAAAATAAAAATATCTGTTCCATCTGATAATTTTTTACGGTGCAAAAGTAATATTTTTCTGTTATAATTTACAATCAACCGGTCTCGAATGTGGATTTATGTTTTGAACAGCGCTTAAAAACAGAAGAATAAATTTATGGACAGAGATTTTTTTAACTGACCGTCAGTTTGTCATAGCCGCCAAAATACAGTTCAGTTTTCGATTAATTAAATATTGCTTATATTTGCGGAAAATTTATTACGGACAGCAATATGCAACAGAATGAGTTAAATGACTTGCAAACAAATGTTTGTAACTGTACGGAAAGTAAAACAAACCGCAAATCGGAGACAATTGCCGTAACCGACGCTGCTATTGCCGCTGTGGGAACAGGTCGGGAAACTGTTATACCACTGTTGCAGGAGCTTCAAAAAAAGTTTAATTATTTGCCTCGCGAAGCTCTTGAACGGATATACGAACAAACCGAAATAGACCGCGCACAGCTGGTCAGTGTTTCAACATTCTACTCCCAGTTCAGATTTTTGCCGCTTGGTAAACATCTGATAAAAGTCTGTACCGGCACAGCCTGCCATGTGAAAGGCGCAAGCAACGTGTTCGACGCTTTTTTGCGTCAGCTTAACATTGGCGATGGAGAAACAACTACCGGCGACAGGCTGTTTTCGATAGAAAAAATCGCATGTCTCGGCTGCTGCACTCTGGCTCCGGTTGTTCAGATTGATGAAAAGATTTATGGACATGTTGTTCCGGGAAGAGTGTCGGAAGTTATTTCAGACTTTCTGTCCGTCAACGAACTTAAAGCAAACGAAGAAGCTGCGGGACTGAAACGTAAGACAGCCGGCGAAATCCGTCTTGGAATGGGGTCGTGCTGCATGGCAAGCGGCTCGGCAGATATTTACCGTGAGCTGAAAACGGCTTCGGCACAGCTTGGTATCGAAATTGACATAAAATCGGTAGGTTGCGTCGGCGTATGCAATAAAGTGCCTGTGATTGACGTAGTTGGCGCTGACGGCAGCATTGTTCGCTATCCAAACGTAAAAGCTGCCGAAATCAAAGAAATTCTGCATCATCACTTCAAGCCCGCCGGATATTTCAAACGTCTCAGAAATAATATACTTGGACATATTGACACGTTTCATACCGACATAACATGGGACAATGTGGTATGGAAACCGGAAAACGAGCGTACTGGCGTAATTAACAGCTTTTTGCACTGGCAGAAACATATTTCCACCGAAGGTTGCGGAATATTGTCGCCGCTCGATTTTGACGAATACTGCGCTCACGGCGGTTTCGATGGACTGAAAAAAGCCCTTGCAGCGCCGAACAGAAACTGGATAATAGAAAACGTAATGAAAAGCGGCATACGCGGACGCGGCGGCGCCGGATTTTTGACAGGCAAAAAATGGGAAATTGTCGCCGCCGCACAAAGCGACGAAGGCAAATACATGATATGCAACGGCGACGAAGGCGACCCTGGCGCTTTTATGGACAGAATGATGCTCGAATCGTATCCGTTCCGCATTATTGAGGGAATGTTGATTGCCGGATATGCCGTTGGCGCAAACAGAGGCATATTTTATATACGGGCAGAGTATCCTCTGGCAGTGAGCCGAATCCGCTCGGCAATCGCTATATGCCGTGAAAAACAGTATATCGGACAAAATGTCGCCGGCAGCAGTTTCTCGTTCGACGTCAATGTGTTTGAAGGCGCCGGAGCTTTCGTATGCGGAGAAGAAACAGCGCTGATTGCCTCTGTCGAAGGCGAACGCGGTTTCCCCAAACAGCGTCCCCCGTATCCTGCCATTCGCGGACTTTTCGGATTGCCGACTCTGGTTAACAACGTCGAAACATTAAGCCAGATACCTTATATAATAAGGTACGGCGCAGAAAATTATCGCGCCACAGGCACCGACGGCAGCAAAGGCACGAAAGTATTTGCTCTGGCTGGAAAAATACGGCATGGAGGCTTGATTGAAGTTCCAATGGGAATTACACTCAATCAGATTGTAGAAGAGATAGGCGGCGGACTTGAAGGCGGCGAAAAACTGAAAGCCGTACAGGTTGGCGGACCTTCCGGCGGCTGTATTCCCGCCAGCCTGTGCGACATGCAGGTCGATTTTGACGCATTCAACAGACTTGGCGCAATGATGGGGTCGGGCGGTCTGGTGGTACTCGGCGAAAACAGCTGCATGGTTGACGTTGCCCGTTATTTCCTGAGTTTCACCTGCGACCAGTCGTGCGGCAAATGCACGTTTTGCAGAGTGGGAACGCGGCGAATGCTCGACATTCTCAACAAAATATGCAGCGGACGCGGCGAATCGGGCGATATTGAACAGCTTGAAGAACTTGCCGTTAACGTAAAAAAATCGTCTCTTTGCGGTCTTGGAAAAACAGCCCCCAATCCGGTGCTGACAACCCTGAAATATTTCAGAGAAGAATACGAAGAACACATAAGCGGAGTATGCCGTACCGGAACCTGTACGGGAATGATAAAATACACGGTAACAGACAAATGTATAGGCTGCACGAAATGCGCAAAAGCCTGTCCCGTAAACGCAATTCCATATACGCCATACGAAATCCATTCGATTGACGTACAGAAATGCGTACTGTGCGGCTTGTGTATGGACGAATGTTCTTATGACGCAATTAAAAAAGTCTCGTGAGATGGAAAACTCTCCGCATTTGTTTGAACCACAGGTTAAACCGATTTTTTTGATTAATTTGATTCTTTCAGTTCAGACAATGTCTCTCAAATTTAAATCTTGATTTTCAGACAATTGTTGCGACAGTAAACTTACATAAACTTTAATGATATATGTCGAACTCAAAGAAAGAAACATCAAAAAAGAAAGAACGCAAAAAAAAACATAATCCGGTTTATTAGAGATTAAGTTAAGTTATTTTCATAGCAAAAAGGCGCGTCTAACAGCCTGAAATTGTGCATAGCAGCACAGGTTGCGAATACAGAACCTACAAAGTCATTTTTACGCAACCGACA
>JAIROW010000212.1 GCA_031257315.1 Prevotellaceae bacterium
AAGTCAGGTTGTTCAGAACAGCGGCTTGAAAAGCCGAACCTTCATAACCGCAGGCGAGCGTAGCGTTGCCTGCGGACAACGAAACGTACAAGTACCCCCTGCCCAAATGGGCAGAACAATAACGACTGAGGCGTTTTGCCCATTCGGGCAAGTTCCGCGCTTTCGCAAAATCCGCAGGCAACGCTACCGCTCGCCTGCGGTTACGAAAATCAAGCCCATTCGGGCTAAAAAAATGTCTTCAACCCTTAATTCGCATAACTCATAAAAATCACAGTTCAGACAGTTGAAATCGCTGCCGTCGCCAGCGAAACAAATTTGAACAGATTCTGCGTATTCCTATAATTTCAGCGTCAGTTTGAACATCGCGGTACGTCCTGCCTGCGGGAAGAAACCGTTTTCGATGTAGTCTGGACTGCGGTCGGCAAATACTGCGCGGTAAACCCATGCAGATGAAAGATATTCACAGTCAAAAAGATTGTTTACGTATCCTTGAAGCCCGAATTTCAGCCCATATATTTCAAACGAGTACGAAACTCCAAAATTTCCCGTAAAGTATGCGTCAAGACAGCGGTCGGGGCTTGAAGTATTGTCGTAATATTGTTTTCCGACGTATTTTCCGGTCAGCGTGAACGTCAGGTCTCGTACAGGCGTGTATCGCAGCATTGCGTTGCCGGTAATATCTGGCGAAAACGATATGCTGGTTGTTCCAAGTTTTTCGACGCGCTGCTCTATTGTGTTCCAGTCCGCAGAATTATCGTACTGGTCGGTATATGCAACAAAGTTTCTGATTTTGTTTTGACTTAATGTCAGGTTTGCTTCAAGACGCAGGGAACGGCACAGGGCGACGCCTCCCGACAGTTCGACGCCAGCGCGGTAACTGTCGGGTACGTTGTCCATTACCGGATATCCGGTGCTGCTGAGCCGTCCGCTCGACACCAGCTGGTCTCTGTAATACATGTAATATATGTTGACTCCTGCCGCCGCCGAGCCGCTGTTGAAAGAGTATCCGAGTTCAGCGTCGTAGAGGCGCTCGGCTTTTGGTGTTTCGGCTGCGCCGTATTTGTTTGCGTCCTTGAAGTCAGCTCGCGTCGGCTCCCTGTTGGCGACGGAAATTGAAGCATAGGCGGAGTTATATCTGTCGAAATCGAAAAACAGACCGGCTTTGGGGTTGAAAAAATCGAAAACGTGCGACTGGTCAATGTCGGCAAGGTCGCTGTCAATGCCCTTTATACGGTAGCTGATATGCCGGTATTGCAGGTCTGCGTACAGGCTGAGTCTGTCGCTCACTTTGCCGGTAATTTTACTGTATATGTTGTAATCGTCTTTTGTGCCGACGTTTCTGTACCATTCGTTTCCCGATACCGAACCGTTGTTGAACCTTGTCCACAGCACATTTCCGAAATGGTCGCCGTCGTGCCTGCTGATTCCGCCGCCGGAAATCCATTGCAGACGGCGGTTAGAATAATTAAGCGAAAAGGTCAGTCCATAAAAATAATTATCCATTGCCTTACGTCGAATCATATCGCTTTTCTTTAAAACCGTCCCGCCCATATCAATATTGGGTAAACCGTGTTCTGAGAATTTGCGGTTCAGTCGATATTCTTCGTAATATCCGTCGCCCTTTGTGAGGTGAACTGTCGCCTGTCCGGTCAGCTTTTGGGCAAAACGCTGTACTGCTTGCAGGTGATAATGCGTTTGTCGGTAGCTGTCAATGTTGTTGCCGTAATACTTGATGTTTCCGTTTTCGTCTCGATATTCGCCCATCGGATTGTAGCGCCTGTTCTGACCCGCCGGCTTGTATCCGCTGACGCCAGCTTCAAAGTATTTGTATTTCAGGCTGTCGATGGCATAACCCGGCACGCCGTTCCAGCTTAATCCGGTATTCTGTTCGCCGTGAATAAGATTAAGACGCACAAATGTTCTGTCGCCGTTCCACTGCCCCGACAGATGCAGCGAATTGTGTTTCGCCCCGCTGCGCTCGATGTATCCGTCGGAAACAACGCGGGAGTAACGCGCCGAGAAATTAAATCCGCTGCCCAGAGTTCCAGTCCCCACGCTGATACTGTTGCGAAAAGTATTGTAACTTCCAACAGTTGTGCCGATTTCGGCGTATGGAACTGGCATCGCTGTTGCGGTTTGCATGTTGACGGTAGCGCCGAAAGCCGCTCCTCCGTTGGTTGAAGTGCCTGCGCCGCGCTGAATTTGAATTGAGCCGAGCGACGAAGCAAAGTCTGGCATGTTTACCCAGAAAACCGCCTGCGATTCGGCGTCGTTCAGCGGAACGCCATCGACAGTTACGTTAATGCGGGTTGGGTCTGAGCCGCGAATACGGAAACTCGTGTTTCCGGTACCAAGTCCGCTTTCGGACGAAACAACCGTTGACGGCGTCATTTCGATAATGAATGGAATGTCGTTTCCGACATTAGCATCTGCAATAGCAGATTTTCCGACGGTGGTTTGAGCCACCGGCATTTTTCTCGACGCGCGAGTGGCAACAATGAGCATCTCGTCGAGTTTAACAGTGTCGTTTTGAGCCTCAGCTCCGACGATGCCTGCCAGAACAGACATCACAGTCAATAAAAATAAAAATACCTTTTTCATTTGTAAAAATACAATTTGTACCGGACTGTCCGGCGATTAAACAATAAAATAAAAGAGGTAAAATTGAGAAAATAAGCCTTGAAACTCTTTTCCTACGCCGGTACTGACCGGATCAGGTTCGAGGGTATAATCTCAGCCTGCAAAGCAGGCACCCCTAAGAAATTCCGTTCCGCAAGCGTGCGAAACTGCGGCGCAAAATTATATAAAAATTCGGAAATGCAAAACTGTTCCCCCATTTTCGCCTCTCGCCCTTTCTCCTTCCCCTTTCCCCTTTCCCCTTTCCCCTCTCGCCTTTCTCCTCTCGCCTCTCGCCTTTCTCCTTCCCCCTCTCGCCTCTCGCCTCTCGCCCTTTTCTCAAAAAATTTACCGATAAAGGCTTTATGATGTTGCTGTAAACCGGAAAAAACAAACAGTTCTGGAAATATTTTTTTGAACGGTATTTGCGGATTGTCAGGCATTTAAAAAATTTAATGCGGTCGGTTTTCATATTGTATTTAATATTTTTATATATTTACCAAAAATTTTTAACTGTGTATTTAGTCTTTTAGATGGTGAACGTGTTACAAATAGAAAATCTTACGAAATCGTATGGCGATTTACTGCTTTTCAACAATATAAATTTCAGCATTGTTGAAGGGCAAAAAACCGGTTTGATTGGAATCAACGGCGCTGGAAAAACTTCGCTGATGGACATGATTGCCGGAAAAACTTTGCCCGATTCGGGAAATATTGTAATACACAAGGGAATACGTACAGGTTATCTGGAACAGAATCCGCAGTTCGCAGGAGAAATGACCGTAATGCAGGCATGTTTTTCGTCCGGCAGCGAAATTGTGCAGGCAATCGAAAAATATGAAGCGTCAGCCGTTTCGGGCAACAGCGCCGCTTTTGCCGAAGCAGGCGCAAAAATGGACGCGCTTGAAGCGTGGGATTATGAATACCGCATCAAACAGATTCTCGGCTGCCTGAATATATTCGACTTTGACCGGAAAATATCGGAACTCTCAGGAGGTCAGGTTAAAAGAGTCGCTCTGGCAAACGTGCTGATTAACGAACCCGAACTGCTTGTGCTTGACGAACCAACCAATCACCTTGATTTGGAGATGATTGAATGGCTCGAAGATTACCTGACGCGCTCGCGGCTCAGTCTGATTATGGTTACGCACGACCGGTATTTTCTTGACCGAATCTGCTCCGATATTATAGAAATCGACAATAAACAGATATATCATTACAGGGGAAAATATTCCTATTATATAGAAAAACGTCAGGAAAGAATCGAAGCGCAAAATTCGGAAACAGAGCGTGCGTCCAATCTTTTTCGCAAAGAACTTGAATGGATGCGCCGGCAACCGCAGGCACGCGCCACAAAAGCAAAATCGCGTATCGACGCTTTTTATGCACTTGAAGAAAAGGCAAAAAACAGAACTGACAGCAGCCAGATGAAAATCGGTCTGAAAACTTCGCATATCGGCAAAAAAATATTTGAAGCGCGACATGTATCGAAAAGTTTCGATAATGTCAAGATACTTAATGATTTTAACTACGTATTTTCAAGATACGAAAAAATGGGAATTGTCGGAAACAACGGCGCAGGAAAATCCACTTTCCTGAAACTGCTTTTGAATGAAACAGAACCCGACAGCGGATATTTCGATATTGGCGAGACTGTAAATTTCGGATATTACAGCCAGTCGGGTATTGAATTTGACAGAAACATGAAAGTAATTGACGCCGTGCGAAATATTGCCGAAGTCGTTGATTTGGGCAACGGACAGAAACTTTCGGCAATGCAGTTTCTCGGACACTTTATGTTCCCGCCCGAAAAACAGCATAACTATATCGGAAAACTCAGCGGCGGAGAACGGCGAAGACTGTATCTGTGTACAGTCCTCATGAAAAATCCAAATTTTCTGGTACTTGACGAGCCTACAAATGATCTTGACATTATTACGCTCAACATACTGGAAAATTATCTGCAAAACTTTAACGGCTGTCTTATTCTGGTCTCGCACGACAGATATTTTATGGATAAAATTGTCGATCATCTGCTTGTTTTTAAAGGAAATGCCGAAATAAAGGATTTTCCCGGAAACTATTCCGATTACAGATACTGGAAAGAAACGTCCGAAAAGGAAAAGTCGGCGGCAGAACGGAAAGAAACAGGTAAAAACAGTGAAATAAAACGCGACAAAGTCAGGAAAAGAAAACTGTCATTCAAAGAACAGCGTGAATTTGAAACGCTCGAACAGGAAATCGCTTTGCATGAAAAGGAAAAATATGATATAGAACAGACTATCGGCAACATAACAGACACGGGAGAACTGTACAGACAGTCCGAGCGTATTTCAGAACTGTTAAACATTATCGACAGTAAAACCAATCGCTGGATAGAATTGAGCGA
Organism: Prevotellaceae bacterium; assembly: GCA_031257315.1. Classification (GTDB taxonomy): domain Bacteria; phylum Bacteroidota; class Bacteroidia; order Bacteroidales; family UBA932; genus JAIRLF01. The sequence goes on from JAIROW010000212.1 coordinate 5,006, forward strand.
ACTGGCTGTTTATCCATAAATATAAACCATCAGTATTATTATGTAAAACATTAAATTTGCACGCACGTTAAAAAATAAAAATAAGAAGTCAATGAAAAACAATTATAGGAAAAATATTATAAATAAATTATTAAAATTGTTAATTTTATGGATAATGAAATAAAAAACATTTCCAGAAGGAAGTTTTTAGAAAGCGGACTGTTTACTGTCGCCGCATTGACAGTTGTTCCGCGTCATGTGCTTGGAAGAGGCTTTACGCCGCCAAGCGACCAGATTACAATCGGATTTATCGGTACGGGAAAACAGTCCCGCTATCTGGTAACGGAATTTGCCCGCCGCGCCCGCGTAATCGCCGGATGCGATGTCTATGCCGCCAAACTTGAACAGTTTAAATCAATTACAGAAAATCTGTACGCAAAAGCCGGTTCGTCGGCAAAAGGTTTTAAAACCTATAAAGATTTTCGCAAGTTGCTGTCAAACAGCGAAATTGATGCGGTTGTGATTGGCACGCCCGACCACTGGCACGCAATTAATGTTATTGAAGCGGCAAAAGCCGGCAAGGACGTTTACTGCGAAAAGCCTTATTCCCACAGTATTGAAGAAGGCAGGCTGATGGCGCGGGCAGTTGAAAAATACAAACGCATAAATCAGACCGGAAACATGCAGCGTTCGTGGAAAAATTTCAGAATTGCCTGTCAGTTAGTGCGGAACGGTCATATAGGCGACATTAAGGAAGTCAAGGTCTGCTGCGGTCCGCCGCCGAAAAAATACGATCTTCCGGCAGAACCCGTTCCCGCCGGTCTTGACTGGAATCTGTGGGTCGGACCTGCCGAATATCGCGAATTTCATTCGGAACTTGCTCCCCCGCTTGACCGCGATTTTTACCCTAACTGGCGGAATTACAAAGAATACGGCAATGGAATGACCGCCGACTGGGGCGCTCACATGTTCGACATTGCCCAGTGGGGACTTGGAATGGACGACAGCGGTCCGGTTGAAATTTACCCTCCCGATAACAAAGAGTACAAATATCTTACCTTTGTTTACGCAAACGGCATTAAAATGACGCACGAAGATTTTGGACGCGGTTATGCCGTTCGCTTTATCGGTTCTAATGGAATGATAGACATAAGCAGAGAGTTTTTCGATACTTTGCCGTCGAAACTGAAAACTCATGAGTTTTCGGACAGTGAAATAAAATTATACGAAAGTAACGACCACTATCAAAACTGGTTAGACAGCATAAAAAGCCGCAAGCAGCCACTGTGTACAGCCGAAATCGGACACAGAACCGCAACCGTCTGTATTCTTGCAAACATCGGATACGAACTGCAACGTCCTCTGAAATGGAATCCCGAAAAGGAAGAATTTGTTAACGACGACGAAGCCAACAAGCTGCGCTCAGGCATTGTCAGAAAACCATGGTCATTGAAAATTTGATAATTAACAGTTATAATTAAATTTATTTATGAAGAAAAATAATATCGGCAGTAACAGTACTACCAGAAGACAGTTCATAAAAACAGGTCTGATTGCGGCAACAGCATTGACAGTAGTGCCGCGCCATGTGCTTGGAAGAGGCTTTATTCCGCCAAGCGACCAGATTACGCTCGGATTTATTGGCACGGGAAAACAGTCCCGCTATCTGGTAACGGAATTTGCCCGCCGCGCCCGCGTAATCGCCGGATGCGACGTCTATGCCGCCAAACTTGAACAGTTTAAATCTATTACCGAAGATCTTTACGCAAAAGCCGGCTCATCGGCAAAAGGTTTCAAAACCTACAAGGATTTTAGAGAATTGCTGGCAAACGACGAAATAGATGCAGTTGTGATTGGCACGCCCGACCACTGGCACGCAATTAATGTCATCGAAGCGGCAAAGGCTGGCAAGGACGTTTATTGCGAAAAGCCTTATTCTCACAGCATTACAGAAGGCAGGCTAATGGTGCAGGCAATAGAAAAATACAAACGCATAAACCAGACCGGAAACATGCAGCGTTCGTGGAAAAATTTCAGAAACGCCTGTCAATTAGTGCGAAACGGATATATCGGCGATATTCGGGAAATTAAAGTCTGCGTTGGTCCGCCTCCAAAAAAATACGACCTGCCAAATGAAACTTTACCTCCAAACGTGGATTGGGACTTATGGATAGGTCCTGCCGAATACCATGAATTTAACGCCGAACTCGCTCCACCGCTCGAACGCGACATTTACCCCAACTGGAGAAATTACAAAGAATATGGCAACGGAATGACTGCCGACTGGGGCGCTCACATGTTCGATATTGCGCAATGGGCTATCGGTAAGGACAATAGCGGTCCGATTGCCGTTTACCCCCCCGATAAAGACCATAAATATCTTACGCTGGTCTATGATAATGGAATAACAATGACCCACGAAGATTTCAATCGCGGAAACGCAGTAAGATTTATAGGCTCAAAAGGCGTAATTGACATCAGCAGAGAGTTTTTTGAAACAATGCCCGGAAAACTGGCAAATCACGAATTTTCTGACAAAGACATCAAACTGTACGAAAGCAACGACCACTACCAGAACTGGCTGGACTGCATCAGAAGCCGCAGACAGCCAATCAGTACGGCAGAAATCGGACACCGCACGGCAACCGTATGTTTCCTTGCAAACATAGGATACGAATTGAAAAGACCTTTATCGTGGAATCCGGTAAAAGAAGAATTTATTTGCGACGACGAAGCAAACAAACTTCGCGCCGGCAGTGAAAGAGGTGTCTGGCGTTTAAAAATCTGATAAAACATTATATATGGTTATTTATTTTAAACGAACAGTTTTTTTACTTTCTTTCCTGCTTGCAGGTTCTTTTGTCGAAGCAAAACAACCGATAAAAGTTCTTTATCTCACAGGACAAAACAACCATTACTGGCGGGCAAGCGCTAATATTCTGATAAAATATCTGAATCAGAGCGAATTATTCAAAACCGACATCGCCATCAGCCCTGATAAGGGAGAAAACATGTCGATATTTCGTCCCAGTTTTTCGGAATATGGCGTTGTAGTGCTTGACTATAACGGAGAATCATGGTCAGACGAAACAAAAGCCGATTTTTTAAACTACGTAAAAAACGGCGGCGGAGTAGTCGTGTATCATGCTGCCGACAATTCTTTCAGCAACTGGAAAGAGTTTAACGAAATTATCGGTTTGGGCGGCTGGGGCGGTCGCAATGAAAACAGCGGTCCTTACGTCTATATCAAAGACGGAAAAATCGTGCGCGACGATTCTCCCGGACACGGCGGCAGCCACGGCAGTCAGCATGAATATAAGGTCGTTACCCGCGAAAAAGAACACCCTGTAATGAAAGGGCTGCCCGAAGAATGGATTCACGCTCAGGACGAACTTTACGACCGTTTGCGCGGTCCGGCGCTGAATATGACCATTCTGGCAACTGCATTTTCCGACAAAAGCACTGGCGGAACAGGCAGAGACGAACCCGTACTTATGACTGTTAACTGGGGAAAAGGTCGAATTTTCCATACCGTTCTCGGACATGTTGGAAACGAGGCAAAACATATAGCAACAGACTGCCCTGGTTTTATCGCTACCTTTTTAAGAGGTACGGAATGGGCTGCTACCGGTAAGGTTACGCAGAAAGTTCCGGCAAATTTTCCAAAAAATAAAAACAAAAATTAATTGAATTTTTTAACTGAAATATTAAAAATCGAAAAAAAATGAAAAATATCAGTTTTGCAGCAGGCGCGGCTTACACGGCTCTACTTGCATTTATTATTGTCTGTATCGACAATCTGCTTAAAGCACACATGCCAATCGGCGATGGAAAAGGTTTTACCTACATTGCATTCGTAGCATGGGCTGTCTATTTTTTCTCAGGCTGTACGTTGAAAGGCGGTATCAGAGCCGCAATAGGCTATGTGGTTGGAATTACATTTTCCGTAGGGATAATGCTGCTTGCCAACGCGCTTTCATGCCTGTCGTGCTTTGCTGTTCCGACGGCAGTGTTTATTGTCGTTTTTCTGGTGCTTTATCTCGAAAAAGTTCCATGGGTTGACCTGATTCCTGCAATGTTTGTAGCCTCAGGCTGTTATTTTGGCATCATGACTTACGTGCCACAGGCAGCAAACGCAACGCAATGCGAACAATTCTGTAACGCAGCTCTTGTTGAAATCATTTACGGATTTACGGGACTGCTGTTCGGGTGGATAACCATTACAGGCAAAGACTGTATCGCCAAAATCTTTAACGGGAAAA
>JAIROW010000033.1 GCA_031257315.1 Prevotellaceae bacterium
TTCTTCCATAATCGCTGTATTTTTAAAAATTTTCAGACTGCAAAGATAGCGCATGTCGGGGAAATTTCAAAACGCTGTTTTATGGATAATCAAATCAGCTACCGGCTGTTGAAAATGAAATCTAATTTTTGCGTTATGTAATATCCAAATTCATGGTCGGAACTAATCAAAGTCATTCGCTCGGTTATTGCCTGCGAAATAATGACATGATCGTTCGGGTCATTATGCGACTGCGCGGTTGAAAGGTTTGAATATGTAACAAGATGTTCTCGTTTTACGGGAAGCAGTTCAAAATTAAGCGCCTCAATGTCCGGTATAATTTCTTCCGGCGATTTCCAGTTTGTTCTTATTTTATTTCGCTTGTACAGATGAATGATTTCCTGTACGGAAACACTGCTGACATACAAGCGATTATTGTAACTATTCAGCAAATCGCTTACCCTCCGTTCCAATTCTTTAGGCGAAAACAATGAGAATAACACAATGTTTGTATCTAAAAGATAGCGTGCCATTGCTTTTTATTTCAAAACAGCCCGCATATCCAATATTTCTCCTTCCAAACCATTTGGGTGTTCCAGTCTCCACAAGCCGTAAGCCGACAGTTTTTCCGGCTTGGGAACTATCAATTCCGTTTCGACGCCATTGTGATAGTAATACGCTTTTGGCTTTCTTTTTCGCGTCTTTTTTTCTTTTTCTTCCATAATCGCTGTATTTTTAAAAATTTTCAGACTGCAAAGATAGCGCATGTCGGGGAATTTTCAAAACGCTGTTTGCCATTCAAAAATTTAATGTATCTTTGCACCCGTATTAATTGAAAAATATTTATTATCGAAAAGCCAGACGAGTAGGAGAAACTTTAATACGGCAAGTCTAAAATATTTTTCGACATCGTTTGTCTATATAAGTAGTATAATTTTAAAACATAAATGAAATGGATAAAGTTTATTTCCTGATTATATTTTTAGTTGTTGGAGTAATTTTTGGTAAAATATTTTGCGGAAAAGTTTGTCCGCTTGGATATTTGCAGGATTGGCTGTACCGGATACCGTTCCCGAAAAAAATCAGAAAGTTCAGGGGTGAGAAATGGCTGTTGTACCTGAAATATGTCTCTCTTGCGGCAATGATTGTTAGTGCAATCTGGAGCGCAGAGTCGGTTGCGGAAGAAGATTCGTCTGGTTTTTCAATTTCAAAAATTGTTATTTATGCAGCAGTGTGTCTGGCATTTATCATTTTTTACCGTCCATTTTGTAAATATTTTTGTTCGTATGGCGCAATGCTGTCGCTGTTCAATCTGTTTTCGCCGTACAGATACAGAATTGACAAAAATAAATGTATTAACTGTAATAAATGCGCAAAAGTTTGCCGCATGAATGTCGCTATTTATAAAGCGCCAAACCATACAGAATGTATCCGTTGTGGCAGGTGCAAAAAGGCATGTCCTGCAAAAGCAATTTATGCAGGGCTGAAAAAAACGTCAGAGTTGTAAACAGTTTTGCTTGTTCTGGACAATGCTGTTTTATGGATAATCAAATCAACTACCGGCTGTTGAAAATGAAATCTAATTTTTGCGTTATGTAATGTTCAAACTGTTGGTCGGAACTGATTAGTATCATTCGCTCGGTTATTGCCTGTGAAATAATAATATGGTCGTTCGGATCATTATGTGCATTTGGCGTTGACAGTCTGGAATAGGTAATAAGATGTTCCTTTTTGACAGGAAGAATCTCGAAATTCGTTTCAATATCCGGCAGAATATCGTCAGGTTTTTTCCATGTTGTTTTTATTTTGTTTCGTTTGTACAGATGTATAATTTCCTGTACGGAAACCGTACTGACATAAAACACATCGCCATAGTCTGCCAGCAAATCATCAACTTTTCGTTCCAGCTCTTTCGGCGAAAACAACGAAAATAACACAATGTTTGTATCTAAAAGATAGCGTGCCATTGCTTTTTATTTCAAAACAGCCCGCATATCCAGTATTTCTCCTTCCAAACCATTTGGGTGTTCCTGCCTCCACAAGCCGTAAGCCGACAATTTGTCAGATTTTCTTTCGTAAACGAACTCTGTCTTAACGCCATTGGGATAATAATAAGCCTTTGGCTTTCTTTTTCGCGTCTTTTTTTCTTTTTCTTCCATAATCGCTGTATTTTTAAAAAATTTCAGACTGCAAAGATAGCGTATGTCGGGGAATTTTCAAAATTTTTAATTTCAAAACTTTGCAGTTATTTTTGTTTTTGCGGATTTAAAGGTGTTTATAGAATAATAAATGAGGCTGCCCACAAAGCATTTATACGTATGGACAGGCGAATTTTATAATAATCTTTGAAAATCAGTTTAATATGGATCATATATGTATCTTTTAGTACAGCATATTCCGGCAACAATTTGCAGTTCCGAAAAAATAACCTTAATTTTGTAAAAATTTGGATACTGTTAATATATTGATAATTTGAATGGAAAGAGTTAATTCTTCATTCGGCGCAGGCAGTAACAGACTTATGTTTGCGCATTTGCACGTTCACACGCAATATTCGGTGCTTGACGGCGCTTCCCCTATCAAGGCGCTGTTTGCCAAAGCTTTGGAAGACGAACAGCCTGCCGTCGCCATAACCGACCATGGAAACATGTACGGAGTTAAGGAATTTCTGACCGAAGCAGGTAAAGCCGGAATCAAACCTGTTGTCGGATGCGAGGTTTATGTGGCGCGAAACAGCCGGTTCGATAAAAACGGAAAGGAAGACCAGGGGGGCAGACATCTTATACTTCTGGCAAAAAACAGGACGGGATACTATAATCTTGTAAAACTTGTGTCAATGGGTTTTACCGAAGGGTTTTATATGCGACCGAGAATCGACAAGGAAATCCTGTTCAAATACAGAGAAGGACTTATAGTTTCATCAGCCTGTATTGGCGGTGAAATTCCAAAACTCATACGTTCGGAAAATATTGCCGAAGCTGAACGTGTAGCGCTTGAATTTAAAGAATATTTCGGAGACGATTTTTATCTGGAAGTTCAGCGTCATATAACGGACGATCCATATACGGCAAGAGTATCGCAGGAACAGGAGGTTTCAAACAATGGACTTATACGGCTATCGCAAAAATTCGGAATAAAACTGATTGCAACAAACGACGTCCATTTTGTAAACAGAGAAGACGCCGAAGCTCACGACAGATTGATATGTATTAACACCGGCGCAAAAATCGGCGACGTTGACAGAATGAGATATACAAAGCAGGAATGGATGAAAACGCGGGCTGAAATGACCGCCCTGTTCCACGATATTCCCGAAGCTGTTACAAACACGATAGAAATTGTAGAAAAAATTGAAGCCTATTCCATCAGCAGCAAGCCTATTATGCCTCTTTTTCCAATCCCGAAGGAGTTTGAAAACGACGACGATTATTTAAGGCATCTTGCTTGCGAAGGCGCAAAAAAACGTTACGGAGAAATCAGTAACGATATACAGGAACGTATTGATTTTGAGCTGGAAACAATAAAACGAATGGGTTACCCCGGATACTTTCTCATAGTGCAGGACTTTATTGCCGAAGCACGCAAAATGGGCGTATCCGTCGGTCCCGGACGAGGCTCGGCGGCAGGTTCGGTGGTTGCTTACTCGCTTGGAATTACAGACATCGACCCGATAAAATACAAGCTGCTGTTCGAGCGTTTTCTTAATCCCGACCGTATTTCAATGCCCGATATTGATATTGACTTCGACGATGACCGGCGGTCGGAAGTGCTTAAATATGTGGAACAAAAGTATGGAAAAGAAAAAGTTGCGCATATAATTACCTTTGGCACAATGGCGGCAAAATCGGCAATACGGGACGTTGCCCGCGTTCAGGAACTTCCGCTGCCCGAAGCCGACAGACTTGCAAAACTTGTACCCGAAGGTCCAAAAGTAACGCTGGGGCAAGCATTCAAGGAAATCCCCGAACTTGAAAAAGAGCTTCGTTCTGGCGACGAAATCGTTCAAAACACACTGAAATACGCCAAAGTTCTCGAAGGCTCAGTCCGCAATACAGGTGTTCATGCCTGCGGGATAATTATCGGACGGGACGATCTCACTCAATATATACCTCTCTGTATATCAAGAGACAAGGAATCTGGCGAAGAAATTCTCGTTACACAGTACGACGGCTCGGAAGTGGAAGACATCGGTTTGCTGAAAATGGACTTCCTCGGTCTGAAAACCCTGTCGCTTATAAAAGAAGCTCTCGAAAACATAAAACGGCGAAACGGCGTCGAAATTGATATAAGCAAAATATCGCTTGAAGACGAAAAAACCTACGAGCTTTACAGCAAAGGCGAAACCGTCGGCACGTTCCAGTTTGAATCGGACGGAATGAGAAAGTGGCTGAAACAGCTGAAACCCAATAAATTTGAAGACCTGATTGCAATGAACGCCCTCTACCGCCCGGGTCCAATGGAATATATTCCCGATTTTATCACCCGCAAGCATGGACGGAAAGAAATAACATACGATATACCGCAACAGGCTGAATATCTTGAAGATACGTATGGAATTACCGTATATCAGGAACAGGTGATGCTTTTGTCGCAGTCGCTTGCCGGTTTTACCAAAGGCGAAGCCGATTCGCTGCGTAAAGCAATGGGTAAGAAGCAGAAAGCCGTGATGGACAAAATGAAGGAAAAATTCATCGACGGAGGCAGCGCCAAAGGATACGACCGAAAAAAACTTGAAAAAATATGGTCGGACTGGGAGGCTTTCGCCGAATACGCATTCAACAAATCGCACTCGACCTGCTATTCGTTTGTTGCATATCAGACTGCGTATCTGAAAGCGCACTATCCGGCAGAATACATGGCGGCAGTACTGAGCTGCAACCTGTCGAACATCACCGAAATCACAAAATTCATGGACGAATGTCGCAGAATGGGAATAAACGTGCTGGGACCGGACGTGAACGAAAGCTATCACAAATTTACGGTCAATGCCGCAGGCGACATACGTTTCGGGCTGGCGGCAATTAAAAACGTCGGCTCCGGAGCTGTGGAAAACATAATCGTCGAAAGAGCGAAAAAACCTTTTGAAAATATCTACGATTTTATCGAACGTGTCGATCTTGCTTCGGTAAACAAACGAAATATCGAATCGCTTGCAATGGCGGGAGCTTTCGACAATATGAGCGTCAAACGCGAACAGTTTAACTATGTAAACCCCAAAGGAGAATCCATAATTGACATTCTTATACGCTACGGAAATAAAATACAGACCGACAGAATGATGGCTACCAATTCGCTGTTTATTGGAAACAATGCAGTGCAGATTTCGAGACCCGAAATGCCGCCTGTCTCCGGCGTTTCACGTATTGAATTGTTAAACAAGGAAAAAGAACTTACAGGCATATTCCTCTCGGCTCACCCGCTCGACGATTTCAGATTTGAAATGGAAAATATTGTAACTCATTCAACCGTCGATTTGCAGAATATCGAAAAATTGAAAAACAAAAACATTACGCTCGGCGGTATGGTTATCAAATCGAAAAGCAATATCAGCCAGAATGGAAATCCGTGGGGGCTGTTCTCAATCGAAGATTATGCCGGCGCATACGAATTTAAACTTTTCGGCAAGGACTATGAAAAATTTATGCAATTTATGCAGAACGGACAGTTTCTACTTATAAAGGCAAATGTTCAGGAAAAAAATTACAAAAAGGAATCGACAGGAGAATTTGAAGTAAAAATAAGTCAGATAGGTTTGCTGGGCAATGCAAAAAACGATTTGCGGCGTTTGACAATTAATATTTCGATTAACGACATATCATCAACTCTGGTTTCATCTATCCTGAACACGGTAAAAAACAGTCAGGGAAAAATTGAATTTGCAGTACGGTTTGTCGATAAGGAAAAAAACCTGACAATAGACATGTTTTCACGAAAATATCGAATACAAATTACACCCGAAATGGTGAGTCTTTTAAAAAATACGGAATTAAAATATTCTATCGACTGAATTAAAAAAACCGGATTCATCGGGGAAATGAGTCCGGATATTTTCTATTTACTAAATAATCCTACAAAGTTTAAACAAAAATGCAAAAGTACAATAAATTTTTGAAACATAAAAACGGTTGCACTGAAACAGGCTGCCATCGAAAAAAAAAAAAACGGATTCATCAGGGAAATGAATCCGGGCATTTATTTTACTACATACAATGTTTAAATAAAGTGCAAGGATACAATAAATTTTTGAAACAGAAAACAGTTGTGATGAAACAAGGCTGCCATCAAAGAAAAAACCGGATTCATCGGGGAAATGAATCCGGGTATTATTTTTAACTACGACTACTTAGATTAAAATGCAAAGGTACAGTAAATTTTTGAAATAAAAAAAATGTTTGAGATTATTAGAGTTTATTTAGATTTAAAGATAATATTCAAAAGCGCCAGACTGGCAGAAAACCAGTTGTTGCGACAGCAAATTTACATAAACTCCATTTTATAACAATGCTGAAATGTTAAATAATTAAAAATCATATTACATGAACAGATTATTTCTTTATATGTTTTTGTGCGTCGGAATATCGGCGCAGGCGCAGCAGGCAAAATACGGTTTCAGAGGCGCGTCGCGCGACGGCATTTATACCGTAAACAAAAAACTGCTGAAAACGTGGTCGCCGGAAGGGTTGCCGCTTTTGTGGAGTTCGCTGCAAATCGGCAAAGGGTACTCGTCGCCCGTAGCTGCCGACGGAAAAGTATATGTTACAGGTTTAACCGACGACGGTTCGCAGGAAATGCTTTCGGCTTTCGACGCAGACGGCAAACTGCTGTGGCAAACGGTTTTCGGACATTCGTGGAGCGGCAGCTATTCCGAATCGCGCTCTACGCCGACAGTTGCCGGAACTGAAATATATGTCGAAAGCGGTAAACCCGAACTGGTATGCATCGACGCTGCTTCGGGGAAAATCCTCTGGTCTGTTGACGCCGTCGAACGTTACAACCGCAAACCGACCGAATTTGGTCCGGCAGAATCGCCGCTGATAGTCGGCAACGTTGCATATTTTACAACAATGAGCGACAAGGCAGCTCTTGTTGCCATTGACAGAATCAGCGGCAAGGTAATCTGGGAAACGCCGCCGTATATCGACAATCTTATGTACGCATCGCCGATAATGATTGAACACAAAGGAAAAAAGCAGATAATAATTCTCAGCGAAACATACGCCGCCGGAATCCGCCCCGACGACGGCTCAATTGCATGGAAAACAGATATTCGCGCGATTGTAAAAAAAGGAATGGAAGACAGCCACTGGAGACCGCAGTTCACCAATACTCCGATATTCAGAGACGGAAAAATCTGTATAGCCGCCGGATACGACTACGGCGCCATGCTGCTTCAACTTAACGACGATGCAAGCCAAGCCTCGCTGCTGTGGCTCAACCGTACTCTCGACACGCATCACGGCGGCATGGCGCTGGTTAACGGCTATCTGTACGGTTCGACATGGACGAACAACAGCAACGGAAACTGGGCTTGTGTAGAATGGAAAACGGGCAAAACTATGTACGAAGAGCGCTGGCAGGGCGGAAACAAAGGCTCTGTACTGTTTGCCGACGGAATGTTATACTGTCTTGAAGAAAAGTCAGGAAATCTGGCTCTGGTCAAGCCCAATCCCGAAAAATTTGAAATCGTAAGTTCATTTAAAATAACAGAAGGCAGCGGTCCGTTCTGGGCGCATCCGAGCATTGACAACGACGGAAGAATATACGTCCGGCACGGCGAAGCCTTAATGGTTTACAGTCTGGACGCAGCCGGTTCGGAAAAATAGGCGATGACGCAAAAAGTATGCTGCAAAAACACTCTGTTAATAAGCGTTTTATACTTGAAAACAGGAATGTGAACGTTCAAAAAAATATTTTGAGCAACTCAATATCGTTATTAAAATACAATACTGTCAAATGCTTCAATATCTCGTCGTCAATCCTGTCAAAGCATTTGGAACGCCTGATTTAATATCAGCTGGGTACGGCTGTTTTTTTCGGTCATATTCAATTAATTCGATACATTATCAAAAATTCAGGACAGTTCCATTACAGAATGTAAGTTATTGTGAAATAGCTTGCACGATTCAGAATGTGAGCGTTGTCGGCATTTTTGAAGCGCGTAAAGTTTGTCAGCCCAAGCCTGTATGTATAGGATATTTTCAAGTTAAACAGTTTAACTCCTGCTCCATAATTCAAACCTGCTTCATGTCGATAAAATTCGTTTGCAAAATCGATGGAATTTTTTCCGGTTTTACCATTGAATCTGTATGAGTAATATCCGCCCAAAAAAGCGTCAGCAGAAAGCTGTCCGTTTGTTTGCAAAACAAAATTAAGCGGAACAGTAATGTTGTTTGTAGCGATTTTTCCCGCCGGATATTTTGCTTTTATGTGTTCGTAAAAGATTTCTGGACGGACGGCGAAATGCTCAAAATTAAACTGTGAGGTTAGTCCAATACCAAATGCGGAAGCAGATTTACCATTTAAAGCGCCGTCGGTATAGTGATGATAGTTTGAGCCAATATTTGCCGATACTCCGAAATGAAACTTTTGAAGCGGGCGATGTTTTGATGCAATTTTTTTCGACGCACGGTAATTTTCGTCGCCCGAAACATGCAGTATAATGTTCGACAAATGTTCGACAATGAGGGCAAGTCCGTCGTAATCAATCAAATCAGCATCATCTTCTGGACTGTGGTACGGTGATTTCAGTCCTGTGGTAACTGCCAGCGTCGGTATATTGCGTCTGGCAAAAGGTTCGGTATCAGTCGCCGTTAATATGCTGGTTTCAAAGTCTTTAATTGTTACGTTAAGATTGTCTGGTACGCGGCTTTTGTCGGTTATCAGTTCTTTGCCTTTGACAACAGTGCCAGTCCCCGCATACTTTACATATCCGCTTTTTGCGTGCCAGCCCACCATATCAACGCTGAGCATGAGTTTTATTCTGTTAAGCGGCACAACGGGGTTATCGACAAAATATTCTGAACCGTACAAGCCGATTTCTTCGGCGTCGAAAGCTACAAAAATTACGCTGCGTTTCAGTTTCGACGAACTTTCCACAATTTTGCGAGCTGTTTCGGTTATGGCAGCCACTCCCGAAGCGTTGTCGTCGGCTCCGTTATAGACAATAAGGCTGTCGTTCAGCATTTTATATCCAAGATGGTCGTAATGGGCGCCTATAACGATATATTCGTTTTGCAAAACAGGATCGTTACCGCGAACAATTGCTATGATATTTTTGTATGTGCCGTTTTCTCTCGTAAATGGCTGGTAATATGTATCATTTCGATAAGGCGCAAGCCCAGTTTCTTTCCACTGGTTAACGATGTATCGAGCCGCTATATCCGATTCCCGCGATCCGGCTTTCCGTCCTTTCAACGAATCGGAGGCAAGAATATGAACATGTTTTTTAACTCTTTCTGTTAAAGTCGATTGAGCGGATATAGCCGTACATAAGCCGGAAACCAAAACAGAAAACAGAATTTTATAAATATCTTTATTTTTTAATTTCATTATTATTTTATTTTTATACCATTAACCAATTAAAAAACAATATACTGTTCGGGATTGACCGGAGTTCCTCTGTACCATATTTCAAGATGCAGAGAGGAGGACGAATTTGATTCCTCCGAATTTCCAGCTATTGCTATGGCGTCGCCTGCTTTTACTCTGCTGCCCTGTTTTTTTAGCAGTTTGGCATTATGCTTATATACAGACATTAAATTGTTATCGTGTTGAATTTGAATGATATTGTCAGGTTCAACAGTTCTGTCCGACATGATTACGGTTCCGTCGTAAATTGCTGTTACGACGGCATTTGGCGTTGAAACAATATCTATTCCGAAATGTTCTGTACCGATGTCGAATTTTGAAACGATTTCGCCTTTCAGCGGCGTCATTAAATTCATGTTCCACAATTCTTTGTTTCCCGAGTTTATCCCGTTACTGTTGACATTCAACTGTTCTTCGCGCTCTATCTGTTGCCTGAACAGCGAATCGGCTTTTGATCGGCTGTCCACAAAAGGTTTGCTTTTGTAAGTCGAATCGGAAGGACTTTGAATAATCTGAGGAATATTGCCCGACAGTATTTTTATTGAATTGTCAAGATAAAAATTCCATTCGGCAATTGTGTTTTCCATCGAATCAATCATAAATATGTTGCGCTGCATCGTTTTTCGCATCTCTCGGTCAGGATAGCCCGGAATCAGTTCCTTTATCGGAGTAAAAGCTATCAAAACAGTAGTCAAAGCGATAAGAATAAAAACAGAAACCGCAACGGTAATAACTACGCTACGCCCGTTGAGACGGATATAAAAAATCTGTTCGTAGGTAGTATCATTAAAAATTCCCAAATGATATTTGTCATTTATTTTCAGACTTTTAAAACGCAATTTTCCTTTTTTTTCACCCATTTTCAGCAGAATTTACGGTGCAAAGATAATGATTTTATCAAATTTATATATATATTTGCAGAATTAAATTTTAAACAGATTTTGAATGAACACAATTATTCATACGGATTTCAGATTTCCGAAACAAAACGAAAAATACACCGGCAAAGTTCGCGATGTATATACTGTTGACAATAAATTTCTGGCGATGATTGTTACCGACCGGATTTCGGCATTCGACGTCGTACTGCCCAAAGGTATTCCATATAAGGGACAGGTACTTAATCAGATAGCTTCAAAATTTCTTGATGCTACTTCGGATATTGTTCCAAACTGGAAAATCGCTTCGCCCGACCCCGTTGTTACCGTAGGACACAAATGCGAACCGTTTCCCGTCGAAATGATTGTAAGAGGCTATTTGACAGGAAGTTCATGGCGACTGTACAAGTCTGGCGCACGCGAAATCTGCGGAGTAAATATCCCCGACGGAATGAAGGAACACCAGCGTTTTGACAAACCAATTATTACCCCAACGACAAAAGCCGAACATGGCGCTCATGACGAAGATATTTCGCGAAAAGAAATTATTGAAAAAGGATTAATATCCGAAGAAGATTACCAGCTTCTTGAAAAATATGCTGTCGCTCTGTTTGAACGCGGAACGGAAATGGCTGCTAAACAGGGGCTTATTCTGGTCGATACAAAATATGAGTTTGGCAAAAAAAATGGAGTAATTTACCTGATAGACGAAATTCATACGCCCGATTCGTCGCGCTATTTTTACGCCGACAGCTACGAAGACTCCTTTAAAGAAGGAAAACAGCAGCGTCAGCTGTCGAAGGAATTTGTGCGGGAATGGCTGATGGATAACGGTTTTCAGGGAAAAGAAGGGCAAAAAATACCGGAAATGACTCCCGAAATTGTGAAAAGCATAAGCGAAAGATACATCGAACTGTACGAAAAAATTACAGGCGAAACTTTTAACAGAGCCGATTTTACGGACAATATTTATACACGTATTGAAACAAACGTGGAAAACATGCTGGCGCGATTAATTTAAAATCATGTCGCACGAAATAACTATATACACCGACGGCGCAGCAAAAGGCAACCCCGGAGCAGGCGGCTACGGAACAGTTCTGATATATGGAAATTACAGAAAAGAACTTTCCGAAGGTTTCCGACTGACAACCAATAACAGAATGGAACTGCTCGCCGTAATCGCAGGGCTGGAAGCGCTGAAATTCGACAACTGCAAAGTTACGGTATTCAGCGATTCGCGCTATGTAGTTGACGCCGTAGAAAAAAAATGGCTGGACTCATGGCTCAGAAATCATTTCAAAAAAAAGAAAAACAGAGATTTATGGCTGCGTTACGTTCAGGTCGCAAAAAAGCATGAAATACGTTTTGTCTGGGTCAAAGGTCATAACGGAAACCCGCTTAACGAACGGTGCGATTATCTGGCAGTTTCTGCCTCTAACGCCGGCAGTTTGAAAGAAGACGCATGGTACGTGCAAAACGTCAGCGAAGAAAACCAGTTGAATTGACAATTGACAATTGATAATTTTGTTGGGAGTATATCAGCTGGTATAAGAATTAGAGTTTATGTAGATTTAAATTGTGATATTTGAAAGTATAAAACTGGCTAAAAGCCAATTGTTGCGACAGTAAATTTATATAAACTCTGTTTTAAATTATTTAAATTATAATATCCGGTATGGAAATAAGAAAAACCGATGCACGGGAAATTGCAGTTTTGATGCAAATTTTTGAACAAGCGCGACATTTTATGCGCAACAGCGGAAATCCTGACCAGTGGATTGACGGATATCCGTCAATAGAAATTATTATAAAAGACATAACTGACGGAAATTCTTATGTCTGTATTGACGGCAGCGGCGAAATTGCCGGAACTTTCAGCTTTGCTCGTGGCAACGAACCTGCATACTCCAAAATATATGAAGGTCAATGGCTTAACGACAAACCCTACGGAGTAATACACCGTCTGGCTGGAAAAACCGGAAGCATAGGAATTGCCGACGCCTGTCTGCAATGGTGTTCCAAAAAATGCGAAAATATTAGAACCGATACGCACCGCGATAATTTTATAATGCGAAAAATACTGGAAAACAGAGGCTTTACGCAGTGCGGCATTATCTATGTTGCAAACGGAACTCAAAGATTAGCGTTTCAAAAAACCGAAAACGGTTGAAATGTATAAACCCGTTATGATAATCTGTATCTTTATAACCGCAGATCAACGATGAAATGACGCTTTGTAAAAAAACAGGCATTTTTTAATCCTGCCCAAATAAAATTTGTCAATTGAAAATAAATCTATACCTTTGCAAAAAGAACTGAGCAGAATTTGTATCGAAACAGAAAAAAAAAAAATATTAAAAATGATAAATATTTATAGCTTCAGATTTGTTTGTTTGATACTGGCGTCCGTATCGTGCGCAATGGCGACGGCTCAGCCTTTTTGCGGATGGAGAGGCGAAAATCGCGACGGAATATACAACGAAAAAAATTTATTAAAATCATGGTCGCCAGACGGACCCGCGCT
The DNA here is from genome assembly GCA_031257315.1 of Prevotellaceae bacterium. Classification (GTDB taxonomy): domain Bacteria; phylum Bacteroidota; class Bacteroidia; order Bacteroidales; family UBA932; genus JAIRLF01. Next base: position 12,973 of record JAIROW010000033.1, read on the forward strand.
GCTGTGGGAAACTGCCGATGCAGGAAAAGGTTATTCAAGTCCCGTAATTGCAGGCGACAGACTGTATATTACAGGATTGAATGAAGACGAAGACAGGGAAATGTTTTCGGCTTATACGCTTGACGGCAAACGTTTATACACTGTCGAATTTGGTTTGCCGTGGAACGGCTCCTATACTCACAGCCGCACAACGCCAACCATTGTCGATGGCAAAGCATACGTTATCAGCGGAACTGGCGAAATTGTATGTATCGCTGTCGCCGACGGAAAAATACTGTGGAAAATTGACGGCGGAAAACAGTTCGACAAAAAACAGGGTACGTGGGGAACTTCCGAATCGCCTCTGGTATTCGACAATAAAATTATATATTCTCCCGGCGGCGACGCAACAGCAGTTGTCGCGCTGAACGCTTCGACCGGCGAACTGATATGGAAAAGCGGTTCTCTGAACGCAATCAGCTCATACGTCTCGCCGCTTTTAATTTCATATAAAGGCAAACGCCAAATTATCGGCATGACCGATTATCATGTTTACGGAATAAATCCCGAAACGGGCGAAATTCAATGGCAGTTCGACGACTGGGCAAATAAAGACGTAAGAAAAAACGGCGACCGTAAAATATGCGCTAATACTCCTTTATACAAAGACGGGAAAATTTATGTGTCAAACGGATACGATCAAGGATCGTTTCTGCTGGAACTCGGCGACGACCTGTCGTCGGTAAAATTAGTATGGAGAAACGAAGATTTGGATACTCACATCGGCGGTTTTGTGCTTGTCAACGGAACCATTTACGGCTCAAGCTGGACAAACAACAATCAGGGCGACTGGGTGGCAGTGGACTGGAATACAGGCGAAACCAAATACAAAACCGCATGGGAAGGAAAAAGCAAGGGAGCGATAATTTCGGCTGAAAACATGCTGTACTGTTATGACGAGCGTCGCGGAACAGTGGCTCTCGTCAATGCAACAGACCGCTTCGATGTAGTTTCAGAGTTTCGCATAGTCAAAGGCGACGGACCGCACTGGGCGCATCCGGTAATCAAATCGGGGGTACTGTATATCAGGCATGGCGGCGCTTTAATGGCTTATAAAATATCTTTATCATAAAATAATGTAATACGGTAAAAAATAACCGTTCAGAAATTTCCCGTCAGGGAAATCCATATCAACAGAAAAATCTCGCAGAGGGTTAATTGTCTGTTGATATGGATTTTCTGCGGGAATTTGTTTTGTCTGTAACAATATTTCCCATTGATATTTTGTCATAACGGGCAAAATCAGTCGATTTGCGATGTTCCCAAAATTTGTAATCTTTTTTATTGTTAACAATCCTCGTATCTTTGCAACCGAAATTCATTGATTCGATATTTGCCGCAAAAGTAATAATTTTGCGGTAAATACCGGTAAAGGGTAGCAGACAAACAATCGGAGATAAGCAGACTACTGTATCGTATAAACAAGAATCGCCTCTACCCTGTTATGTGCAGTACGGGCGTACACCATATTTTTTTATTTATAATATTCCTTAAACCAATTCCTAAAACATTCTCCATATTTTTCTTGTGCTTTTTTTATTATTATTTCAGGTTCTTTAATACTTTCTAAATTATATTTTTCATTTATCCATTGTAAATAATATCTTAAATTTTCACTTTCCTTATAATTTGTATTATGTTTTGGGAAAAAAAACCTGTTTTCATCAACCTCTATTTCTACATCATATGTTATTAAATGTAATAATTCTAAAATGTTTTCCGCTATAATATGCACACCTCCTTCATCGCCAAAAACAATGACAGGCATCTGACTTAGTGATTTTTCAACATCATTAATCCATAGTGTATAAAAAGAACCGGAACCATTTGCCGTCGCAAAAGGTATTAATTTATCCAAAAAATCTTTTTTATCACACCAGCCATATACAAGCCCAGATTTATCTTCCATAAAAATTGTTTCAAACCCATTTGAATAATACTTTGCGTTGGGAAGATTATTTTCAAAATTTATTAATTCTTCCAATTCAGCCGGTAAATTTTTTAACCCCATTTTTTCCTTAAACTCATTTATATTGCCAATCATTGCCTTTCCTCCAAAAAAGTCTTAATTCATTCTAATATATTATCGGCAGTTTGTCAACCATT
>JAIROW010000248.1 GCA_031257315.1 Prevotellaceae bacterium
TTTGGGATTATGTTTGTCCGTATGTCAAACGACATACGGTTATGAAAATTCTGGCTTTCAGCCAGTTATATACTCAAATAAATTTACATAAACTCTAATGTAAAATTATGCCATGTAATAGACGTTGCATGCAACATCTATACGCAGATTAACGACCTGCGGTTAGTTCTAACCTGTGAATAATGGTTCGGACAGAAAATAATCAACTAAAAGATTAATTATTTTTATACATATTTAAACAGTAAATGTTCGACATAAATGTTATATAAATAAATTTTACTGTACGAATATAATCAATTAAACATAAAAAAAAACGTATTATAAATATCAAAAATTATTTATGTACAAACGTATTTAACGCAAAAACAGTAAAAAATTATTATACAAAATAATTGATTTTCAGAAAATTAATATTTTTTTATCATAAAAATTTGCATGGTTTCAAAAAAAAGTATAACTTCGCGCCCATGAATTAATAAAAAATTATGTGTAAAATTACTATTTTTTTTAAAATTGCCTGCATTTCAGGCTTATTATTGACAGGAGTATTTTATTCATGTAATAAAGCTGATACTCCAAACAGTAACGGTTCAAACAGTGAAAAAAGTTTGAATGATATTTTAAGTATTAAAAATGATACCAAACATACGTAAAAAATAAATCATATATGAAAAAGTATATATTTTTAATATCAATAATATTCGGGTTATATTCCTGTGAAGAAAAAATATATGAACCAATAGGTCCTCTTGATCCATGGGGACCTGTCAGTAAGACTTTTGTAACCGCATATCTTTATCCTGATATGAATTATTTAGATGTTTTATATTTCATGGATATTGAAGAAGCAGATTCTATAAAATTTAACGAACCGAAATTGTCAATACTTTTTGGTTTTTCTATTCCCGAAGACAGTGTTGTGAGAGACAGACTGTTCAAAGACGAGTTTTGGTATTCTAAGTACAAAGCTAATACGTTTAAGGAACTGTCTAAAAAAAACGGGGATACCTCATATTATGAAAGTGGCGTATTCGGCGGCTGCATGGCAGATCCTATAGAATTTCTCGGCATTGTTAGCGACAAAGACTACGACGCAGCACACCCTGCCGGTACTTTGCTGAACGATATTATCTATGTAAAATTTAGAAGCGCTACGGAATTTGTTGCCAGCAGTTACAAAGACAGACGGTATGATATAAAATCACATCCGTATAGACTGGGTTTTATAGAGCCTTTGACGATATTTAACAGTAAAAAACGTAATCTTGTAGATTCCTATTTCAAATTTATTTTTGAGCATTTGCCTGAAAAAATGGAAACGCACAATTTTACAATTTTTTATAACGACGCGGCAGGTCGCCGTATTGAAATACCGGTAACAGTACCAATATCTGAAATAGCAAAATAAAATTTTTTAAAATCATCGAAACCGGAACTTTGAATAATTCAAGTTCCGGTTTGTCTGTTTATACACGAATGTCTTAAATCTGTATATTTTAATTACCGCATATCGTTGACCTACGTAGAGACGCGATTAATTGCGTATCTACTGCCTGAAAATTAGTATTGTACGGCATAGATTTATTCATTGCGTATGCTTATGTAAATATAACCGCAGTATAGAGACAAGTGGGCATGCTCCCCTTGCTAAGTCAATGCACAAAACCATACCGCGTAAAGTATATATACACGTTATATGCCATTGCGCCTAAAATTGGTTTGAATATATAAAATGAAAATTCATTGTAAGACAGTTGACAAGACGATGAAAATTATTGTATATTTCATTCTATCAGTAATTTTCAATTGAAATTACAGTATCTGAACCAAGAGATTCTTCTGAAACGGTTTTTCCGCATATTACCGGAGCTTTAACGCCTTTTCCGAGATTCAGGTTTCCTTTAAAGATTTTTGCTTCGTCCCACAGCTGGCAGGCAATAAACGATTCTATCAGTTTTGTTCCGCCTTCGACCGTAAGCGACTGTATTCTGCGCCGGTACAGTTCTGCAACAATATCTTCCAGTGCGGTAAATTTCGATGTTTCTGCATTTTTTCCATAGCCGGTTTTGGGCGAAAATATCAGCGATTTTGCCTGACTGTTGAAAAAATTATACAGTTCCGAATCAAGTTCTCCGTTTCGGTCGATGGTTATTCGCAGCGGATTTTTTCCATACCATCTGCGTACAGTCAGGTTTGGATTGTCCATTATAACAGTGTTTTTACCGACCATTACAGCCTGACATGCGCTTCGCCAGCGGTGGTCGAGTATTTGCGTCAAACTGTTTGATATTCTTGCAGGTGGAATGTCGCCTGTCTGTCTGTCGGAATCGATAAATCCGTCGAGCGTCTGCGCCCATTTTAAAATAATATGGGGACGTTTTTTTTCGTGATATGTATAAAAAAAACGGTTCAAATGTCGAGCCTCCTTTTCAAGGACGCAGACTTTAACGTCTATCCCCGCACTGCGCAGAATTTCGATTCCGCGTCCGTTAACTTTTTCGGAAGTGTCTTTCGCCGCCACGACCACGCGCGGTATTCCCGACGCTATTATTTTTTCGGTGCATGGCGGCGTTTTACCGTGATGGCAGCACGGTTCGAGATTGACGTACAGAGTGCATTTTTTCAACAGTTCGACGTTTTTCACTTTCGATATTGCATCGGGTTCGGCGTGAGGCGCTCCGTAAAAAGCGTGTTTGCCTTCGGCTATTATTTTGCCGTCATATTCTATCACTGCTCCGACTAATGGATTTGGCGAAGTCAAGCCTTCGGAAATTGACGCAAGTTCCAGACAACGCTTTATATATATTTCATCAATAGCCATTTTAATATATAAATCTGTATAAATATTCCGTTTTATTTCCGCAATTGTCGGTTAATACAATTTTCAATTCTCTGTTTTTGCCTGTTGCGGTTATCCGTTTTTTGTCGAATACATGAAATGCAGAATTTGTTTTGGGGTCGTATTCAAACAAAACCCAGTTGCCGTCGATATATGCGTTGCATGAATTAATTCCCGATACATTGTCCGACACTTCTGCTACAATTTTTGAACGTTTTGTATATACGTTGCTTTTGGATTTTATCGACGCTTTTGGCGGGACAGTGTCAACAGCTACATAATATTCGCCAAAATCGAGCGTTTCAGTTACAAGAAAACCTGCATCGTCGAACTGACCTCCGTAATACGAGATTTTTTCCCCGCTTTTTCTCGCAATAAAGGCATAAGGTTTCAGTCTGTCGGGCAAGCCTGACGATTTTATTTTTAGCCTTGCAGGTTTGTGTATCGGAACTGTTGCGTATCCCAGTTTCCACAAATACGAGTATCCTTTGGCGATTTGGGTTTTAACGGCTCTAAACTGTGCGTTAGAGTACAGTGATTCAAGTTCGAGCAAAAATTCGAGATTTTCATCTCTGTATTCAAAATCCCTGTTCCAGAATATGGGGATAAAATCCGAAGGATTAATTTTAATGCGTTTTACGGCAACCGTATTGCTTTTTCTGATTTTAAAATTTAAAACGCTTCTGTTTCCAGAATCGTCAAACAGTTCAATTTTTACGTTATGCAGCAAAGTGTCGTTCAAAAAAATTAACCCTTTGTTTATGCACGCGCCGTAAACAGGCAGCATGTTTCCGTCTTCGATATATGTTTTTACGTAGTTTGTTTTACTGTTTGCAAGCTCGTCGTAGGCGATAAAACTGTTGATGTATCGGGTATCTTTAAACTCAAATCCGTCAAGACTGTATGAAAAAAAAGGAATATCGTCCAGAAAAACATTCATTTTATATACGCCGTGCCGACTTCTGTTGTCGGGCTGGTAATCATTAGCGTTAACTCCTATAAATACGGGACTGCAAACCTGAAATATTTGCGTTTTTTCAGTCGTAAAACCGTTAATATTCTGTATTATTTTTGCCGATTGCAGCAATCTTGGACGGACAATGTCGTTTACCGAATCCAGAGTAAAAATTGCAATTCGGTGAAACACAGGCGGTTTGCTGTCGGTCGGATTAATGTATCCGCGCGTTACAAGGTTCAGCGGTTTCTGGCTTTCTGTCTCTCTGATTTCAAAATGCAGATGCGCTCCCATTGACGAACCGGAATTTCCTGCATAACCTATCAGTTCTCCTTTTTTTACTTTCAGTAAATCCTGTGGAAGATTTTCGTTCATCGTACTGCGCCGGTTTTTATACAGATATTCTTCTGCATAATCGGCAAATGCGCCGGCAAACCTGTCCAGATGGGCATATACAGAAGTTTGCCCGTTGTAATGATTGATATACAGAGCTTTGCCGTATCCTGTGCGGCTGATGTATATTTTCATGACGTAGCCCGAATCGACGGCAAAGACTTTTGCGCCCGGCGCTCCGCCAACTCTCAAATCAATTCCCGAATGGAAATGGTTTGCCCGCAATTCTCCAAAATTTGCAGACATCGACACCGGTATGTCAAGCGGAAATCTGTAATACTGAGCGCCTGAGGGCAATAAAAACAGTATAAACAGATATGTAAAAAGATATTTCTGTTTCATCAATTTGTTAACGGTAATACAAGTTTCAACCATATTCCGACGCAAATAAAAATCAGCGCCGGCAGCATGTTTATAACTGGGATATTTTTGATTTTGAGAAGATTAAAACTAAGTCCGACGAGCATAATTCCGCCTACGACGGTAATTTCAGATGTAATTTCGGTTGGAATATCCCGTCCCGCAATTGATACCAGCGCCGTTATGCCACCCTGAAAAACAATCAGTGGAATAAACGAAAACAGCACTCCCGCGCCCAGAGCCGAAGCAAGCATAATTGCCGAAAAAAAATCCATTACCGACTTGGTAATCAGTAAATCGGAAGTTTTTCCAAATCCTTCCTCAATGGCGCCGATAACAGTCATCGACCCCATGCAGAAAAGCAGAAATCCGGTAGTCAAACCTTCTGCAAATCTGTCGTTTTCCGATTTCAGAAATGATTTCAGACGGTTGCCGAGATGTTCCGTATTTTCTTCTAATTTCAGGCGCGTACCGGCAAAGCCTCCGGCGACAAGGCTCAGCACCACCAGCAGCGGCGACGACATGTTGAGCGACATTTTTATGCCGAGAATCAGGGTAAACAATCCTACAATCTGAAAATAAACGGTTTCGTATTTAACCGACAGTTTGTTTTTTAATATCATGCCTATTGCGCTTCCTGCAACAACAGTACCTGCGTTTATGAGTGTTCCAGTCATATTTTATTTTGTTCCAACTCGGTCAGTCCGGACATTTTTTATTCGTAGGCGCCCATTTTTAAAATGCTTATTTCTTTGGGCGTCAATATTCTGTACTGTCCGCGCTGCAATCCTTTTTTTGTCAAGCCGGCAAAATAAACTCTGTCGAGTTTAACGACTTCGTATCCAAGATATTCAAACATTCTTCGGATAACGCGGTTTTTGCCCGAATGAATTTCAATTCCGAGTTCAGCTTTGTTGTCGTCCGACACATAAACATCGTCGGCTATTGCCACACCGTCTTCAAGTTCAATTCCGGTAAGCAGGGTTTCTACGTCCTGTTTTGCAATATTTTTATCAAGCCTGATATTGTAAATTTTCATTTTATTGTGCGAAGGATGAGTGAGTTGCTTTGCCAAATCGCCGTCGTTGGTAAAAAGCAGCACTCCTGTCGAATTTCTGTCAAGACGCCCCACTGGATAAATTCTTTCCTTGCATGCTCCGGCAACCAGTTCCATAACTGTCTGTTTGGCGTGAGGATCGTCAACCGTTGTAATATAATTTTTTGGTTTATTTAAAAGTACGTAAACTTTACGTTCGCCTTTCAAGCGTTCGTTGTTAAAACGCACCTCGTCTTCGGGTTTAATTTTTACACCCATTTCGGTAACGACCGTTCCATTGACCGTAATAACTCCGGCAGCGATGTATTCGTCTGCTTCGCGTCGGGAACACACGCCGGAATTTGCAATAAATTTATTCAGGCGCACCAGACCGTCCTTATTTTTTTTCGACACGTTGAATCTTGGCGATTCAGATTTGCGAAATACCCGTTTTGGTCTGTCGTTTTCAAAACCGTTTTCTGAATTTTCACTGTCAAAATCACGGTTTTTCCATTTGTTATTTTCCGAATTATATGAATTTCCGCGCGGTTTTTTTGAAAATCTGTCTTCAAAACCGGATTTTCTGTCGTCGGAAAAACCTTGACGGCTTCTTTTCTTCGATTCATCGGAATTATATGAATTTCCGCGCGTTTTTCCTGAAAATCTGTTTTGAAAACCGGATTTTCTGTCGTCGGAAAAATTTTGACGGCTTTTTTTCTTCGATTCGTCGGAATTATACGAATTTCCGCGCGGTTTTTTTTCATACGCGGAAGCTGTTTTTTGCGGTTTCTCGTTCGTATCGTCTTCGGAGTCGTCGAAATTGCGTATTTCCCAGATTCCCGACGATTTTGTCCGTCTGTTTCTATTACTGTTTTCTGACGAAAATTCTCTGTCTTTTACCATATATTCAATTTAGTAATTGTCGAAATATCACAAAATCACTGTTTTAGCAGCAAAAATTTGACAAAAATCAGCTACAAAAGTAACGATTATTTATCAAAATCACCCAATTTTTATTCCAATTTGTTAAAATAAAGAACAGAACCGTTTAAATATCAGAATATTAAAGTGTCAAAAACTAAATTCACCAATACATAACACTGAATTTGGTTCGTTTTTCAAATTATTTTATACCTTTGCATCGAAAAAATATTATAAAACGAACATGTATAATAGAGTTTATGTAAAATTAATTGAGTATATAACTGGCTGAAAGCCAGAATTTTCATAACCGTATGTCGTTTGACATACGGACAAACATAATCCCAAAAAACTGGCTGAAAGCCAGAACTTGAATATTTTCTGCTCCACATGGTTCTGCCT
>JAIROW010000194.1 GCA_031257315.1 Prevotellaceae bacterium
AGGCTTAAAATAAGATGCGAATAATATGGCGGAGGACTTAACAAATACAGACATTTTTACAAAGTGCGCGAACCAGTCCGATTCCGGTCTACAAATTACAAAATCATAGATGAAATCGAGATATATAAATCATACAGAAAAGAAATACGCGCCGTAAATAATAATGCTTTAAAAATACTTATGGTTGGAGATTTGGCATACAATCCCGAACGCATATACGCATTTGAAGAAACCGGACACAAGTTGTACGGACTGTGGTCGAAACCAGCTTTTTGCTATTCAACAATAGGAAAACTTCCTTTCGGACATGTGGAAGATATTCCATACGAAAACTGGAAAGAACGAATCAGAGAAATCAAACCGGATATTATTTACGGGCAAATCAGTACTGGCGCGATTTCCTTAGCTTATGAAGTACTTAAAGAAAAAACAGGAATACCGTTTGTGTGGCATTACAAGGAAAGTCCGCATGAAGCAATGAAAGTCGGTTTATGGAATAAATTGACAGAACTGTACAGGAGCGCCGAAGGTAAAATATATTTGAATGAAGAAGAGAAAAAATGGATTGAGTTATTTATTCCTGATATATCAGATAACAATGTTTACATACTTGACCCCGAACTGCCCAAAAGAGAATATTTCAAGAACGATTTTTCGGAAAAATTATCATCTGTTGATGGAGCGGTACATACAGTTTTTATTGGAAGAATAATCGGAATTTCGCCAAATGATGTATATGTTCTGGCAAATAACAACATCCATGTACATGTTTATAATCAGAATTATGTGTCGGACAATGTTCTGACAGTATATAAAAATGTCGCGCCAAAACATTTTCACATTCATAAATACTGTAATTCGTCAAACTGGGTTAAAGAATTTTCAAAATACGACGCAGGGTGGCTTCATTGTTTTGAAAGTCATAATAAAAACAGTGTAATGAGACTGAAATGGCCGGATCTAAATCTTCCTGCCAGAATTAATACTTTCATGGCGGCAGGTATTCCGATTATTCAGAAAGACAATTCAGAGCATATTGTTGCAATGCAAACCTGCATTCAAAATAATGGTGCAGGTATTTTTTTTAAAACAATTGAAGACGTCATAATTCAATTGAGAAATAAAGAATTGTTAGATAAATTAAAAGCAGATATCTATAATCGTAGATTGCAATTTTCATACGATTATTATATTCCCGATCTGATAGAGTTTTTTTACAAAATAATTAGACAAAAGAACACATAATTCAACAACTAATGGATAAAATTTTACAAAAAATAGCCAATACGCTTGTATTGTACAGTTCTCACGTTACAAACAAAGGTTTTTTAAACGGCAAAACGGGAATTGCATTTTTTCTGTATCATTATGCATATTACTCTGATAACGAGTATTACAACGATTTTGCAAACGATTTGTTTGATGAAATTTTAGCATCTATTGCCCTTGTTTCTGCTGATTTTGAAAACGGATTAACTGGCATAGGCTGGGCAACAAACTATCTGATGGAAAACAAATTTGTAGATGGCGAACCAAATGAAGTTCTTCAAAATGTTGATTCAAGAATTTTTTCGCAAATAACAGGAACTCCATCATATTCTGTTTTTGGACAAGGTTTGTATTTTCTCGCACGCATGAGTACAAATATTACAGGACAAAATGAAAAATTACACAAATTACTGGATTACTGTTGCAGTCAAATAGAAAAAGACAAATCAAGATTTAATCTATGCTATTTAAATTCATTGTTATACTGTATAATTTGTATTGATAATTTAAAACTGTATGTAAAAAATAGAAATTTTATACGCCTAAAGACATCAATTACAGATATAGCAGAGGAAGTTATGAACGGAAAATATTTTGAAAACAACGACTTATTTGTCCTTAACAATATATTAACTTTTATAAATCCTGAACATAAACGCAAATGGACAAAACTTCTTGCTTTAAAAAATCATATCCATTCTGAAATAAAATCATACAATAACGATGTAAATGATTTTATTGTACAGACATGGCAGAATACGGTTTATTTTAAAAACACGCAAAATACAGTTATTGAATTACCTTCTAATGATATAATTTACAAATTTGTCGAAGAAAAACAGGAGACTTTAACAGTCAATGATATTCTTCTAAATCAGGGATTGGCAGGACTCGGATTTGCTTTATTAAAAAATATATATCGTTAAGTTAAAAAAAATATTTCTATTTCGCAATTCGCTTTCAATAAATAAAATTTGGGTAATTTCTGATAAAAAACGTTATCTTTGCATTGTTAATTTATATACTGAATCAAATATGCTGAAACGGTTTCCTCATGAGTATCAAATGGATGCAAAAGACTGCGGTCCGGCGTGTCTGAAAATTATTGCAAAATATTACGGTAAATACTATTCGTTGCAGTATTTGCGCGATTTGTGCGGAATAACCCGCGAGGGCGTTTCGCTTCTCGACATAAGTTATGCAGCCGAAAAAATCGGACTCAGAAGCATCGCCATAAAGGCAGGAATCGAAGACCTGAAAAATCTGATAGTCCTGCCGTGCATTATCCACTGGGACAGCAATCACTTTATTGTGGTTTACAAAGCCGGCAAAGATACGGTTTATGTATCCGATCCGGCAAAGGGTCTGCTGTCATATTCGTCCGCGCAGTTTGCTGAAAAATGGTACAAGGAAGGAGAAGACGCAGGAGCAGCTATGACTTTTGAACCTATGGCAAATTTCATGCAGATTGAGGCGCATGAAAAAACTGAAAGATTAAAAACGTTTGAAAACCTGCTGGGATATTTTTCACCATATAAAAACGCATTTGCAATTTTGTTTGCCATAATGCTGATAGCTACCGCATTACAGGCTTTTTTGCCTTTCATTTCAAAATCAGTTATCGACATAGGCATTTATACGCGGGACACAACATTTATTTATATGATGCTGATTGCCAACATAACTCTGCTGCTGAGCATAACGCTGTCGAATGTGCTGCGCGACTGGGTATTGTTGCATGTGTCAACAAGGGTAAACATTTCGCTTATATCCGATTATCTGATAAAACTGATGAAACTTCCGGTTACATTTTTTGAAAACAAACTGGTGGGCGACATACTTCAACGCGCCTACGATCACGAGCGCATCAGAAGTTTTGTAATGAACAATTCTCTGGGAATGATTTTTTCGACAGTAACATTTCTCGTTTTCAGCGTCATTTTACTGATTTACAATGCAACAATATTCTTTATCTTTATTGCCGGCAGTATTCTGTATGTAACGTGGATACTGATTTTTCTCGGCTTGCGCAAAAAATTTGACTGGGAATATTTTGAACTCAATTCAAAAAATCAGAGCTACTGGGTCGAAACCATCGGAAACGTACAGGAGATAAAAATTAACAACTACGAAGACATTAAACGCTGGAAATGGGAGGCTATACAGGCGCGTCTCTACCGTCTGGGTATTAAAGTACTGAAAATAAACAATGCACAGACTCTGGGCGCACAGTTTATCAACGGGATACAGAATCTTGCTGTTACATTTTTCTGCGCAATAGCCGTAATAGACGGAGAAATCACTTTCGGCATGATGATATCAACCCAGTTTATAACTGGAATGTTGAACGGTCCCGTTGCACAGCTGGTCGGATTTATACAGTCGGCACAGTATGCGAAAATAAGTTTCATGCGTATCAACGAAATCCACAAACTGACCGACGAAGACGACATTTCATCGAAAGTGTCGAACAGCCTTGAACTTCCGTCCGATAAAAGCCTGCATGTCAGCAATCTGTCTTTTCAATATTCCCCACATGCGCCATTAGCGCTTCAGAATATCTATCTTACAATACCCGAAGGCAAAGTTACGGCAATTGTCGGCGACAGTGGCTGCGGAAAATCCACTCTGCTGAAACTGCTACTCAGACTGTACCAGCCCTCATACGGCAAAATTTGCATGGGCGACATGAATATCAACAATATAAGTCTGCGACAGTGGAGAAGCAAATGCGGTTTTGTGATGCAAGACGGCAAACTGTTTAACGATACTGTCCAGAACAATATAGTCATGAACGAAGACAACATTGACTACAAAAAACTGAAACAGGCTGCCGAAATTGCAAACATTGCAAAAGAAATAGAGGCAATGCCTCAGGGATACCAGACAATGATAGGCGAAATGGGACGCGGACTTAGCGGAGGTCAGCGTCAAAGAATACTTATTGCAAGAGCTTTATATAAACAGCCGGAGTATCTGTTTCTCGACGAAGCTACAAATGCGCTTGATACAGTCAACGAACAAAAAATTGTCAAAGCTCTTAATAACGCTTTCAAAAACAGAACGGTTATTGTAGTTGCGCACAGGCTCAGCACCGTCAGAAAAGCCGACCAGATTATTGTCATGAAAGCGGGAATGATTGCGGAAGCGGGAAATCACGAAAGTTTAATGAAAAACAGAAGATTTTACTACGAACTGATACAAAGTCAGTATGAACAGGACGCGGAAGGAGAAAAAGAAAAACCGGCAAAAAACATGTAAAATTTTTTTAAATTATATCATAAAATTGTTGTTTTATTCATTTTTTATTATACTTGCAAAGTAAAAAAATCAGGTTTTTTGATTAAAATATTTAAATATCAGTTAATTATAAAAAAATAAAATTATGTTCAAGCAGATATTGATTTTTATAACAGGCTTATTACTGTCCGTACAGCTTTATTCACGGAAAGATACGACAAAACTTAATAAAGCCTACCACGATTTGATGAATGGCAAAAAAAAGGCGGAAACAACTTTTTTTTATTCATTTCCGTCTTCTTTCAGCGATTTTTACATGATATACTTAAAACCAAATATTAAATATCATTTATTAGATCAGCATGTTGCAGCTTTTTGCGATAAACTTTCGAGCATACCTTCTGACGTCTATTATAAAAAATTAGTTTCTCTGTCGATAGGTGGAAGGTGGGAGGTGGGAGCCGAGTCTTTGCGCGAAATGATTCAAAAACATACAGAAAAAGAACCTCAGAAAATGCTGGACGCCTTATCCAAATTTTCAAAAGGATATCAGTTGCGTTTCTGGCAATTTTACTGGTCGTCGCTGGTTGCCACACATAACTACCGAGATGAATATGTGAAATTAAGAAGCGTCTTGTATCCGCTCAGTCCCGAACAGACTAAAATAATGGATATTGCCTTTGATTTTGCATGGAAAGAATTAGATGTTCCTGATTCTGTTTTTTAATTAACGGTTAACCGAATATGTATAATTTTTAAACGATAAACAATGTTAAAAAAATCCATATTAATTGTTATTGCATGTATATTTATCTGGAATAAAAGCTATTCCCAGACAGATACTGCGCTTGTCAACGCCTATCAAGATTTGGTAAACGGTAAGGAAGGCGCTGAAATGGCATACTTTGCTGCTTTTCCTGTTACTTTTATGCAGTTTTACGAAACAATGCTAAATCCAGCAAAAGACAGGCTTTTCTGCGAAAAACACCTTGCCGCTTTTCGCAACAAACTCTCGAATGTTCCTGTTGCCGCATATTATAAAAGACTTGTAACTCTGTCCATCACAGGTATTTGGAGCGGATTCCGATGTGTTACTTATTTACAGGATTTGATACATTATTATACGGAAAAAAATCCTCAACAGATGCTGAAATCGCTATCTACATTTTCCAGAGGTTATCAATTGCGTTTCTGGCAGTTTTACTGGTCGTCGCCAAATACGACAGACGTCTATCAGAATGAATATGTTAAACTGAGAGGCATAATGTATCCGCTCAGTCCAGAACAGACCAAAATAATGGATATTGCCTTTGATTTTGCATACAGAGAAATTGAAGTACGGGAATATGAACGTGACGGAATTTTTTAAATGCTACTGACAGAATATATTACCGAGAAATCTACAGAATCCGTCCTGCTTAATGCTTACACAATGGATTCTGTGGGTTTTATGCGGGGTAAGGCAGGCATGGCATTGACATTGTTTGAAACAGCCGTTTTTATGAAAAATGAAAAAATTGAAAATCATGCCTCAATGTTAAATTTTGTTAAACAATTATTTTATAATATTTTTTATAATCCTGATTATTAATTGAAAAATGATAATTTCGGTTTGAAAAACATACATGATTTTAACAGCAAAAAAATTGTCGGAATAGGCGAATCCGTAGAATACAGCGCAAATATTAGACATGCAGTTTTGAGCTATCTCAAGCATCTGATTTTGAACAATAACTGCAAAGTCATAGTATTTGAAAATTCTGCAAATACATGCATGATTTATGGTTTGTACACGCAGGGCATACTGCCTGAAAATGCAATAAAAGAAATAAGTAAGGATATGGCGTCAGACTATCCGACTACAGAATTTCTCGTATGGTTGCGCAAACATAATTCAGGACAGTCTGAAAAAGTACGAATGTTTGGACTGGGTTTTTTATCGCCAACATCTACTTTTGATTATTTGCTTTATTTACAAGATGCAGGAATAATAACAAACATAACGTTATTACCGGAAATTCTGAAAAACTGGAGAAAAACAACAAAACTTGGCGAATATGTACACTCCAATGCCGCAACAATCAAAAAATATGTTGGAGAAACAGATTATAACTACCTGAAAAGTATTGTCGATGAAAATGATAATATATTTCGTTATAATGGTTTATATGAATTTGAGACCTGTCTGGACAGCATCAATAAAATAATTGATTTGAAAAGATGGAACATGTTTGAAAAAATTATTTCCGGATACCTGACTCCAGACGGAATACTTGCAATTGTTTCGCGCAGTGTTGATTTGAACAGAAAAAATTCAACGTATGAACGACATAATATTTTACCGGATAAAAAGTTAGGATATTTTATATCTCAAAAATACGGAAACAGGTATTTCTGTTTAAGTATTCAGATAGGCATCGGAACTTACGGCTACAACAAAAAAAATTTCGTACTGGAATACCCTGAAAATCACAGTTTTGAAAAATTCTGCATGAACAGTAAAGCAGAATATATATACTGTAAATCGGAAACATTGCCAAAAACATTTAATAAATTGAGGCTGGTACGCCGTAAAGATAAAAACGAACCACAATTTGTTTACATGGATTTAAATAAAAGATTTGACGCTTTTATTTTTGTTCGTAACAGCGCCCCTTTGCAGGCAAAAATATATAGTCATGATATTATTAAAAAAAGGAAGCAAAATATAAAATGCGTTTAAACCAGTTACAGATGTTGTGATAACGAAAGAAACATTAAAAAAATTAACCGAAGTATTACTTTTAAATTCATATACCTTAAATTATACAGGATTTGTATATGGAAAAGCAGGAGTTTCACTGACTCTGTTTGAACTTTCAAAATATTTGAACTGAATATCATACCGTAAATTTGATACAGGAGGTAATTGCATATAACCTCGAAAACAATACTTTTTCCATTTTGAAAAATTCAGAAACGGCTGTTTTTTACCGTGTTACATTTCTGTCAGCCATGTATAACGGACATATTCAAACCCTTATAAACTCAAATTTCCAATCAGCCCAATCTTTAAAATACTGTAAAAATTACGGTTCAAGATTAAGAATATTTTTGATAACTTCTTTACCAATAGCGCATTTCAAGCATTTTCTGTGTAAACAGTACTCGTTTTTCAGATGCAGTAAAGCCTGACTTTCGAGCGCATTTACCGGTATAATTCCACATGCGCTCCATTCAGAAATGATTGAATTTGATTCAGCGTCTGTTATTTCCAGAAAATGTAGCGATTTTTCTCTCATACTTTCATTGTTTCTGTAAATTGCATATACAAACAGCATAAGCGATACTGCATTGATTATTATGATATTTACTGAATCTTTGCCGATTTTTTTTGCCGATTTTTTTTGCGACATTTTTCCAAAAACATAATGGCTGTCCCAATATTCCGACGCTTTTACGTCAAAAATGCTGTAAATATCGTTGATATTGTTTAATGGAACAATAATATCCCACAGTGATTGATATTTATGCAACAGTGCGGCAATCTGGGCAATACGGATTGAAGGAAAATTTCCCGGTCGCAGTTTGGAAAATTTCCATAAAGCCCTGTCCATTGGAGCAAGTTC
Source organism: Prevotellaceae bacterium (assembly GCA_031257315.1). Taxonomy (GTDB): domain Bacteria; phylum Bacteroidota; class Bacteroidia; order Bacteroidales; family UBA932; genus JAIRLF01. Next base: position 8,118 of record JAIROW010000194.1, read on the forward strand.
ATGTTTACTTTTAAGATATGAATATTCGGATTTTAAACTGTTAAAATATTCATCATCAATACTCTGTTCCAAAAATCCTGCCTGACCGAACAGTAATGCTTCAAGCGAGAACAGCGAACAGTGATATTTTCTCAAAAGTCTGACAGGCAGACTCATTGCCAGCATTTCAAACGGCACGGCATTGGTTTTGAATCCAAAATATCTGAACAGTACATAATTGAAAACAGCCTCCAGATCGCCTCCCGCAACAGTAATCAAGTTGTTGATTTCCTGAGTTTTTTTCTCCATTCTTTCGGCGGCAATTCTGTTCAGCCAGAATTTGATTTTAAAAGAATCGACATTTGAAATATAGTTTGAACAGGGAATGTTTTGAGGCGATTTACAGAGTTCTTCGTAGCGTTGTTTGTATATTTCGGGACAGGTTATTTGCAGGGCTGGCAAAATTTCTCCATTCTGACGGTGAATAACAGTATCTTCATTTTCAACCACATGCAGGATAACGCTGTTGTAGGCGCTGTCTCTGTTGTGTCCGTGAGCGTTCCAGTCCGACGATTTTCTGTGTATTTCTACCGTTCCAGCCCATAATGTACCATCAATTCTGATTTTTGCATTATAAAAATCAGGACCGGAATTATTATTACGAACGCCGGAAGAAATTACTTCAAGTTTTCGATTGTCGGTTGTTCTTAATTCAGGAGAATTAAATAGTTTGAAATTCCATATAAACTGTAAAAAATCTTCGTTCATTTGTTCACAGATTTTTTTTCAAAAGTACATTTTTTACTTTAATCCATTTTCCGTTTTTAAATTCAAATCCGTCGAATGTAACGTCGGGGACATAGGACGATTTGTCTTGTGTCCGTTCAGGTACCATTGGATATAACCAGTTGAAAACTAATTTGTCAATATCTGCATGGTAACTCAGATGCACTGCCGATTTTGACCAGTATTCCAGAATTATTCTACATTTTGCTGCGCCTCTGTCTTCTACAAAAACTGGCGCTCCGAAAGACGGTATTCCCTGAGGGTTAAATGTAAGAATGTCAATGTATTTTTTGTAAGAAATCAAGTTGTTGAAATCAAAGCCCATAAGGGTATAGAATGTTTTATTGCCGTCCTTTTTTTCTACAATTTCATAATACAGACATCCGTACCATTCGGGACAGTGCAAAATCTGTTCTTCGGGTTTATTTACATGTTTTCGGACGTCTTCCAGAACATAAATATCAGACAGCGGATTGTGAGAACCGCCAATACGTCTCTGTAAAATTGCACTGTACTGATATTCTCCGTTTTCACAGGGTATTCCCCAGTTATATATTCGCACAATGCCGTCTTTTGATGAAATCACTTTCATGTAAGGAATCGAGTCGAAGTTCTGGTAGATGGAATTGGGTTTTTTCAGGGTTTTTTCCAGCAGTTCCGCAAAAGTCTTAATATAAGACTGTTTGGTCTTGTAGTCCTGTTCCTTAGATGCGCTAATCATCATAGTTGACAGTTTATCTATCGCTTCGTCAAACTCCTGAGCGTTGACAGTCGTATAAAGCGAGAATGAGAGAGTACACAACAGTAAATATTTTTTCATTGCACAGTCATTATGTGATTTTTTATTATACAGTCATTCTATAAATTTATATTTTTTGTACAGCCGGTAAATCCTGTTTTGCAGATTTTTCATTGCGGGCAAAACAGTCCGGCATTTTTCAGTAGCAGGACTGTTCTGTTTTTGCGCCGCAATTCTGAATTGCCGTATTTTTTATTTACCGAACAGCGCTCCGTATGCTGCGCAGGCGCGATAATCGGCGCTTTCTTTGTCCATGCCGAAGGCGTTCCATGCGGCGGGACGGTAAATTCTGTCGTCGGAAACGTTGTGCATACAAACGGGTATGCGCAGGATAGACGCCAGCGTAATCAGTTCTGCCCCAATGTGTCCGCATGTAACGGAGGCATGATTTGCGCCCCAGTTGTTCATTACGGAATATACGTCCCTGAAAGCGTCCCTGTCGGCGAGACGGGGGACAAACCATGTTGTAGGCCAGCCCTTGTCGGTACGGGCGTCGAGTATGCGGTGCTGTTCGGGGTCGATGTCGGCTGTCCAGCCTTCGGCTAATTGCAGCACGGGTCCCAAGCCCTTTACCAGATTCAGACGTACCATTGTGCATGACATTCCCCCGCGCGTCAGGAATTTCGACGAGTATCCGCCGCCGCGGAAGTATTCGCGATTGGCTGGCATCCAGACAGTTGCGTCCAGACAGGCTTGCGCTTCATTGTCCGATATTTCCCAGAACGGTTTCATCGCAGGTTTGCCGTCTTTGCCGTTTTGCCTGCCGCTGCCATCAAGTGCCGCCGCGCCTGAGTTAATAAGGTGAATCATGCCGCCGGCGGCTATTCCTTCCAGTTTTTTACCCGTAACCCGTTCTACGGCTTCGGGACTCCAGTAGGTGCGCACGTCGGCAAATACGGAAGCGGTGTTGGTGAGCAGATGTCCGAACAGCATGGCTGCGCCGTTGAGCGCGTCGTTCTCCGTAGCAAGTATGTAAGGGGCGCGGACGCCGTTCCAGTCAAAAGACGAATTGAGAATGGCTTCGGCAAAATCGCCGTTAGGGTAAAAATCAGTCCACTGACGCTGTCCCTGAAAACCGGCAGCAATGGCGTTGTGTCCCAGTGCTTCTTCGCCAAATCCCATTTCTTTCAGACGCGGATTGCCAACCATCAGGTCGCGGATAATCAGCGTCATTTTTACGATAAATTCCCAGTCTTTTGCGCTTTCGCCGGACGTTTTCTTCAAGTCTGCGCGGTTGATAATGTCTTCTCCCTGTCGGCAGTTTGTTTTTGCCCATGCAAGCGCTTTTTCGTATTCGTCTTTGTCGTAAATGCCTTCGGTCATGCGACGAATAATTTCCACTTCGTCAATGCCTTCGCAGCGCATTCCAAGATAGTCTTCAAAAAAGTCGGCGCTGACAATAGATCCTGCAATACCCATGCACACCGCGCCGATGGAGAGGTACGACTTGCCGCGCATGATTGCCGCCGCCATTGCTGCACGGGCAAAAAGTATAATTTTTTCCTTCACGTCGTCGGGAATTTCGGCAGCGCCTGCGTCCTGTACGTCGCGTCCATATATGCCGAAAGCCGGCAGTCCTTTCTGAGCATGAGCGGCGAGCGCTGCCGCGAGATATACCGCTCCCGGTCGTTCGGTGCCGTTAAATCCCCATACGGCTTTTATGGTTTCGCGTTCCATATCCATAGTTTCGCTGCCGTAGCACCAGCAGGGCGTAACGGTTAGCGTAACGGCAACGCCTTCGCGTCGAAATTTGTCGGCGCAGGCGGCGCTTTCGGCAACGCGCCCGATGGTAGAATCAGCTATCACGCATTTTACCGGCGTACCGTCGGGATATTTGAGCGTTTGCGCAAGCAATTCTGCAACGCTTTTAGCCATATTCATTGTTTGATTTTCGAGCGATTCGCGCACGCCGCCCATTCGTCCGTCAATTGTAGGACGGATACCTATTTTGGGGTACTGTCCCTGATACCTGTTTACATTCATATCTTTAAACTTTTACCAATATCAATATTTTATACTTTATATGCAATATAAAATCTGTTATAAAAACGATACAAAAATATCTATTTTATTTTTATGAAAAAAATCGATGATGAAAATATCCGTAAAAAACTCCATTATTCTGCATTATGATGTATAAAATAGAGGCTTTTTTTTCTGTTTTTCTCGCAGACTGTTAACTCGCAGCCTTACCTGAATCGTAAATGTATCGCCTTTTCTCAAATATCCTTTTATAACCTTGAATATTATGTATTTAGTTTTTGATTGTGAACGAATGAGACATACTCATACAGGATTGTTTGAATACTGCGAACAGTTGAGTAAAGCATTGTAAATTTTATTCAAATCGGTTCACAACATGAAAAACATTTCAAGCGTCTATTTTGCGGTTCTGATATTTTTCATTACCTTTGTACAGAAGAATTTTTTAAAATGATACGCTTATGACTGATATTCGCAAGCTCCCAATCGGGATTCAGGATTTTGAAGATCTGC
>JAIROW010000267.1 GCA_031257315.1 Prevotellaceae bacterium
TTTTTTTCTGATATGTGTCAGAATACGTTCCTGTACGGCTTTGCTCATTCTGCTGTCAGGCACGTGGTCTTCAAAACAGTACCAACAGTGCAGATTGCAGTCCATTGTTGGCAAAACGGTTAAATCAAAATGCCTGTTGCCGAAGGCTTCCATTTTGTTTCGCAGCCGAATTTCGGCGAGTTCGTCGGCGCTGTCTTCAACAATCAGTTTATTTTCGACAAGCGCCATGTAAGTGTTCGGGTAAATTATTTTGAACTCGTCCATGTCTCCTGTTTTAAAATCATTACATGCTTTCGACGACATGGCAATCATGGTGTTGTGCAGTGTGCTGTAACATAGCGCTTTACCGTCTCTTTCAACAAAATACAAATATTTACTTGCTTTCATTTTGTTATCATTAAATTAAATAATTATTTTATCTTACTTGTAAATAAAAACTGTTTAACAATTTTTTATCAAACTTGCACAAATATACACATATTTTTTGATTTGCAAATATTATCGTATTGTTTTTTTGCAATAATTTATTAATCAATAAATTAAAAATTAAAATTTTTAATATTTTTGAGTTCCGATATTAACATTATCATCATACTGTTTCAATTTTTTATGTTTATAGCCCTGCTGTTTGACTTTTCTGAAACGGAAGGAAATTGATTTTTCATCTCGCCTGCAAATCTAATGAAAAGTTCAAATATTATGAGAATCAGTGGTTTAAAACGTTATTTTAGCCCATTCGGGCTAAATTTTAGCGAAGCGCGGTTTGCGGTAGTACAATCGTTCTCATCTTTGCCTGAAAGGCAAAACTTTAATTCTTTTGCGATAGAGTTCTGCCTTTCAGGCAGTCTGTTGTTGTCGTTTTTAGCCGCAGGCAACGCTATCGCTTGCCTGCGGTTATGAAAATTTTGTCCTTTCAGAACATTTTACTTTATTAATATCCAAACTCTAATATCTAAACTTTAAACTCTAATTTTTCAGCCCGAATGGGCTAAATTTTCATAACCGCATACAAGCGAAGCGCGGTATGCGGTAGCACAATCGTTCTCATCTTTGCCTGAAAGGCAAAACTTTAATGTTTTTGCGATAGAGTTCTGCCTTTCATTTCAGAATATTAAAATTATTTTGAATAAAAGCTAAAAAATATCGTTTTTTATCAATATCTTTGCAGTCTGTAACAACAAAAAATTAAAAAAAATGGGTAGCAAAAAAGACATGGCAAAAGAGCCGGTTAAACTGCGTGTTAAAATGCTTGCAAACGGTAACAAATCAATTTATCTGGACTGGTACAGCAACGGCAGGCGCGAGTATGAATTTCTGAAACTGTATCTTATTCCTGAAAAAAATGCAGCAGACAAAGCCGCAAATGCAGAAACTTTAAGACTTGCAAATGCTGTCAAAGCTCAGCGGATTGTGGAAATTCAGAACGCGGCGCACGGTTTTTCTTTAAGCGGCGCACGGGCAAAAGTAAATTTAATCGAATACATCAAAAATTTTGCTGAAATAAAACGCGAGAAATCGGGAAAAGAACGCGGCTCATACCAGAACTATCTGTGTTTAGCAAGGCAAATCAAAGAATACAGCGGGACAAAAACGGCATTTAGAGACATAAATAAATCATACTGTCATGGTTTTTTGAAATTTCTTGAAAAAACAGAAAATCTTAACAGAGGTCAGGCTGGAAAGCCTCTGAATGAGAATACAAGACGCTGGTATTTACGTCTTTTCGAGACTGTTTTAAACGCTGCAATATCAGACAGTTTAATATCTATCAATCCGTTTAAATTTATAAAATCAGAAGAAAAGCCAGTAAGACACAAAGCTGAAATATGTTATCTAACGATAGATGAAGTTAAAACTCTTGAAAATACTCCCTGCTTATTTTCTGCTGTAAAACAGGCTTTTTTATTTTCATGTTTCAGCGGTTTACGATATTCGGACATCTGCAATCTGACATGGAATAAGCTACAAAAAGACAGTGGCAATAATATTTTCATAAATTTTATACAGAAAAAGACAAAAAAACAGGAATATTTGCCGCTGCCGAAGCGGGCAATTTCATGGTTGCCCGAAAAACCGGTCGGAGCAAATGATAATGATTTTATATTTAAGCTACCGCACGGAGGCTATGTTAATTTACAGTTGCGGCACTGGGCGTTTCAGGCAGGAATTTCAAAGCACATTCATTTCCATGTTGCGCGGCATACATACGCCACACTACTTTTAACGCTGGAAGTTCCAATCGAAACTGTCAGTAAAAATCTTGGTCATTCCGAAATACGGACTACCCAAATTTATGCAAAGGTAATAAACGCGGCGCAGCGGGCGGCTGCCGACAGACTGGATACAATATAATCATGAAAAAACTGTGGAAAATTACACGAAAAATCAGGCTATTCACTTAAAAAAAATCCAGAATGTACTGGACTTTTTTTAAGTAACCCGACATGCAATGACGCAGAAGCAGCATACTTTGTATATCACCTACCAAAAGTTTATCAAACCCGCTTGCAGCTTTTTGAACGGAAACATTTAGTTTATCTATATTGACAACACCGTTTCCGCCTACGTTTATTTCAAATTCTACTACTTTTTTTGACATTAATTTTGCGTATTAAATTTTTTTCTTTAACTTTGCCATTATTTTTTAAAATTAAAATTATGTTTCATCTTTTTATATTAATTATCATTGTTTATTATTTTGTCTGCGGTTTAATATGGTTTGCCGAAAAATATCTAAGCAGCCCAGAGATTCATTTTCCGTGGGAAAAAGAACGCCCAACCCCAAGTAAAACAACACTCAAAATAACAATAAACAGCGACGACAGTTCCGTTGACGCAAAGCCGTTAAACAAGCCGGTTCACAGTGGCAGGGCAGTCCATAATGGCAAGGAGCTTAAAATAGACAAAAAGTAATATCAAAGTTCTGTCCACTGTTTGCCAACGCTTTCGGAAGCCTCTTTTTCCTGATTTCTGAGAAAAGCAAGCTGCGCGATACACTCCGCCCATCGGTCGTCGGTCATGTCCGCCGCATCGAAGTGCAGATAGTATCGCATAGCCGTGTCCAGTAAGCCTATCCAGTTGTTCTGCACCTTTATTGATGCGGCGGCTATAACTTTTTTAGCTCGACCTCCGCCGTCTCAAACAGTCTTCCTGTCTGAATTGCCGCCGCAATCCAGAGCCTGTCGCTCACATGGAACAGGTTTTGGAGGTTTACAAGCGCCCTTATAATGAGGATTTTCCGGTAGTTTGCATGGACGAATCGCCGGAATAAATGATAGAAACCGTCAGAGAAGAAGCCATTCAACCCGGCAAGGAGGCACGTGTTGATTATGAATATATTCGTCATGGCGTCGCCAATATTTTTATCGCAAACGAACCTTTGAAAGGG
>JAIROW010000273.1 GCA_031257315.1 Prevotellaceae bacterium
AAAGAACGCGCACGCAATGCCTCGTCAGTCGAAACCGACGACTGGATTGTCTTGCAGGAGGGTGAAACGGAATTTTCGGGATACGACAGCCTCTCGTCCGAAACACATATTCTGCGTTATCGAAAAGTAAAACAGAAAAACAGTGAATTTTACCAGATTGTCCTTTCAAAAACTCCATTTTATGCCGAAATGGGCGGACAGACCGGCGACAGCGGCGTTCTGATTTCGGACAGCGAGCGTATAAATATTTTCGATACAAAAAAAGAAAACAGCCTGTCGGTGCATCTTGTCGCAAAACTACCCGAAAATCTGTCGGCAAAATTTATTGCAGAAGTCGATGCAGAAAAAAGAAAAGCAGCCGAATGTAACCACACTGCAACCCACCTGCTGCACGCCGCACTGCGAAAAATACTGGGAACGCACGTCGAACAGAAAGGTTCGTATGTGTCGGCAGACGTTTTGCGCTTCGATTTTTCGCACTTTCAAAAGCCTGACAGTCAGGAACTGCGGGAAGTCGAAAAACTTGTAAACCGTTCAATAAGAGAAAACTTGCCGCTGTGCGAATATCGAAACCTGCCAATAAACGAAGCAAAAGCAATGGGGGCGATGGCGCTGTTTGGCGAAAAATACGGAAACTCAGTAAGAGTAGTGAAATTTGGTGAATCCGTTGAACTTTGCGGAGGCACGCATGTCGCGCATACCGGAAATATTGGCTCGTTCCGAATTATAAGCGAAGGCTCGGTTGCTGCCGGAATACGCAGAATAGAAGCCGTAACAGCCGAAAACTGCGAAAAACACCTCTATATACAGCAGGATATTATGCTCGAAATCAGAGATATGTTCAACAATGTTCCGAATATTACCCAAACCCTGCAAAAATTCTTTGCCGAAAATCAGGAACTCAAAAAAACAATTGATGATTTTAAAAAGGAAAAATTGGCGCAAATGAAAACCGAACTTGCCAGACAGATAAAAAATATCAGAAACATCAATCTGCTTGTTCTGAACATGAATATTCATACCGAAATAATAAAGGATATTGCTTTTCAGTTCAGGGGCGAATATACCGAGAAATTTGTTTTTGCAGCAGGCAACATCGAAAAAAACAAGCCAAACATAACCCTGATGTTAAGCGACGACATGGTGAAAAACGGCTATGACGCAGCTAAAATAATACGCTCGGCAGCAAAACACATACAGGGCGGCGGTGGAGGACAGCCGCACTTTGCCTCTGCCGGAGGTAAAAATCCCGACGGGCTGATTGCCGCCATCGACGAAATCCGCAATGTGTTTACAATGTAGAAAATTAAACTCCGTTATCTCATTAAAATAATAATGAGATAACGGAGTTTAAAAAGTTTACATGAAATTTATTTGTCCGGATAATATAGACGGGTTAAGGAACGACTTTCATCAAGCCATTTTTGAATATCGCACAAATGTTCTTCGCAGAACTGTTTGCAAAAATGTCGGTAAGTAGCAATATCGCAGTCTGTAAACATTTTTTTGAAATAACGGCGCGTTGCTCTTTTTTTGCCTGAAAAAACACAGGCAAGACGAAATCCGATATTGCTTTTTCCTTCTCTCCGCAGCGAATACAGTATAAACAATTGCAGTACAGTTCTTTGTTTCATATTGGCACAAAATATTCTGCTGCAAATATAATCAATTTATCTCTTACCGGCTGTTTTCAGGAATATCAAGATTGCTGTTCAGGCGTAATGATTTTGTCGGATTTTATCAGAACCGACAATACTTTTCGTATGCTAACCTGTTATATTTATGCTATATCTCGTATTCCAAAAACAATAAACTGTAAATCATGAGTTTTAACCCATAATTTACAGTTTATTAATTTTTTTTGGTTATTAATTTTTAATTTTCAGTTTCGCAGACCACTCTGAATCCTATTTTTGTGCAGTCGGAAAGCCACCATAAACTTTTTGGCGATTGCGGATCTGTTTTCAGCCATTCGTTTGTACGCGAATAATCTCTGGAAGCAACTCTTACGTCTTTAGCGTCAGACGAATATGAACCTCCTCTGACAACATGTTCTTCGCCGCTTTCCGGACCTTTCGGGTCTGTTACCTTTTCGAGAGTTTCGGAATAGGCTGTCGGAGAATACCAGTCGGAGCAGTATTCCATTACATTTCCGAGCATATTTTTAAGTCCGAACGGATTTGCCATCACTCGGTCTCCTGAATATGTGCGTCCGTTAGAATTTTCCTGATATATTATATAGCTGTTTATCACTGCTGTATCTACGCCGAATACGCTGTTCCACCATCTGTCTCTTGTATATTTTTTAGGGTTGCCGGCAAAATAGTACGGAGTTGTTGTATTGCCTCTCGCGGCATATTCCCATTCGGCTTCGGTTGGCAGTCTGTATTTTTTGCCTGTTTTCATTGACAGCCATTTACAGTAAATTTCGGCAGCGTAATACGACATAGTTATTGCCGGATTGTTGCCATAGCCCCATCCCTGGTCTGGTTGACCGTATGGAGGCGTGGGACCGCTGATTGCGTCCGGTTGCAGGTTTCGGGCTTTAATTATACTCTGGTCAACGCGCCCTTCCGACTGTGTTTCAAAACGAAATGTAAGAAATGCGTCCCATGTAACTTCTACTTCAGCCATATAAAACGGACTGACGGTTACTTCCCTAACAGGTCCTTCGTCTTCGTTTCTGTATGATTCCTTTGCCTGACTTCCCATCGAAAACGTACCGCCCTGAATTGCAATCATATTGAACGAGACTGGCGTACCCGGTATTTTTTCAGTAAAATTTTCAAACCCTGTTATTTTGGTAGCCGAATCGAATATTTCTCTTGTTTTATCGGATTCATTTCCAAACAGTTCGTTTTTATGCGCATAATTTGCATTGTAATGACCTGCGTCAAGGTGGCAGCCTATACATTGCAGGTTTAATTTTTCTTTGTTCTCTTCATAATACAAATGAGAAATTGCCCCTTCGCTCGAAATATTTTTCGTATATAGCGTTTTGTGGCAGTCTTCGCACGATTCGTTGTAAACAATTTTTACAGCGTGTTCCATGCGACGTTTTTGCTCCCAGTTAAACGAGGCGCTGTCTTTTGTCCAGTACCTCCAAAGGTCTGTTATGCCAGTTTTTCCCTTGACGCACAGATGTCTGAAAGACCCTTTCGGCGGCAAATGACAGTCAACGCAATGGACTGTAACTCCGCTTTTTGTGTTGTGGTGTACAGACTGTTTCCATGTTTCGTCTGCATCGGGATGAATATGGCACGACATGCAATATTCATCTGTTGAAGTGTAAGTTATAACTTCGTTAAATAAAAATACAATTAAAAAACCTAAAATAAAACCGGACAGGAATATCCAACGTTTATATTTCCTTCTTTTCACATTTCTTTTAGTTACCATCATAAGCACATTTCATGACTTAAATTCGCCCCAAAGGTACAAAAATATTTTATATCTGACGCTGAAAATCGCCGTTTTTTTTGAAACCATTTGTGTCGATTGGACTTTTTTTGCCGCATTTATCTCTGTTATTGCGCTGACAGTAAGGTAATAAAAAAAATGGTTGTATTTTTTAAATATATACTGTATTTTTGCAAAATAAATATTATTGTATCATAAAAAATGAATGTTAAAATGATTTAATAATGGAAAAATTAGGAAAAATAGTCGGAAAATTTGTTTCGGGAGACAAGATACAGGTTTCTCCTCTCGGAGCTGGACACATAAACGATTCCTACAAAGTGTCGGTTGACGGAAAAGAGTATGTTTTGCAGAGAATTAACCATTCGATATTCAAAAATATTCCCGAACTGCAAAACAATATTCTTAGAGTAACTTCTCATATCAGAAAAAAACTCCTGAAAAAAGGAGTACAGGACGTTGAACGGAGAGTTCTTAATCTGATTGCAGCACAGGACGGTTTGTTATACCATGAAGACGAATCGGGAAACTACTGGCGGTTAATGGATTTCATAAAAAACAGTACGAGTTTTGACAAAATCAACCCCGAACTTGCAGGAAAAGCGGGAGAGGCTTTTGGAGAATTTCAAAACATGCTTGCCGATTTGCACGGAGGACCGCTGTATGAAACAATTCCAAACTTCCACAACATGGAAAGTCGCCTGGATACTTTCTGGGACGCGGTGAGGCAGAACCGCGCTGGACGTTTTTTTGAAGTCTATGATCTTGTTCAGGAAATAGAAAAACGTGTTGACGAAATGTGTCTGCCCGAAAAACTGCACCGAGAAGGACGGTTGCCAAAACGCACAAATCATTGTGATACGAAAGTAAACAACCTGCTGTTTAACGCCGAAGGCACAGAAGTTTTATGCGTTGTCGATCTTGATACCGTTATGCCAGGCTATGTCCTGTCAGATTTTGGCGATTTTATACGTACAGGCGCAAATACCGGCGCCGAAGACGATACAAATCTCGACAACGTATCAATAGACCTCAGAATATTTGAAGCATATACAAACGGTTATCTGACCACTGCAAAAGATTTCCTGACCGGTACGGAAATCGACAATCTTGCACTTGGCGCAAAACTGCTGACATATATGCAAACCGTCAGATTTTTAACCGATTACCTCGACGGAGATATTTATTACAAAATAAAGAGTACGAAGCACAATCTCGAACGTTCTTTGGCTCAGTTTAAACTGCTGCAAAGCATGGAAGAAAATTATGCCGAAATGCAAACAATAGTGGACATAGCTGTGAATAATGCAAATAAATAGTTTATAATTCTTATTTTTTAGAGTTTACAATAGTGTTTATTAATAACTTACAGAAAAGCTGCCCGAAAAAAATCGGGCAGCTTTTCTTTACCGACATTTTCCTGTTTTTTTTCATATCGGGACAGTGAAGCGAGTGAACAGAACATGTGTCTTTAACTGTATTTTGTCTCGACATGTAAAAGCTCTGCGTTTCAATATCGCGTCTCGAAAAAATTTCAGTTAATTTGTCTTATAATATTGAATATATATTTTAACCTTTCAAAGAACGCGACTGTCCATAATCACAGACAGGTAAAACGCTAAGGGTATGGATAATAGATTAAATATTGAACTGTAACAAGTCTCAAATATTATTTTATTTTGTGAATAATGTACTGCATTTTTTTTAACTGTTTTTGTGATAAAAAGTTTGCATGTTAAAATTTTTTTGTAACTTTGCACAAGTTTAAATTATGTTAAATGGTTGAAAAGTGTATCAATTTGCACTCTGAAATGTTTGGAAAGATTGGTAATTTTGTTAATACAAACACAGTTTTTTAACATATAAACGATATAATTCCTTAATAAAACTGTAAAAAGGAACAGAATATATCGGAAAAAAATCATACTACTTCTTCTTCATATTATGCAGAGACGCTCCACAGTGCGTCTCTGCCTTACGTTTAGAGCTTAGAGTTTAGAGTATCACCCGTAAAATATTGTATATCAATAAAAAACAGGAATATGCTACATTAATCGGCTTTTCGATTGATAAGAATGTCCTCACGGGCAAATTTGACCAAAGACGGCAAAATGCAAAATGCACAATGCAAAATCCGACATGATTACATCACTATGATATTTGACCGTTAATTGCGTTGAAAGCTAAT
>JAIROW010000276.1 GCA_031257315.1 Prevotellaceae bacterium
GACATTCTGGATAAATCATTATTTTGAAAATGATACATGTATTTATTTAACCTGTAAAAGAGGCAGGAATATCTGTAACATTCTGTATAACAAACAGACGCAGGCTGTATATCGCTATCAATCAATGAAAAACGATATTGAATATAACGCTGAAACAAATAACGAATTTTCTACACGTCCTGTTCAGTTAAGGTCTGTTGATTCAAAATTTGCGTATAATCTGCATTTTATGACAAATACTATGCACATTTGTTATGAAGAGAATATGCTTTCGCCGAATCTTGTAAAACAGTTTGAGACCTTGAATCTGCCCGAAGAAGGTTTTGTTGTAACAGAATATAAATTAAAATGAATTTAATTGTAATGTGAAAAATAAAAACAGTGTTTTTGCAAAATGAGATAAAAATAATGTTGGCAGATACTGTTGTAAATGTGATTTTAACAGGATCGCCGATAAAAAACGCTGAACAGGGGAATAAATTTGTAGAAATTACAAAACATAAACATAACTCTAAGATATTTTACTGAAATCTTTCTGAATATTTTGACGGTTAAGAAAATCTTTCAAAACTTTGTTGTCTTCGGTTTCAAGATGCGGGTCGTTTTCCAGAATATTTTCAACAATTTTTCTGACAGCTTCAAGCAGTTTGCTGTCTCTGTTCAAATCAGAAATTCGCAGTTCAAACGGTAATCCGCTTTGCATTGTACCTTCAAGGTCTCCCGGACCGCGCATTTTCATGTCTTCTTCTGCAATTTTGAATCCGTCGTTTGTTTCGACCATTAATTCAAGACGTTTTTTCGACTCCTTATTCAGTTTGTAGTCAGCCATCAGGATACAGTACGACTGGCTGGCGCCTCTGCCCACCCGTCCGCGCAGCTGGTGAAGCTGCGAAAGTCCGAAACGTTCGGCGCTTTCTATCACCATTACAGAAGCGTTGGGGACGTTTACGCCGACTTCGATAACTGACGTGGCGACCATGATGTGCGCTTTTCCTTCGACAAACAGTTTCATGGAAATATCCTTTTCGGCGGGTTTCATTTTACCGTGAACTGCAACCGTTACATACTCCGGCGGAGGAAACGCTCTGACAATACTTTCGTAACCGTCTTCAAGATCTTTAAAATCCATTTTTTCAGATTCCTTTATAAGTGGATATACGATATAAACCTGTCGTCCGGCGGCTATTTGTTCTCTCAAAAAACCGAACAGTACCAGACGTTTACTGTCGTTAAACAGTATGGTTTTCACCGATTTTCTTCCTGCCGGCAATTCGTCGATTATGGAAGTGTCCAAATCGCCATAAACGGTCATTGCCAGCGTTCTGGGTATAGGAGTTGCCGTCATTACAAGAATATGAGGCGGGTTTTCCGATTTTTTCCACAGTTTTGCTCTCTGCTCGACGCCGAAACGGTGCTGTTCGTCAATAATAACCATACCGAGTCTTACAAACTGTACTTCGTCTTCAATAAGGGCATGAGTGCCGATGAGTATGTTTATATTGCCTTCTATCAGAGCTTTATGTATTGCTGTACGTTCCTTTTTCTTTGTCGAACCTGTAAGCAGAGCAGTTTTAATATCCATTCCTGCAAGCAGATTCTGTATGGATTCAAAATGCTGTGTTGCAAGAATTTCGGTCGGCGCCATCAGGCACGACTGAAATCCGTTGTCGGCGGCAATCAGCATAACCATAAGGGCTACAAGCGTTTTACCGCTGCCAACGTCGCCCTGTAACAGTCTGTTCATTTGTTTGCCGCAACCTGTATCGTTTCTTATTTCACGAATTACTCTTTTTTGCGCCCCAGTAAGCTGAAACGGCAAATTATTCTCGAAAAAATGATTAAAATGTTTTCCAACGCTTTTAAACACAAATCCTCTGCACGTCTGCTTCCGTTCGCTGCGCTGATACAGCACTCTCAACTGTATAAAAAACAGTTCGTCGAATTTCAGACGGTTACGCGCCGATTCCAGCGCTGCCAGATTTCTGGGAAAATGAATATTTTGCAAAGCTTCCGGCAAACCGAGCAGCCTGTATTTATTTACAATATATGATGGTAAAGTTTCAGGAATTTTGTGCATAACGGTATTCAGGAGATTAAACATCAGTTTAACAAATAATTTGTTTCCGATATAGTTTCTCAGTTTTTCCGTCGAATTGTAAACGCCGCTTATGTTTGACATCGAGGCATTTGTGTTTTCAGAATCGGGAATATCTATTTCAGGGTGTACCATATTGATTTCGGAGTTAAAAAATGATGGTTTACCAAAGACTACATATTTTTCTCTGGGTTTTATTTTTTCCATTAACCATTTATATCCCTGAAAAAAAACAAGTTCGATGCTGCCGGTCGAATCGACAAATCTGCATACAAGTCTTTTTGCTCGGCTGTTCTTGCCCTCAGTCCGCATAGATACAATTTCGCCATAAAGCTGAACGTATGGAATATCGGGAGAAATATCCCCTACTTTATAAAAAATGGTACGGTCGATGTATCGGAATGGGAAGTAATAGAGCATATCGTTAAAAGTCGATATTTTTAACTCTGAAAACAAAAGCTCTGCTTTTTTGGGACCTACTCCCTGTAAAAATTTTATATCTGTATTTAAAATTTCTTTCTCTGTATTCATGCAAAAAATCATCAAAATTTTTTACAAAGTAAAAATAAAAATTGTAATAATGCAATTTTGTTAAAAATAAGTCTGTATATTAAAATCATTTTACAATACTCTGCAACAAAAAAGTTGCCCGAAAAAAAATTTCGGACAACTTCCCTTAATTATAAATATTATGAGTAATAAATTCAGTGCCTGAATTACATCATTCCACCCATTCCGCCCATTCCGGGATTTGCCGGCGCGGGATGTTCTTCTTTTATGTCAACAATGACACATTCTGTTGTAAGGAACATTCCGGCAACCGAAGCGGCGTTTTCCAAAGCGACGCGGGTAACTTTTGTCGGGTCGATAACGCCTGCTTTGAACAGGTCTTCGTATTTGTCGAGATAAGCGTTGTAGCCGATTTCGTTGGCGCTTTCCTTTACTTTTTGAACGACAATCGAGCCTTCTACTCCCGAATTTTCGGCTATTTGACGCAGAGGTTCTTCGATTGCGCGTTTAACAATCTGGATACCTGTATTTTCGTCGTCATTGTCGCCTTTAAGATTTTCGAGATCGGGAATTGCGCGGATATAAGCCACACCGCCTCCGGCAACAATGCCTTCTTCTACTGCTGCGCGTGTTGCGCTGAGGGCATCGTCCACACGGTCTTTCTTTTCTTTCATTTCGACTTCCGAAGCGGCTCCAACGTACAGAACTGCTACGCCGCCGGCTAATTTGGCAAGACGTTCCTGCAATTTTTCGCGGTCATAGTCAGAAGTTGTAACTTCCATCTGTTTGCGAATCTGGGAAACACGCGCGTCGATTTTCTGTTTGTCGCCTGCGCCGTTGATAATTGTAGTATTTTCTTTGTTGATAGAAATTTTGTCGGCAGTGCCAAGCATTTCAAGAGTTGCAGTTTCAAGCGTCAAACCTCTTTCTTCTGAAATCACTTCTCCGCCGGTGAGAATAGCAATATCTTCGAGCATTTCCTTGCGGCGGTCGCCAAATCCCGGTGCTTTTACGGCTGCAATTTTCAAGGCGCCGCGCAGACGGTTAACAACCAGAGTGGCAAGAGCTTCGCCGTCAACATCTTCGGCAATAACCAGAAGCGAGCGTCCCTGCTGAGCTATTGGTTCGAGTACGGGAAGCATATCTTTCATCGAAGATATTTTTTTGTCGGTAATCAGCACGAGCGGACGTTCCAGAACGGCTTCCATCTTTTCAGTGTCGGTGATGAAATAAGCCGACAGATAACCTCTGTCAAACTGCATACCCTCAACAACTTCAACAACCGTGTCGGTGCCTTTGGCTTCTTCTACCGTAATAACGCCTTCCTTGCTTACTTTACCCATTGCTTCGGCAATCAGTTTGCCTATTGCTGGATCGTTGTTTGCAGAGATGCTTGCAACCTGTTCGATTTTTTCGATATTGTTGCCGACTTCTTTGCTCTGTTTTTTCAAACTTTCGACAACCGTTGCAACAGCTTTATCAATACCGCGTTTCAGACCCATCGGGCTGGCGCCTGCGGTAACATTTTTCAAACCTACGCTTACAATCGACTGAGCCAAAACTGTAGCCGTTGTTGTTCCGTCGCCGGCAATGTCGGCTGTTTTCGAGGCAACTTCGCGAACCATGTGAGCGCCGATATTTTCGTAAGAATCGGGAAGTTCGATTTCTTTTGCCACCGTTACTCCGTCTTTGGTAATTTGCGGAGCGCCGAATTTTTTCTCAATCACTACATTGCGTCCTTTGGGACCAAGCGTAACTTTTACTGCATTTGCCAGAGCGTCAACACCCGATTTCATCAGGTTGCGAGCTTCTATGTTAAATTTAATTTCCTTTGCCATAAAAATTTAATTTTTTTCGTTTAATTTTTTTTAATAATTACACAATAGCTAAAATATCCGAAAGTCTCATAATAAGATAGTCCTTACCGTCAACCGAAATCTCTGTACCTGAATATTTTCCATAAAGGACTTCGTCGCCGACTTTCACTTCCATAGGTTCGTCTTTTTTTCCTGGACCTGCTGCCACAACAGTTCCACGCTGAGGTTTTTCCTTTGCGGTATTCGGAATATAAAGTCCGCTTGCCGTCTTTTCTTCTGCCTCTTTCGGCTCTACCAAAACCCTGTCTGCTAAAGGTTTAATATTTACTGTCATTTTTCCTAATATTTTTTTTATAGTTAAACACTTAATTTATTTTTACTGACTTGTATCTATCATAAATTGTGCCAATTTTAAAATTAAGCGGTTTTCGGAAATTTTATCAAAATCAAATGACATTTTGTCCGTTTATCAAGACAAATTTGCAGACAGTATTCAAAACGTATAGCACAGCCTGTCAGTTTTCAGCCTCCGACAGCTAAACTTCGCTCTAACAGAATGGAGATTCTGTAAAGCTATAAATCAATATGTCCGGTTTTTATTCTGTAATATTTTTTGAATATCAACATTCTGATTTGAAGGAAATAAAAATTAACAAAGAATTATCTCAGTATATTTTTGTATCACCTCCTGATTGTCAAACATTTCAGTATTCAGATTATTACCTCTGCTCGTCGTATTCAAGAGTTCTTTTATGGAATAAAAATGACGCATACTGTTTTTTCAAGATAGTTTTTGTATTATTTTTTATTTAATTTTATGGTGTGCAATTTTGAACTCTTTGTCTGCAAATTTTTCTCCGTTACCAGTGATCGTTTCGGGTTTCAAATCGACAACCGCAATTTGCGTAACAAGTAGAAAAAGAGTTATATTCAGTATTTCGAATTTCAGTCATATATCTTATTAATTACTTTATTCTAATTTCAGGCATATATTCTTTGAACTCCTCGTCAATTTTGTGGCATTGTTCTTTGATAATACCACGCCTGCGAATTGCGGGAGCAAGGCAATAGAGTTTGAACTCATCTTTGTTCAATTCTTCCACGCTTGTAATATGTGGGAAGAGCAATTTGGAATATGCTGCTGCAATGCGTTGTACTGCTTTCAGGTCGCGTAAATCGCTCTTTTCTTCGGAATAAACTACCTCATTTACAAGCATTGAGTATTCGGGGGCTGTTCGTAAAAGGTGCAGCACCTCCGAAAAATACTCTACATTCAAAGTCCAATCTTTCAAAATCATACTTTTGTTCATTCTCGGCAGATACCAACCTTCTATAAAACCGTGAAAACGGTCTAACAACGCCGATTCTTTGAAACTTTCAGGCAGTTGAGCAAAATATTTATTGTGTCGCGGAAGATTGGCGCTCGTCAGTTCGATATTTCCCATCAACATTGTACTGCATTCTGAAAGAAATTTGTAATTATCAACTGTGGCATTCCCTGCCTCTAAATATGATTTCAGAATTGCCTGCATTTCGGGCGGGTCTTGGAAAATGATGGTTTGAATTTCATCAAATGTTACGAAATCGTAGTTTTTCATTATGCCCGGCTGCTGACGACTTTTATCGTAGAATAATTTTGCCCGCGAAACTTTTCCGCCGCTAATCAACCAACCGTATTTACTCAAATTGCCGAATACATACGATTTCCCTGTGCCTTTGGGTGCGAGTTCAATCATATTCAATCGTGGCTCTACAAAAATCAAAAGTCGTGTAAGGAACTCTAATTTTTGAGTTGTGCCGTTAAAACTGCTCGGCTCGTATTCCATTGCAGACAAAAGTACATCAATCCATTCTTCTGTTGTAAATTGCTTTCTGCAATCGCGGAAATATTGCAAATCAACCTTGTATGGGCGAAAAGGTTTATAGTCAGCAAGTTCAATGTATCCTTTTTCTTTGCCAACAGGCGGAATATAAATCAGTTTGATTACGCCCCATTTTTCGCCATCAATCAAATCCTCTCGGTGCTGGCTTACGACATAATCGGGTATTACGGCTTCATTGGATTTAATGCCTGCATCAGGAATAGCAAAACGCACTTTTCCACCTTTTATATCGGTTGTAATAATAAAGCGCGTAAGCAACTGCACCTGTTCCTGTCGATATAAGCGGTTTTTAACCACATTATTGTCGTCCGGAATATGTTTGTCGAGAAAATCAAAGATTGCCTCTTTGTTCAGGTTACCGTAGGAATCAATATGCTTTCTAATAAGAAAATCCTTGACAAATGACGGCAAATTTCTGCCGTTAAAGACACTGTAATTGTCTTGGTCTTTAAGTATTGCAATGTCAGGGAAAACCTGCTTTATTTTCTGTCCTATATAACTCATATTTTATTGATATTAAAACAGTTCTTCTTCTTCAAATCCTTTTTTCTTTTGAGTTTCAGAAACAACGCTGTCAGTTTGTTGTTTTGTTTCAAAGATTTTTTCAACCTTTTTTGCCGATTTCTTATTTGAAATAACAATGAACGGCACCAAAATTTCTTCGGGCGTACAGCCGCCGTGAACTTCGCGGATTGGTTTCTTATTCAATGAAGCGTGTGTAAGAGCAACTTTGTAATTTACTCCGTTGTTTGTGTGACGAATATAATCAGAATCTTCAATCGTTTCTGAATTATCTAATTCAATATACCGTCCCTCGTGGCTTGCCTTTGCAGCGTATTTTTTGGAATCTGCCAAACGAGAAAGTGCAGTTAAACCGTGGTCGGAAACTATTGCAATGGTAGTTTCAGCAGATTGGGTTAGAATCTTATTGAAAATCTCCTTTACAATCTCTATTTCCTTGCAAACAGTTTGTGGATAGTAATACAAATTATTGTGAATGTAGTTATCCAAATCTTCAATTTTCTCAACACCTTCAAATTTATTGTGTTCGGTACTTGACGGAATACCTGTTTTGGCAATTTTCAATTTCTCTATTTGAAAATTCGACTTGCCGATTATCTCTTTGATTAAAGATAGATATTCAATTCCAAGTCCATCAATCCAATAGACTTTATCTGGTTTTTCTTTTGCCAGCAATTCGTTGGATAACTCAAATTCGTTCGCGTGATACCATTTGAAAAAAGAATCTTCGTTAGCATTCTTATCTGCAATATATTTTTTGATTTCGTCTGTGTAGTCATCTTTAATTTTGGCTTGTTTATATGATTGAATGTAGGCATTTGCCCAATTATCAAGTTTATTATCAGATAAATAAGCGAGAAAATCAGGATATAACTTTTCTAAATCAGTATTTTTCAACGCCCCGATTTTGTACCAGCCAATAAACAATTCTTTTTCAAAATCAAATTTGCCTGAACAAAGCGAAATGGCTTTATTGGTATCAGTTTTGGCTATATCCAAAATCTGTTCTTTCGTTTCCGACAAATCCGATTCGGGCAGTTTATACTGTTGGGCAAACAAATTTAGCAGCACATTGCGTTCTTGAATCCGATTTTGTGAGTTTGTATCAACAAAAATTGAGAGTGCTATTTCCCGGAATAATTTTAACGGGGAATAATCTGCGCAATCAAAAATAATGCCGTTAAGATATTCATTATCACAGATAAATTGCATATAGTAATGCTTGAGCAGCCAACGGTCAAATTCTGTTGTATCGGTCGAAGTCCATTGGTTTAACAGGTCTTTAATTGTAAGTTTGTGAACATTAAAATGTTCTTCTACAAATGTCTTGAAAGAAAAAGCGTTGTTTTTTATGTATGGTAAAAGTTGTTGCCAGAATTTTTCTTCTGCCTGTTTATAGTCAATACCTGTTTGCACATTTAAAAATTGAGTTACAAATGAATAAGCCGTATCAATTTTCTTTATATCAAAAATATTGTCTGGCTGTGAGTATTTTGAATAGGTATTAATTGTATCTGACGAGCAGAGTATTCGCTCTGTCGGGGCGTGCGTTTTCCAAAAAACGAGCCATTCATAAACATTTTTCAGACAATTAGTTGAGTTGGGACAGAGAAAATTATTGGGAACTAAATTTATTTCCACAGGTTGCGACTCTGCACAATAAACCGCCCAAACGGGTTGTGATTCTTCTATTCTTGAAAATGTATTCAAAAAGTTTTCAAAACGGTGTTTTAAGCCAATCAGAGGAATGTAAATTCGAGTATTAGTATCTGCAAATTCCATTAACGACATTCCTTCAAACAATGCTTTGAATTTATCGTTTTTGTAGAATCGAATTATTTCGGAAAATGGCGAAACGACAACTTGTCCTTCCAGATTTTTGATTGCATTTACAAGCGTATCATTACTTATCCAACCGTCTTTGTTATCGGAATCAACCAATTGTTCTAAATTGAAAACCTGAATATCCGACTTTGTCATTTCTTTGATAAACTCCTGATACAGATTGAAATTGTCGAGCATAATAAAACGCACGGCATAACGCCGATTTAAGACGGCTGTTGATTGGCTGTCTTTTTTTATTTCGTAGAGCAATTCTGCCACCGAAACAAAAGATTGTATTTTGTCTGCTGCTGTCATAACTTATTCGTCTAAATTTTCGTCAATAATTTCTGCAACTTGTGGATATTTTTCAAGTATTTGCAGTAATACATTTTTCAAAATAATCGGCGAAACGTTACTTGCTTTGGCAACTTTGTCCTTCGCTTTTTGAACTTTGACATCTGAAACTGCGGAAGTTATTGCAACTGTCGCAATGCTAAATTTTGTGTTATCAAATTTTGAAGTTGCTTTAACAGTCAGGTTTGTAGAAGTTTCTTTTGCATCAATTTTCAATACGCCAGAACTGTCTATACTGCTTGCTGAAGCGCCTTCAACTGTCCAAGTTACATTCTTGACAGCGTTTCCTGTTATTTCAACAATTGCATAAAATGATTGTGTCTTTCCTTTTTCTATACTTGCAACAGTGGGATTTATTGAGATACTCTTAATTTCGTCTTTTTCATTTTTTTTGATTGAGAAACGCAATATAGCAGTTTCTACATCACTCTCTTTCCAAAAACCGATTTCGCCTTGCATTTGCTGGTTGAGATATGTTTTCAACTCGTCCCACCATTCCTCTTTGATAGTAACATCTTTAATGTTTTGAACAAATACCTTAAAACCTTATCTCGCATATTGTTGCTGTCAATAGGTGTACCTAAATCAACTCCATTCAGTTCATTTACATATTTGCGCAAAGCAAAAGCCAAAACTGCCATATTGGGAATGTTGGAGTATAAACCAAACGGCGGTTGTGTTAGCGGCTGCAATTCTGCTCCCAAATTGAAAGTCGAACGGTTATTTCTTTTTATTTGTGATAAAATTCTATCAACTTCTTTCTGTGTCTGAACAAGCGGGTGATTATCGGGAGCATCGGGTTTCAGTACCAACTCGGCATCAACAACATAATCGTCGTTATCATCTTTAAACAGAAATTTTGCAGGGGTATATTGACCTGAAAATTTGCGTTCCGCTTCATCTCTGCTTGTGGAAATGAGCATAACTTCGGCGGAGTTTTTGGAATTTTGATTTCTCCAAAAAGTCATAGGACGATTTCGCATTGAAATCATAGCATCAACTGCACTGCTAAATATCTTATTGTCAATGCTTTCATTGATGTATTTCGCAAGCGAATTTGCATTTCTTGTATCTTGTCCATCACGGAAATACACAGTTACCATTCCCTGCTTAACACTCAAAATCCATTGATTTATCAGGTCTTTTGCGTTTTTATCATTCACTTTTTGCTGTTCGCTCGAATTATGGTTGCGTGCCACATCGGTAGTTGCTACATAGTGATAAAAACGGCTTTTCTGCCGTCCATTGTTTTCAAAGACTTCATCAAACAGCACGAAAATCACATTTTTATAATCGTCTGTATTTGCCAATTCTTTGAGCGTTTTCTGCATTTTATTTCTCTCGGCAATGTCCATTGCAAAAATCAAGGCGACATTTAATGTATGCGGCTCTTTGAAAGCAGTTTTTATGTAACTGCGCAGCAGATAATTATCATACGAACAGGAAAGGAAGTCAAAAGCAGGCTGACGGAGCAAAGAATCTACCAATAAATTTTTGAGAGAGGTTTCGTTCTGCGTTTGGTCGTAACCAATGATTTTAATTGTGTCGGAATATTTGGATTTTGCACGTTCTATGGCAACGTTTATTTCATTTTGCGGTAACGAGGCAAAGGCAATTAAAAAATTACCCGAAGGGTCGCGCTGTATAATTTGATTTGCGTCAAAATAATTAAGAATCTCATCAAGTTGATTTTCAAAATATTCGCCTTCAAAGAGGTATTTTATGTTTTTTGTAGAAGGTTTTCTTTGTTCCCTATCTTCAACCATTCTTATCATTGCATTGAGCAACAATATACCTTTGAAAACTTTTTGATATGGTAATCCAAGTTCTGCCACTGTTTTTTCACGGTCGTAGAATGTTTGTGTAACAATACCATATTTTTCAGAACTCTTCAAAAATTCCTCTAAAAAATAATCCCAAAGTTTATCCGCAGTAAGCAGATTATTATATGTGTTTTCATCTTCTATGAATCCCTTAAATCCATTTTCATCATTGAGAAATTTCATAACTGTGCGGTTTGCAGAGCCGATTTGATTGGCTATTGACGAGCAAATAAAAGCGGAGTATGGGTGAAAAGGGAAGAGGTCTTTTATGTCTTTGGTTGTTTGTTGGCTATCATTTTCAGTTAAATAAGAAATCAAAGCGGCGTGTTTATCCATTCTGTCCCGTCTGCATTGTTCATATTGTGTTTCATCTAATTTACGAATACTCGCTGCCATAATACGATAGGTAGTAAGCGCTTCCATATCATATTGAACTTTATGAAAACGGTCTTCCATTTTGCGAATATCTTCTTCTGTGTATGCCGACGAGTTTTTATGACTAATTAAATACAGGTAAATATTTTGATTACCTGTAAGTTCAGCGATATTTTGAATCATATTGGTCATACCCCCTGTAATTGTATCCATTACAGAAGTAAATTCGTCCCAAATGATTATCAAACCGTCTGCAATTTTGCCGCTTACTATTTCTTTTTCAACTTCGGACAGCCATTTAACAATATCGCTTGAAGTAAAATGAACGCTGTATTGTGGTTTCGCCAATGCTTCTTCCAATGCCAAATAAATATCGGTATCGGAAGTGCGCAATTTTTTTATAATGTCGTCTTTCGACTTTGCATAACAACGCAATTCAGGTTCATTTGCAATAATTGCATTTATATCAATGGGAGTTGTTTCTAAATATTCTATCGCTCGTTCATAATCAGACTTTACTGTAATTGTTTTTCCCGCTTTGCGTAAACTTTCTTTGATAATACGTTCCAAAGTCAAAAGAAATGAACGCATATCATATATTTTCCCATCTTCTGTACCTTTCAACACAATAGGAAAAAAATGTTTGTTTTGTCTGAAACGCAACAAACGCGATTTGAGGTCAGCGAGCAAAATACGGTCTTCTATGTAGTCGGCAATTTCGTTCAAGTTATTGCATATCAAGTGCTTTATAACAGCACTTGCGTGGCTTTTCCCTGTGCCGTAAGTTCCTTTAATCCAAATGCTTTTCTTTTTCTCCGGAATGTTTGAAGATACAGCATCTATTGTTGTACTTAACAAATCAGTGAACTGACGGGTTGGAACAAATTGTTTCCAATAATCTGCCACTTCATCTTGAAGATTGTAAAACGATTTGAAGTAATTGGGTAGAGTGATAAAATCAGAATATTTCATTGTTTTTTAATAAAATTTATTATTACCATAAAAATATTTCACAAATTCGCCATAAGTATCCTGCGCCGACAGGCAGGTATCCAGCAAATAACCTCTTGCCTTGCCAAATTCTTTCAGTCCGCGATAATAAAATTGTTTGTGGCGTTCATCAATAATGAAAGGGATTATATCGTTACGCAAACATTCACGGAACATAATCAGCCGCCCCACCCTGCCGTTGCCGTCCTGGAAAGGGTGAATTGTCTCGAAATGATGATGATATTCAATTATATTCTCAAACACGATTTTGGGCAGAGTATTATACCAGTCGTTCAGTTTATTCATTTCGGTTTCTACATTTTCAGGCAAAGTGGTTTTAACTCCGCCGACCTCGTTTGCCAACTTTTTCCAGTCGCCGACACAAAACCACGATTTTTGAGCATCGGAAGTGCCTGTTTTCAGAATGCTGTGGAATTCTTTTATGATTTTGCTTGAAAACGGATTTTCAAGCGTATCAAGCAGATAATCAAATGCTACAAAGTGATTAGACGTTTCGATAATATCATCAACAGGCACGGCTTCTTCTTCTTTGAATCCGATTGTACGGGTTTCAAAAATATAGCGGGTTTGTTCCTCTGTCAGGCGGCTGCCTTCGATACGGTTTGAATTGTAGGCAAGATTGACCTGTGTTTTGTGATACAAGCCACCTTTGCGCTTTGCCTGCTTTTCTTCTATAAGATATGTTGTTAATCTGCTCATTTTTACCTTGTTACATTAATACAGTCAGTATATCCATTGAACTCAAATCTTCCCGCAAGTTGATATTATCCAGTCCCATATTGAGGTCGGCATTCAACACACGGTTTTTATCTTCCTTGAGCGTTCGCAATATCGTTTCAAAGCGTTCCCGCGACACACCAAACTGTCGGTAAACGCCTTCGGTTTGTTTGGCATCATATAATTCCGAAACTGTCAATGCGTAACGTTTTTTGCTCTCTGCATAGCGATATAGCGAATAAGCAACGGCAACAGGGGAAATATCGTTATGGGGCTGACGGAGTAAAGCAGGCTTTTTATCTACTTGGCAAAGTACCCCAACACTAATTTCTTTTCCGAGTGGACTTTCTTTGAAAGTATTAAGAAGTGAATTAAATGGGTTTTTAATAGTTCTATCTTTCAGTCCTGGATATGACTCTTGTAAAATCACTTCCATTTCGGATTTTAAATATGTTCTATTAAACTCTATTTGTGATTGAAACCAATTACAAATTTCGGAATTTTCACACAAGTTGATAAAAATTATCTCCCAAACAATCTTTGGTTTTAAAGCATACGCTTCTGATAAAATCTTACCACATTCAGAAATCAACTTGCTGTCCGTCTGTAAAATTCTTGCTTCTTTTAACCAATTTACTAATGGTGGAATTTGATATTGAACATTTATTCCGTGACTATCGTCTTCAAAAAACTTATCATAGTTATTGAAATACTTTTGCAGCCACGTTTCTCTTAATCCCATTCCATCATTATACCTGTTGATACCTGTTTTTGAAGTTTTCATATTATTATTTGTTGATACATTTACTGAACTTGCCATAATACATCCTTTTCCGTCAAAATTTAAACACTTAAAACAGTGAATACATTTTTTCTCATCAACCGTAACCATTGGCACAACTGACAATGCGCCTGTTGGACATTCAACTTCGCAGACTTCGCAATGAACACAATAAGTTGATTTGTTAAGTGTCTTTTTCAAATGACTTACAAATAGAATCTCATCACCAACATTTTCAAATTCAATTACTAAATTATTGTCGTCCGATTTTGTAAGTTCAAATGGAAAAATGTTTTTCTTATATTTTATTTCTCCTTTTACTACTCCTTCTTGTTCTGTATAATTCACTTTGCCAAGCACCTTTAACCAAGTAAAAATATTTTCTTGTGAATTTGTAAGAACCGCTTTAAAGTCAGGTGTTGTTGAAATAATATTTAAACTTGATTTACTGTCAATAGTTCTACCACCTGCTCTTATTTTCCAATTTCCCTCTTTGATATAATTCTCAACATCTTTAACGCCTGATTTTTGTACAATTTCTTTGATTTTATCATCAAATGGTTTTAACTTTTCAGGGTATTTTTTCAAGCAAATATTATCATTCCAATTTGAAGCAAAAGGACAAGTTACACAACCAACCCTTGTTAATCCACATCTGTAAGCAGGATTTATAGGTAATTTTTGTTTAAACAGGTACATATATATTTCAACTAAATTCCAATGTAAAATTGGACTTGCATTGATTACATTATTGTGTTTTACATCTTTACCTATTCTTGAATAATTGGCGCGTTTTGAACTTTCTTCGCCTCTGATACCATCAAAAGTTAAAACGTGAGGTTGTTTCCCTTTTTTGTTTATTTCTTTCAGTTTTTTGTATAGCGGCGCTGTTTTCATTACACTACAACACCAACGCTGAATATTACTCGGCGACCCCATTTTATCCCAATAATACAATACGTCTTGGTGATTCTTAGACAAATAAAATTTCAAATCGGGATATTGCTTTTGATAGAATTTCTTTGTCTGTTCGTAAATATCCAATGAAGGCGGTATCTCGTAGCCGGTATCGGAATAAATAACCAAAAAATCGTTGGAAGGAATAACCCGCGAAACCAAATCCAAAACCGCTTGGCTGTCTTTTCCTCCCGAATAAGAGGCAATAAACATTTCTATTTTGGTATTGAGAACAATTTGCTTGCCCTGTTTTTCGGCTTCTTCCAACGGCATAATATCAAAACTGTCGCATTCTTCCTTAATTACGGCATATTTTTCTTTTAGTTTTTTCTCTTGTACTTCTGCTAATTTCTGAAAATCAATATTTTCCACAGTATTATTGCCTTGTTTTTGTCTGTATCGGCGATATTGTGTATTTATAAATTCCATTGCTTCATATTCCAAAAGAAACATCGTGGTTTCGTTTTTTTTACAAAGCAGGTCAATATCAACAGGTTTTAATGTCAGTCTTTTACCTGCACCGGTAAAAATAAGTTGCGGGGCATCGTAGATATTTCCGCCTTTTGCTTCCAAAACCAACTCGCCACGATAGAAATATCGCCTGTCGCAAGCCCACAAAAGCGGCTCTTTGGATTTAGGGTATTTCCAAAATTTATTCAATCCGAGCAAGTCCAATTCTTCAAAAAACACAGGGCGCGGCGGCACGTTCAACGTATCTTCCGTTGAACGCATTGTGAGCAAAACTCCGTTATTCTCTTTATCCCAAGTTATTTTGAACATAGATTAGATTTTAGCAGGTATGCGGTCTAAATAAATTTTCATTTCTGAATGAGCAATGCCATAAATATCAAGCAATTTTTTACAGGAAATGCACATTTGATTTGCCGAAAAATTGTCAATTATACGAGAAAGTTTGTCGTGTTGTTGCTTAAATTTTTCATCAAAAAGCACACCACGTTGTTTGTCGGCTTCATTATAGCGGTCTATTTTAAGCCAAAACAAATCAAATAGTTGTGCTTGAAGTGCTTTGAGTTCGTTTAATATATTTTCTATCTGTTCCGTCATATCAAATCTTTATCTGTTTTATTACAATATTCAATGCTTTGTTTGTCAACTCTTTTTCATCTTTCACAACTTCAACAACTCTGTCGGCGATACAAAGCGTTAAAAGTTCATTCCTGCTGACTTTAAAGATTTTGTCAAGTGCAATAACCTGTTCGCGTCTGGCGCGGCGTTCGCAATGCGCAATTTAAATTTAAAAGGAGCGGCGTTACGCCTTTTTTAATTTTTAATTCTTTTAATTGTTCGCAGTCTTCTCACTATTTTTCTAAACGAACCGATATGTCTCTCGATTTTTTCGGCATAAATGTCGCTGATTTTTATCAGTATTCCGGTTTCTTCGACGGAGCCGAAACCGCGATTTACAGCCGTGCCGAAAACTTTCATCGAGGGCGACAGATTCATATACGAGTTTATCAACGGAGGAATATTTTCGCCGAATGAGCGTACTTCTTTCGACAGAATTTTGTAATCTTCTCTGTACGTTTCACCTACAAGAAGTTTGTTCAGTTTTTCCATATCGGGTCTTGTTTCGAGGGGGATAATTGGCGTAACCAGATTTTCGCCGTCCGAAAAATGTTTCAAAAGAAAATACAGCAGCATGTCTCGCGCTTCGGTATTGAAAGTGCCGTACATTGTTACTTTTCCCAGAAAATATTTTGTTTCGGGATATTTAACAACAAGCGCCCCAAGTCCGTCCCACAAATTGTCCAGAGCATAAAGTCCCTTGCTTCTTAAACTTGTAGTTTGATAGTTTGGTTGGACAAAAGAGCGTCCAAGTTCAATGGTTTGCGGCATATATTCTGTAACAAATCTGTCGGAAAAACTGAACAGCTCCGAAGTTGCAAGATTGCGAACATTAATCCCGTTACAAATTATATATCTGTAACCTCCAAGTATTTCCTTTGCTTTCGGATCCCATACAATCAGTTGCGAATAGCAGTGTTCTTCCGAAACGTCAAATTCGTCAATATCAAGGCTTTTACCTGTGCCGCCGCCGGCAGTGCGAAAAGCGATTTCGCGCAGACGTCCTATCTCTCTCATTATGTGTGGCGAATCTTTGTAATTGACAATATACAGAATATTTCCACCGTTATTTGTATAGCGAAGGAATTTGTCAGTAGTAAGTTCTTTTTCAATAAGTTTTTTGTCAACTGGTGCAATTATCGGCTGCATAACAATATAATGTATTTATTTAGTTGTTAAAGTTTCGTAAAATTAAACCGGCAGATGCAATTCCCTGTAAACTGTTGTCCCTCATTCCATGACGCAGCGAAACAGTGTATATCCCTGTTACAGGGAACATTACATAATTTCGATACATAAAAGTATTTTCCCTGTATTTTGAAAATATTCCTCCTTTGCCTGTCCATTCTCCCGAACTGTAAGCCAGCGTATAGTTGAGTGTATCAACCGTTACGCCGCCGTTCGGAGCTTCGGTTCTGATAAACAGATACAGGTTTTGATAATCGTAATCAAGTCTGTTTCTTATGTTTACATAAAACGTGTATGTCGAAACCGTATCAATGACCGGAATATTAAATTTCAGAACTGAGTCCTTGTCCCAAACCGATTTGGGAATCGTTACGCTTTGCTGCCATACATTTTCGCTGTCCGAACAGGAAACTGCAAACAAAAGCAGAATAAAATTAAAGACTGCTATTTTCCTTGCGCCCATTTTGATTTTTATTTTTTTTACGGTTTGATTTGTTCTGTTCCTGTTTCAGAACAGGCTTGTTTTTAGCAGGTTTGTTCTGAATCGACCTGTTTTCAGAGACGGCTGCACTTGCCGGCGGTTGTGGCTTGTCCTGTCCCGAAATTTTTTTCTTTTTTTTCTTTTTTTTACTTCTGCTTGTGTCGAAACGTGTCAGACTGTCTTCGCCGACGGCGCTTATAAATTCCGAATCGGTTTCGTTGCTGTCGATAAGCAGTTCGGTTGTTTCTCCCTTTTTGTTGAGAGCAATCATTTCCCTGACTCTTTCGACAGGAACGGGAAATATTTTAGGGTCGTCGCCCGACGAAAAATACATAACCCCTTTCAGTACGTCGGTTTTTTGCAGTACTATTGTTCCCGAACTGGTTTCCAGATATTTGATTTTCGGAAATGTTTCCCATGCGTCAAGATATGTATCCAGTTCGTAATTCAGGCAGCATTTGAGTTTACTGCATTGTCCTGCAAGTTTCAAAGGGTTAACCGATATTTCTTGATACCTGACAGAATTGGTCGAGACCGATACGAAATTTCTGATCCACTGAGCGCAGCACAATTCTCTGCCGCAGGGACCAATTCCGCCTATCAGTCCTGCTTCCTGCCTTGCGCCAATCTGTTTCATTTCTATTCTGATTTTGAACGTGTCAGCCATGACTTTTATAAGTTCGCGAAAATCAACACGTTCATCGGCAATATAATAGAAAATTGCCTTTGTTTTATCTCCTTGAAAATCAACGTCTCCAATTTTCATGTTCAGATTGAGCGAGCTTGCTATTTTCCGTGCCTGAATCATTGTTGAATACTCCATCGAAACAGCTTCCTGCCATTTTTCTATATCGACAGGACGGGCAGTTCTGTATATTTTTTTCAGTTCGGTATTTTCGGAGTTTTCGCCACTTTTAAAATGTGGATTTGATTTTAAAAACTTAATTTCGGCAATCGGACCCAGAGCCGATATAATTCCAATATCATGCCCCGGCGAAGCCTCGACTGCAACAATATCGCCCTCTTTCAAATCAATTGCATTGACGTTGCGGTAAAATCCTTTTCTCGTATTTTTGAATCTGACTTCAAAAATATCGTATTCCCTGTCGGCAGGAATATTTTTCAACCAGTTATAAACTGTAAGTTTATGACAGTTTTTAACCGATTTACACGACATAATCGCTCCATCTGAAGCAGTTTCTGTAACGCAACCGCGCGACCAGTATAATGTTCCTTTATCAATATTCATAGAATCAACCATTTAAAAATCGCGGTCATTTTTTATCTACTTAACATCATGACAAATCGAACACTAAAATTTGTCCGATAATACGATTTAAAACATTGCAAAAATATATAAAAAAACGGATATTTATGAAAAATAAATTCTGTTTTTTACGGTTTGCACACATATTGTATTGACAATCAAACAACAAGCGCATGAAAAAAACTGTTTGAAAACATACCTCAAACAGAATGAACCTTTGCTGTAAAAGAGTTTGTTATGCTACTATAAGTATGAAACGGCAAAATTGCGTGTCTTTGCCGGAATTTTTTCACAGAAAACAAATTGTTACATAAAATATGGCAGGCTGTTCACGCATGTTTCGGCTGTAAAAAAATTTTTTCGGACATACTGTAAACCGGCTGCTATTATCTGAATATAAGCGCTGTATAACGATTGGGAATGTTGTTCGATCCATAAAAAAACAGAAACAGGTATTGAAATATGAAAAAAAAACTCTACCTTTGCGCCGCTTTACAAGCAATGGCGAGATAGCTCAGCAGGTTAGAGCGCATGATTCATAATCATGAGGTCCCGAGTTCAATCCTCGGTCTCGCTACGTAAAAATGAGGCGTTTACAGATAACAGTAAGCGCCTTTGTTTTTTATTTGCACACAACTCCAAAGTTTCATATCAGATTGGCTTTATCATGGCTCACCATCAAAACCCTGTGTTAAGCATAAATGTTAGCGAGTCTAAACAGGAAGAATTTGATATCTGTAATTCCTCTTAAAGAAGCTCTGAACGCCTTTATTTTAGCATCGAAAGATTCAGTAGAAG
>JAIROW010000279.1 GCA_031257315.1 Prevotellaceae bacterium
ATTCTACTATTTCTTTCGGTAGAACATACTTTAATAATTCCTGTAACATAATTCATTATTTTGAATCACAAAGTTAATATTTTTTTTTCAGATAAAACACAGGGTTTTGATGGTGAGCCTGTTTACCGTCTTTGGAGAATCCGCTTTCACACAAATTATCGCTATGGTCACTCTCAAAATAAAGTGTGGTTACATCATAAAAGACCAAACCAATGTGTCCGCCCAAAATACGTCGGGTATGTTCCACGCTGATTTGTTGAATCCTGTCCTGTAACGTGTTGTACAATCGGTCTAAATAGCGGTAAATCTTATGCAGCTCTATGTCTTCGTCAAAATAAGACTTCAAATAATCAACCGTACCTGCTTTGCTCGTGGGTTGACACAAACGGGCAACCACCAAATGTTTCAATATATTATCTTCTATGGCATCGAAACCGACCAGTTTGAACACTGCGTTCAAGATTAGTTGACTGCCATTGAGTAGTATGCTTTCCACATTGTCCAGTAAATACTCCGTGACCTGTTTCTCTTCGACCTGACGCTCGGCTTCTTTAAACATATCACGGTTCCCGCAATACTGTTCTATCCATGTTCTGCCTTGTTCGCTGAGTGAGGCTAGCTCCTGTTCGTCCGAACTGACTCCGATGGTTTTGAGGTAGCGTATCTTACCGCTGCTTTTGTCGACAATGACTACACTTGTGCTGCCTGACCGGTTCTTTTTCTTGCGTACATACATGCTGTAAAATTACACCTTTTTTTTGATTGCGACACCCAAATCGGTGTCGCATTTTTTGTAAATTACTTATGCAATGTAAATTATGAAAATCAAAAACGAACAGTGTCGAAGTCAGGAAAGATGTTGCAGCTACGCTGCTTTTGTTCAGTACGGTTTAAAAGAATTTGCAGAGTAGCTGTTTTACGAAGTAACGCGAGAAAAGTTTTTAAACGAGACACATGGCGCAAAGCATGAAGGCACGGCTTATAAAGCCGCGTCAGCAGGAAAGCCATAGACACAGGGTTTTGCGGGTGAGCCAAGTTTTGCCTTTCAGTCAAAATGAGAACGATTGTGCTACCGCAAACCGCGCTTCGCTTGTATGCGGTTATGAAAATTTAGCACATTCCGGGCTGAAAAAACGTTTTCAACACTTGATTCGCATAATTGATACTGCGTATCATACAGTAATTAGAGAATAAGTCAATTTAGATATGATATTAAAAAATAGGGACGCGATTAATAGCGCCCACTAAACGCATGGAAGTCGTATATTATAGAGAAAATACAATGCCTTTTCTCTACGAGGCAAAACTTTACATCATTCAGAATATTAAAATTCTTATTTTCAAGCAGTTATTGCGAGTTATATTTTTCCGCATGTCTCTGACACGCGATTATTAAAATATTGGTTTTCAACCAATTATAGCTATGGTAATTTTATCTAAACTCTAAACTCTAAACTCTAATATCTAAACTAATATCTAAACTCTAATATCTAAACTCTAATATCTAAACTCTAATATCTAATATCAACATTTATTCCGTCGGGGCTGTTTTCAAATTTCACCAGACAGGTGTGCGACAGTTCGTTCCATGAATTTTCCGCGTTTGCTACATGTTCGCCGACATGATTTTTAACCATTACTTTTTTCGGCTTTTGTGGCAGATAAACCCGCGATGCGTTGTTGGTATTTGCCGGACTTTTGGCAACAAACGAAAATGTGCTGGAAGTATGCTTTTCGTCGTAAATCCGTGATGCTCCGCATAATACTTTCGGTATATTTTTGTTTTGCTGACTTGCTGCATTATACAGAAATGCCTGTTCGCCGGCATTAACCGTTTTTGTTTGAATCACAGGCAGTTCGGGGTCAAACAGATCGATGTACAGACCGTTAAGAATCAGCGGTTCCGACGATACGCTTTCGTCCATAACCGATGCTATTATGTACTGTCCGCGTTCGAGATAAAAACTGTTCTTTATTTTTAACGTCGATTTTGTAGAATTTTCGTATGCTTTCCTGACTGTCGCAAAATACGTTTCCTCATTATTTGCCTGCAATACAAAATTTTTCGGCTCTGTGCGCAAAACGTACACTTTTCCTTTGCCGCAGACGTATTCGCCCGTTTGCGGATTTACGGAGGCAAGTCCCAGTGTTTCAAACAGATGTTCCGACGGCGTTCTGTACCGGTTTTCGCCAGTATTCCACCATTCCATAACCGACTGGTACGGATCGACGTCTTCG
The DNA here is from genome assembly GCA_031257315.1 of Prevotellaceae bacterium. Taxonomy (GTDB): domain Bacteria; phylum Bacteroidota; class Bacteroidia; order Bacteroidales; family UBA932; genus JAIRLF01. The sequence continues at coordinate 2,239 of JAIROW010000279.1, forward strand.
CCGCAGTATATCAGCGCTCCGCCTTTCTTTACCCAGTCGGCGATGTGGCTGTGATATTCGGGATTCATCGGCTTCATATTGGAATACGACATTATCAGCGCTTTAATGTCTTCCAGCGTGGCAGCGTATGGCGTATTTTCGATATGTACCGTGCTTACGGGGATTCCGCGTTTCAGCAAAGGCAAAGTCTGCCCGTAAAAATTGGAAAACTGCGGATCGTCATAATCTTTATGTACGGGAAAACGCTGGAACATCAGCGAGTTGGACATCAAAACGCCGATGCCCTGCGAACCGCTTACTCTGTTTTGCGACAGCGGCATACTGTTTAACGCATTGATCATCACTTGCATCTGGGTGGAATAGAAACGAGGAATTTTTTCCTTTGTTTCGCAGTTTGCGCAGGTTTTGTACAGCCCTTCGTAAATTCTTTCAGGCCAGGGCATTACTTCATAATTGTCAATCATCGGATACAGCAGTTGCGCGGTAAATGTCGCCTGATAATTTTTTTTGTAATCAGCCCAGTCGCGAGCCCAGTCTTCGATAGGGTCGGTCAGGAAAAACATTTTTCGACCTGTTGGACGGGTCATCGATTCCATTGAACCGTATTCGAGAAACGCATTTTCAAAAACGCGCTCCTTGCGGACGCCGTTGTAAAATGTCGCTTCGCGCGAAGTTCCCGTCCACACCTGAGCAATGTAGCCATCGACGCACGGAAGCGACGCCAGCGAGGCTTCGGGGCTGACAATCTGCCACGAAGAGTAATTGACCAGCGAATGTGTCGGCACATAGCAGCGAATTTTCATGCCTTTGCTTTTTCCATATTCTTTGGCGTATGTAAATACCTCGTCCAAAGCCCTGTAATACAGGTGATATTTCAATTTGCTGGACAGGTAAGTGTTTTCCGGCGATTCGTGTTGAGGACGCCATTCAAAGCGGTAATAATCACGCCATTCGCGCTTAAAGGCTTCGCTGTATCCGCCTCTCATCCAAAATTCCGGTTCTTCAAGATAAATAGCGTCGATACCTGCGTCGATAACACGTTTAATGTGTTCAGTTTTCATGTATTCGAGAAAATTTTTCGACGGAACGATATACGGCACCATTTTTCCGTGCCATATTGTATCGCCGTTCACCGTAACCTGCCCCTCGTCGAGGTGCCATTTTCCGTCCCATTTTCCCGTAAAATAGTCCTGATATTCGCCCCATGCAATTCCCGTCATAAAGTGCGTTATATATCCGTGGTCGCGCCACGATTGCACTCTCTGTTCAAATTGAGGCGATTTTGTTTTATCGGACGGATTTCCGCCGACTCCATAAACAATAGCGACGTCAGCGCGTGAATCCGTTACCGGTTTCCACGCTCTGGAAGTCTGGAAAGCTGTTTTTTCCGAGTCCGGCAACTGCGCCGTGGCAGTAGCTCCGCACAGGGCAAGAGCAAAAGCAAAATTGAACAGATGAATTATTTTTTTCATAAAAACTTATGAATTAAATGTATTTATCTAAACGTGGTAAAGGTAGCTATTACCGATTTCCCTTTTTTTAAATTCAATTTTCCAGATTTGATTTCAAACGCATCAATTTCGTTAAAAGCATTAAGATAAGCTGTTTCAATAGACATGTCCGTACACAGCTTTTTTGTCAGTCCCATCTTCCCAAATTTAATATTTTTATCTTTAATTTCAGCTTGTCCGAAAAAATTGTTGCATCCACTGCTGCCCGAAACATGTCCGTATGAATTAATTTTCAGCGTTGCCGGATTCGGTGCGTTTCCGGTTGCAAGCAATGTGTCCCTGTCCTTAACGGAAATCAGTCTCCATTCGACGGAAGTTATTGATAACTTTGTTTTTGTACCTGAATTTTTGTTTTTTGAAGCTCCGCATGAAGAAAAAAGAATAAAAATCAGACTGATAAAAATAAAATGTTTCATGTAATATATTTGTTTATAATTTTTAATTCAATTAATAAATCCATTATAAAAATTTGTTAAAAATTTTGTTTCCAGAATTATCCGTAACAATAATAAGCGGTTTATTTGCAATCGGATATGGCGATGCGTCGTTTTTGATTATTTCGCCCGACATTCCCGCGATTATAAACCGGTCGGGAGCAGCCCTGTCAACGTGTATTCCGTATATTGAAGTCTCTGAATCATAAGTTGTTGTTTTTACAATACGTCCCTCGCTGTCCAAGATAAGCGAAAAAATTCCGGGAACGTTTTTATGTTCATGCTCTGTATCAAATTTGGCATAATTGCCGAAAACAATAAAACCGCCGTTCTTATAATGGAAAAGTCTCAACAGTTTTCCGTTAAGCGTTGTTTCCAAAGTGAAAATTTGCCGGTTATCTTTCGACAACTGCTTAATAATGAGCTTGGCGCTGTCTTGATACCAGTCTTCTCTGTCGCCATAAAAAGCCATCAGAGAATTTTCGGTTATAGCATCATGCAAAATATATCTGCCCAGAGGCAAATTTTTTTCGGGTAAAGTGAATTTATATTTTTCATTTCCTTTTGCGTCGTATCTTATAATTGTTTGAGAAGTCAGGTTTGGGTCAGAGACATTTTTTGAACTTACAAGTCCCATCACTCCGCCCGGAACCGGACACAGAGCCGTCACACAGTCGTCGTAAATAAGTTTGGAAACATCAACGGTTTTCAACCAGTTGATATTCACGGCGTCTTCGGCAAAAGCCGTGTACCCCAGCGAAAACCCCTGAATACTGATTGTTGCGCCGCTTAGAAACAGTCCGTAATCGGTTCTTAAAATATTTTTTGTAACAAAACCCGAACTTGATGGACGGTAAAAACCCGAACCTCTGAATTTCGGTATATTTGTCTTGTTTTGAACGGCATACTCGGCAACGCCCGACAAATTTTCCGCATTAATCACGTACTGTTTGTAGTTGTCGATACTCTGATAATAAAGTTCCGAAATAGCTACGGTGTCGGTAATATCATCATTTACTGCCGGATAGTTCGATTTAAGTTCTGCAATACATGCCAGCGCGTTATTGTATGCTTCCGTAAGTTCGTATATATAAACCGACTGTTGTTTAACAGAATAATTATCAGCTACGGGTTTATTCATTTCACTGTAATAAAGGTTTAGAAAATCTATCAGTCCATATTTACTTTTTATTTCGGAATAATAAGATGTCAGAGATTGTATTTCAATCAGTTTCGACATTATGCCGTAGCTTTCAGATTCCTGTTTCGGAATCGGTTTTTTCAGCGTTTTTATACTGTTTATTTGATTGTCAAGCAAATTTTTGACACTGGAAAAAAGTTGCAGCGTCGGCATAATATTTTTTTCGTAAAATGTTTTCAAATCCATTGCCCACGATTTATAGTCCCAGATTTCGGCAACGGTTTTAAATTCTGTCGGGGTAAAACCGTCTATTTTAAAATCTTCAATACTTTTTCGTGAAAAACTTAAACTTGACAGTTTGTTACCAAGTTTTTCTCTGTAATAGAAAACAGAATCATAGTATTTTACAATATCGTTCAGCGGCGTTATATTTTTATCCATGCCTGTATATAAATCATTCACATTTCTGTTTGTTTCGCACAAATTTCTGTAAAGTTCCATACACTTGTAATATGCGCCAATCATTGAGGTAAACGAATTGTTGACGGCAAACAAGTCGTCGAAAAGGACTGAATCGTTTTCGCGTTTCAAATTTACGTACTGCAATACATCTGCCGCCGTCATGCGTCTCTGACTTGCGCGTACCGTCTGAAAAAGAGGCTGATCTTTGCGGACATTGTCATCGTCGATAAAATGCAGGCAAAGACGGTAATAATCAATTGATCTGGAATATAAATCGGCTATTTTTGAGAAATCTGTCAAAGGGTCGAAATCTTTCATCATTGCCGAAGAAAGTTCGGCAAGTTTGAAATAAAGATTAGACCTTTCAACCGTCGGATTCTGGCTCAAAAAATCCGAATACATGCCAAATGCTTCCATTCTGTTTGCGGTTGCGTCCGCTTTTTTGGCAACATTCTCGTATTTCAAACTTCGCTGCGCCGGCGCAACAGTCGAAACAAATAACAAAATCAGCGCTATATAACTGTGTTTCATTTATTTATAGCAATAAATCCTTAAATTACACTTTTGTAATACAGCGACAAAATTATAACTTTTTTTCAAATCAATTGCAAAAATGAAAATATTACAGCTAAAATTAAATTAACCACTTAAATTTTCAAGAAAATATTTGGTTCTATAATTTCCTGTCATTTTATATTACCATTGTGAAAATATATGCTTCTAAATGATTAATTAACAATGAATTGGAAAAACAATTGTGGAACTGTGGTAAAAAGCAAATTATCAGAAGAATAAAATCTGCTAAAAACGTTCCGTTCATGACAGCGTATTGCAGTTTTTAATATTAGTACTAACTTTGCAGCCTTAAATATCGTTGTAACATGAATATTGCAGAATTAGCTATTGAAACTATCAACTTGGAAAAAAGAGCAATAGAGAATTTAATTTTCTGTATTGACTCTGATTTTGAATCAACGGTTGATGCGATTTACAGATGTAAGGGGAAAATTGTTGCTACCGGAGTGGGAAAAAGCGCTATTATTGCCCAGAAAATTGTGGCAACATTTAACTCTACCGGTACTCCGGCAGTTTTTATGCACGCTGTTGACGCCATACACGGCGATTTGGGCGTAGTCGCCCACAACGATATTGTGCTGTGTCTGTCGAAAAGCGGAAATACTCCCGAAATCAAGGCTCTGATTCCGTTGATTCGGAATATGGGGAACAAAGTGATTTCGCTGGTTTCGACCCCCGACTCCTACCTTGAAGAACAGGCAGATTACAAACTCAAGGCGTATGTCGATGCGGAGGCGTGTCCCTACAATCTGGCTCCTACGTCAAGCACTACGGCGCATCTGGTAATCGGCGACGCTGTGGCGATATGTCTGCTGAAACTCAGAGGATTTTCGCCGGACGATTTTGCCCGTCTGCACCCGGGCGGCTCGCTGGGAAAAAGACTGTATCTGAGAGTATCGGATCTTGTACGAAAAGAAAAACCGGCGGTCAGCCTCGATTCAAATATTGACGCTCTAATTCTCGAAATCTCTTCAAAAATGCTCGGCTCGACTGCCGTAATGAATGGAGATATTCTCGAAGGGATTGTTACCGACGGCGATTTGAGACGTATGATTGAAAAAAACAGAGATTTTTCGCATCTTCAAGCCAAAGACGTGATGAGTAAAAGCCCTGTAACGGTAGATTTTGACGAAACTGCCGTCGAAGCCTTCAATCTGATGAAAAAACATTCCATCACGCAGTTAATTGTACTCAAAAACGGTCAGTACAGCGGAATGGTGCATATTCACGATATTATGAAAGAGGGAATAATCTGATATGTCTGTATTTGAAATAATTGCAGCGGTTTTCACGTTTCTTGCCATTGTTTGCGCGGTAAAAGAAAAAATCTGGACATTTCCGCTCGGAATGGTCGGTACGGGAATGTATTTTTTCGTGTTCCTTTCGCAGCGAGCCTATTCTTCAATGAGTCTGCAACTCATATTTTTCGCTTTGAACATGTACGGACTTTATAAATGGACGCACCCCGAAAAGGACGCGACAAAACCGGACAACACTCTTGCAATAACTTTACTGTCGGTAAATCGACGGATATTGACAGTTGTATCAATTGTTGTTTTAACGTTTACGCTTGGATATGTAACTTCAAATCTGCATCTCTGGTTTCCGTCGATTGTTCAGGACGAAACTTTTTCAAATATTTCTCTCGAATACAGATCAACATGCGTATATATCGACGCCTATATATTTTCGGCAAGCCTTGTGGCGCAGTTTCTGATGGCGCTGAAAAAGCTGGAAAACTGGGTGATATGGATTGCCGTTGACACACTTTCGGCGCCGTTTTACATCATTACTATTGGAATACCTACCGGTATTCTTTATTCCGCTTTTATCGTTACCGGAATTACCGGTCTGATTGCATGGAACAAAAGTAGAAAAAAATTAAAAATTTAAAATCATTATAAAAAATATGAAAACATCGGTAATTTTTATAACCGGACTGATTTTAACCTCAACGTTTTTTTTAACCGTTACAGGATGCGCACAGTCTTTTGAAAAATATTTTACTGACGGAACACTCAGAATAGACTATTACTGCGCCGGTAAAACCGGTCAGACAGAAATCTTTTTAGACGAATTGCTTAGAGAACCGTACTGGGGCGGCGCAAAAAAACTGCACGACAAAAAAGACCCTGCCGGAAATATCAGATATAATGCGTATGATAAAAATAGCGGCAAATTGCTTTACAGCAAGGGAATGAGTACCCTGTTTCAGGAATGGCAGTCAACCGCCGAAGCGCAGTCGTTGCCCAGAGCAATGTCGCTGACAGCTACAATGCCTTTCCCCCTGTCGAAAATAGTTTTTGAGATTGAGGAACGCCGGTACGAAACGGGCATGTTTAAAAAAATATTTTCAACGGAAATCGACCCGAAAGATTATTTTATACGTCCCGAACTGCGTATGCCCGCCGAAAGCAAAAAATTGACAGACAATGGCGCTTCTGAAAATCACATTGATATTGTTTTTATTGCCGAAGGCTATACAGAAAGCGAAAAGTCGAAATTCTATGACGACGCATCGCGAATTGGCAGGGCAATTCTGTCCAATGCGCCTTTCGACAAATATCAGAACAAATTTAACGTTTATGCTGTTTTTGGAGTATCGAAGGAATCGGGAACCGATATACCGGGAGAAAAAATTTATCGCAACACCGTTTTGAACAGTTCTTTTTATACGTTTAACATCGACCGTTATTTGACGACTTTCGACAATAAAAATATCTGCAACATGGCGGCAAATGTTCCATACGATGCAGTTTTTGTTCTCGTAAACAGCAACATATATGGCGGAGGCGGTTTCTACAACTGGTATGCAACAGGCGTTGCCGACAATTCTGTAACGGAACGTACTGCCGTTCACGAATTTGGACACAGTTTCGCAGGTCTTGCCGACGAATATTACACTTCGGCTGTAGCATACTCTGATTTCTACAATTTCAAAACCGAACCTTGGGAACCAAATATCACTACTTTGGTTGATTTTAATTCAAAATGGAAAAATATGCTCGACAGTTCAACTCCCGTTCCTACTCCCAGATCAGCAAACTGGCAGGACAAACTCGGCGTTTTTGAAGGTGGCGGATATGTTGCCAAAGGCATTTTCAGTCCGGCGCAGGATTGTATAATGAATAGCGGCAGAGGACATTTCTGTCCTGTATGTCAGCGAGCTATTGTTGATAAAATTATAGAAATTGCAGGCAATTAAAAACAATATAAATGAAATATGATACTGAAAAAATAATAAAACTTCTGTCGGCGATAAAGCACCCCGAAACAGGCAATGATATAGTTTCGACAGAAACAGTCCGAAATCTTGAAATTGACGGAAACGTTATAAAAATGGAACTGTGGTTCAAGCCAAACGACGCTTTTGTATCTTCGATAAAAAAAGCGGTTGAAACATCGCTGAAAAACAGTTTCCCCGCAGCGGAACTGCAATTGCAGGACTTTAAACAGACGGCGTCGCCGCCGCGAAAAAAGGAATATCCACCCGTAAATGCAAAAAATATCATCGCCATCGCCTCCGGAAAAGGCGGCGTAGGAAAATCGACCGTAGCGGTAAATATAGCTGTAGCGCTGGCAAAAAAATCATACAGAACAGGGCTGCTCGACGCCGACGTTTACGGTCCGTCAATTCCCACGATGTTTGCAATGCACGATGCGCATCCCGCAATAATTGAAAAAGATGGACTGGAATTAATTGTGCCGGCAGAAAAATTCGGCATAAAAATTCTCTCAATCGGCTTTTTCGTAAAACCCGACGACGCAATAATATGGAGAGGTCCGGCGGTAACGTCGGCAATTAAACAGCTTGGCAAACAAACCGACTGGGGCGAACTTGATTTTCTGCTGATAGATCTTCCTCCGGGTACGGGCGACGTGCATCTGACAATTATACAGGAACTTAAACCGACGGCGGCTGTTATCGTTACAACTCCGCAGCAGGTCGCTCTGGCAGACGTTGTTCGCGGAATAAGCATGTTTGGAAACACAAACATCAACATTCCGGTTGCCGGTCTTATAGAAAACATGTCGTGGTTTACGCCCGCCGAACTTCCCGAAAACAAATACTACATATTCGGCAAAAACGGAGGCAAAAAAACAGCCGAACAGTCAAAAATCCCTTTTCTCGGCGAAATCCCTCTGATACAGAGCGTCAGAGAAAGCGGCGACGTTGGCGAACCGGTTGTTTTTACGAACAGCGCCGGAGCGTCAAATTTTATGGAAGTTGCTGATAATCTTTTATCAATATTAAAATAAATATTATATTAAAAACGGATAAATATAAACAGATAAAATACAGATATGGAAAATAATCCCTTGAAGTTGGGAACCGAAAAGACGGGAAAACTGCTTGCACACTACTCCGTCCCTGCAATAATTGCAATGACGGCTTCTTCGCTGTACAATATTACCGACAGCATATTCATCGGCAAGGGACTTGGAAACGAAGGAGAAGCGGCTCTGTCGGGCTTGACGGTTACGTTTCCGTTTATGAACCTTGCAGCCGCATTCGGTTCGCTCGTCGGCGTAGGAGCTTCTACCCTGATTTCTATAAAAATGGGGCAGAACGACTATCGCTCGGCAAACAACGTTTTGGGTAACGTCCTGGTATCGAACATTATACTTGGTATTCTTTTCACCCTTGCCTGCTACCCGTTTCTGACGCCGATTCTCTACTCTTTTGGAGCTTCGCTAGCCACAATCGACTATGCCCGCGATTACATGTCGATTATTTTATGGGGAAACGTTATTACGCATATATATCTGGGACTTAACGCACTGCTGCGATCGGCGGGATTTCCAAACATGTCGATGTATATTACTTTACTTTCGGTTACAATAAATTGCGTTTTGAATGCCCTGCTCATATTCGGACTTGGATTGGGAATAAAAGGCTCGGCTATTGCAACCGTCCTGTCGCAAACAATTTCTTTAGCAGTACAGTTTGTTCTGCTGGCAAACAAAAAACAGGTAATACATTTCAGAAAAGGCATATACCGGCTGCGCAGAAATCTGGTGTCGAAAATATTTTACATAGGACTTTCCCCGTTTCTGATGAACACCTGTTCGTGCCTTATAATGATACTGATAACGAGAGGTTTACAGTCGCACGGCGGCGACAGCGCCGTAGCAGCATACGGAATAGTAAACAGGATTGTATTTGTATTTCTTATGGTAATGATGGGATTAAATCAGGGAATGCAGCCAATTGCAGGATACAACTATGGAGCAAAAAATTTTGGACGGGTAATTGAAGTAACAAAACTCACAGTTATATTTGCCGTCAGCATTGCCACTTTCGGATTTGCCGTATGCGAACTGTTTCCCGAAACAATAATCAGCGCGTTCACATCTGGCAAAAAACTGATAGAAGAAGCAATACAGGGGTTAAAAATTGTATTTATAGTATTTCCTCTTGTCGGGTTTCAGATGGTAGTTTCAAACTTTTTTATGTCAATTGGTTTGTCAAAAAAAGCGATATTTCTGTCCCTTACGCGACAGGTACTGTTTTTAATTCCCTGCCTGTTGATACTCCCAAAACTTTTAGGCGCTTTCGGCATCTGGATAAGTATTCCTGTGGCTGATTTCGTGTCAACGGCAGTAGCAGCAATAGTTTTGTTTCGATACAGGAAAAATTTCAAGTAACGAATTATTCAAAACATTAAAATTATGATTTTAAGACAGTTATTGCAAATCATGTTTTTACGCAGCTCAAAGACCTGAGTAGAGACGCGATGCATCGCGTCTCTATTGTTTTTTCCTCAGATAAATGACCGTCGGTTATTAAAATACTGGTTTTCAGTAAACTTGATGCCTTTGAATATTTTATTCTTACAACATTAAAATGAAACGCATTTTAAAAATTTCTATTATTTGTTTTGGGATATTAGGTGTACTGATAATTTGTTTTTATATTTTTAATTATATGCTTTTTTCTGGTGTGTTTGATAAAAAATATAGCAGAGAAGAGTTAGAGAATAATTTTGTCAAATACGAAAGTGATTTTCAAGAACTTGTTGTATATTTTCAATCGGTAATTCCTTCTTCATACTTGGAAAATTATCAAATATCCTTTGGGCTTGGGAAAAACGATAAGTATATAAGTATAATGCTTTATCCATTGATAGTTAATTCTTCTACCAATAGTATTGGAGGAACTGATTTACAGAAAGATTCTTTAGAATTTAATAATATATTGAAGACTTTGAGATGGAATAAAGAAACTGTAAATACTTTGGAAAAGAAACTATCAGTCGTAAATTGTGATATTATAAGAACGGTCGATTATTATGGTGGTTGTAAATTTGAAATATATCCAAAACAAAGTG
>JAIROW010000001.1 GCA_031257315.1 Prevotellaceae bacterium
AGGGTTCTGCTTTTACAGGCAGCTTTATCGTCTCAATGTTTCTTCCGCCGGTCGTTGACCGGCGGTTATGAAAATTCTGGCTTTCAGCCAGATATATGCTTTCCAATAGCATATTTAATTTTACATTAACTCTATTAATCGGTATTTGTTCAATATTAGTGCCATATTAATATTTTTTATTATCTTTGTCAAACTTTATAAAATGGAAACTTATTGATTATAAATGGATAAAGGGTTAATAATATCACCGTCGCCACATGTTCACGACTGCGTAAATACCCGCAGGCTGATGGTTGACGTAATAATTGCGCTGATTCCGGCGTTGCTGGTTTCGGTATGGTTTTTTGGAGAAAACGTTCTCGCTGTTACAGCCGTTTCTGTCGGCGTCTGCGTTTTGAGCGAATGGATAATCCAGAAATATATGTTGAATGTAAAACCGTCTGTTTCCGACTGTTCGGCGGCGCTGACCGGTTTGTTGCTGGCGCTTAATCTGCCGTCGAACATACCTTTATATATTGTTGCCATTGGCGCGGTTTTTGCCATTGGCGTAACAAAAATGAGTTTTGGCGGAATTGGCAGCAACCTGTTCAATCCGGCAATTGCAGCCCGTATTTTTTTGCTGATTTCTTTTCCGGCAGCCATGAGTTCGTGGGTAATACCGCGCGGAATCGAAACGGACGCAGGCACCGGAGCTACGCCTCTTGCAGTTGTGAAAATGGGATTTGCCGACGGTAACAGTCTTGAAAAAATAATGGACGTAAACGGGCTTTCGTATATTCAGATGCTTTTCGGGCAAATTGGCGGCTCTTTCGGCGAAGTTTCGGTAATAGCTCTGCTGCTGGGCTTTGCATATCTTCTGCTTCGACGGGTAATAACATGGCACATTCCGGTAACGGTTCTGGGAACAGTTGCCGTATTTACGGGAATACTGTGGCTGATTAATCCCGACAAAAACGCAGACCCTCTGTTTCACCTGCTTAGCGGCGGCTTGATGCTTGGAGCAATTTTTATGGCAACCGATTACGTTACTTCCCCAATGATTGCCAAAGGCGCGGTAATCTATGCCGCAGGAATTGGCGTACTGACCTGTGTGATACGCATCTGGGGATCGTTTCCCGAAGGCGTTTCTTTTGCAATACTGATAATGAACGCCGCAGTACCTCTGATAAACAAATACGTGAAACCAAAACGTTTCGGTTCTAAACGAATAAAAAAATAGAAAATGGCAAAAAATTCATCATTTAAAAATATGTTTTTGACGATGCTGACAACAACATTTGTCTCGTCGGCTCTTTTGGCAGGAGTTTTTGTAATGACAAAAGACTCGATTGCAAACGTCGGAATAAAAAAAATAAACAAAGGAATATCAAATGTCCTCCCCAAATTTGATAACAATCCGTCAGAAAATGTTACAGGAAAATTTGTTGACGGCGATACCGTATATATTTACGCTGCAAGCAAAAACGGCGAACCGTCGGGATATGCCGTACAGACATTTACAAATGCCGGATACGGCGGTAAAATCGTACTGATGGTAGGGTTTCTTGTCGATGGAACAATCAACAATATTGAAGTCATATCGCACAGCGAAACTCCGGGACTTGGAGATAAAATAGATTCAAAAAAGCACAGTTTCAGTTTGCAGTTCAACGGTAAAAATCCGAAAGACTTCAAACTGTCGGTGCGTAAAAACGGCGGCGACGTTGACGCTATTACGGCAACAACAATAAGCTCCAAGGCTTTCTGCAATGCGGTTGCAAGAGCCTACGCCGTTTTTAGCGAAGAAATATTGAAAACTGCGGTAAACGGAGTTTCCGGCGCAACACAGACAAACAATCAACAATAATTATATAATCCAAAGTCAATGAAGCGATTACAGATAATACTGAAAGGAATTTTCAAGGAAAATCCGACCTTTGTACTGATGCTTGGCATGTGTCCGACACTGGCAACGACCTCGTCGGCAATCAACGGAATGTCGATGGGACTGGCAACAACTTTTGTGCTGGCTCTTTCAAATCTGACCATTTCGGCAGTTGCAAAATTTATTCCCGACAAAGTGCGGATACCGTCGTATATAGTTATAATTGCAACCTTTGTTACAGCAATAGACCTGCTCATGGCTGGATATATTCCCGATATTCATGCAACGCTCGGCATCTTCATTCCACTGATTGTCGTAAACTGTATTGTTCTGGCACGCGCAGAATCGTTTGCCGCCAAAAACAGCGCAGTGGATTCGATTTGCGACGGTTTGGGCATAGGACTTGGATTTACTCTGGCGCTCACGCTGCTGGGATTTGTCAGAGAACTGCTTGGAGCATACTCGGTTTTCGGTTTCAAACTGATTAAGACCGACGGAATAATACTGTTCGTACTTGCTCCCGGCGCATTTATCGCACTCGGTTATCTGATAGCCATCTTTAAAAAAATTAAAAAATAGTTAACACATGGAATATATATTACTCGTTGTAGCCGCAATTTTTGTAAACAATGTCGTTCTTTCCCAGTTTTTGGGGATTTGCCCGTTTCTCGGCGTTTCAAACAAGGTAAGCACTTCGCTCGGAATGGGCGGAGCCGTTATATTTGTCCTGACCATTGCTGCCATAGTAACATATCTGATACAGAACTTTATACTGGCGCCGCTGAAAATCGAATACATGCAGACCGTCTGCTTTATACTGGTGATAGCCTCGCTTGTGCAGATGGTCGAAATAGTGCTGAAAAAAGTCAGCATATCATTATATCAGGCGCTTGGAATATTTTTGCCGCTGATAACAACCAACTGCGCCGTTCTTGGAATTGCGCTGCTGTCGATACAGAAGGGCTATAATCTGGCGCAGACAACGGTTTTCGCTTTTGCCAGCGGAACAGGATTTGCTCTTGCCCTGCTTCTGTTTGCCGGACTGCGCGAACAGCTCGAACTTTCGTCGAATGTTCCAAAATCGATGAAAGGCATGCCTGTTGCCATGATTGTTGCAGGGCTGCTGGCAATGGCTTTTATGGGATTTTCCGGCGTTGTAAAATAGGCATTTACAGTGTGAGATATTAAAAAAAAGCGGAAATATCAATAGAGATTGTTTATGCAGGGTCTGCTGTTAAATTCCATCATGTAAAATTTTGCAGGATTTTTCAAGTGCAAGATTTTCAGTTACTTTTATTATATTTTATTACAGAATAATAACATATTACGACTTTAACAGCAGCCCCTGCTTAAATCCTGTTATGCGACGTGGGGGCTTACCCCATTATTTTATATTCTTTATTTATTTTGTTTACTATATATTCACTTACATTTCCCCAAAAATCCTTTTCCTCAATTATTTCCCTTAATTTTATTTCCAGTTCATCCAATATTGTTTCTTCTTCAAATGCGATGTCATTTTCTATTTTTGATTTATTTAAATTATATAATTCAATGATTTTTTCAAGATAATTCGCTATTTCGTTATTTCCGGTTTCTTTAAAACTTTTGATGAATATTTCAAAATTATTATTGTAATTATCATAAGCAGTCCATAAACCATCCATTTCATAATCAGTTTCAAACCGTATTATATTTATTACAATTTTTATATATTCTTGAATATTGTTATCTTCCATAACACCATTATTTTCTTCCTTAAACATATTCAATGCCAAAAAATCTAAAATTTTCATTTGATTATTTATTTCCAATACTTTTTCGTTTGTTATTTTAGCCATTATAGTCCTCCAAAAAGTTATAATCCATTTAATTGTATATTGTCAACATATTTCACAATGATTTTTTATTTTTCTATATTTTCCAACCATTTTAGCCCCCCATTTCACATAGCGTTCCTGTTATGCGTAGTGGTGGCGTACCCCATTATTTTTTTTATATTATTTTCTTTTATTTTTATTTCCAATAATTTTTTTATTCCACCAAAACCAAATAATACATCATGATGATTTTGCCCAATTACCCATTCTAATTTTTTTGAAATTATATAAAAATCATTCAAATGTATCTCCTCAAATAATTTT
>JAIROW010000022.1 GCA_031257315.1 Prevotellaceae bacterium
CAGAAAATATCAAGTTCTGGCTTTCAGCCAGTTATTTGGGCTTATGTTTGTCCGTATGTCAAACGACATACGGTTATGAAAATACTGGCTTTCAGCCAGTATATACTCAAATAAATTTGCATAAACTCTATTATTCAGAACATTAAAATAACGCATGACAATGACCTTCAAAAACGCTGTCGGTCATTACTGTTGAAAAGGCTGTCGATTTTTAATCGAGCGACCGAGCGTTATTTCGTCGGCATATTCGATTTCGTCGCCAAAACTTACGCCGCGTGCAATTATGGATATGATAACATTGCATGGCAACAGTTTTTTATACAGATAAAACCCTGTTGTTTCTCCTTCCATTGTGGTGCTTAGCGCGAGAATAACTTCGCGGGTTTCTTCGCTTGACGCGCGTTCAACGAGCGAGTCAATGGCTAAATCGGAAGGACCGACGCCTTCCATCGGTGAAATTATACCGCCAAGCACGTGATACAAGCCGTTATACTGCATTGTGTTTTCTATTGACATTACTTCTCGTATGCTTTCGACAATGCAAATTATTGAACTGTCGCGCGATTTGTCGGAACATATCGCGCATTTCGGCGTGTCGGAGATATTATTGCAAACGGTGCATCGACACAGTTCCTTTCTCATTCTGATAATGGAGTTTCCAAAACGTTCCACATTTTCCTGCGACTGTTTCAAAAGGTGCAAAACGAGCCTTAAAGCTGTTTTGCGACCTATACCGGGGAGAGCCGACATCTCGTCAACCGCATCGGACAACAGTTTGGAATGTATATTTAACATACAGTTATTTATATATTAGAAAGATGGATAATTTTATGTCTGACGGTTATTATAATTGTCGGTCAACATCTGTACAATTATTTCTGTAGCGCCGGCATGTTCGCAGACATATTTTTTAGCCTTTTCTCCCGACGACTTTAACTGTTCGCTGTCAGTCAGCAGCAATTCGATTTTCGCGGTAAGTTCCGTTGCAGAATTGACGGGAAACGCAGCGCCGAGATTTATCAAATCGACAGCTTCGGAAAATTTTTGATAGTTATGACCGAAAATTACCGGAACGCCATAAGTGGCAGCTTCGAGAACATTGTGAATACCAGCCCCGAATCCGCCGCCAACGTATGCGATTTTTCCGTAGCGGTAAAGCGACGAAAGCATTCCCATATTGTCTATTATCAGAACGTTAGATTCTGAGAGATCGTCATTTTCGGTTATTTCCGAAAAAACTGTCGATCTGTTGCCAAAAAGGTTGCCTATTCGCGCAATATTTTCAGGTTTTACTTCGTGAGGAGCTATTATCAGTTTAATATTTGAGTTTTGTCGTACATATTCGACAATAATTTCTTCGTCTGGCTGCCACGTACTGCCGGCGACTATACACATTTTATTATCTACAAATTGTTCAACCGGTTTTATGCGTTCCGAATCAGCCATTATTTTAAGCACTCTGTCGAAGCGCGTATCGCCGGTTACGCTTGCGTTTCCAATACCGACGGAGGCAAGTAATTTCTCTGAATTTTCGTCCTGAACAAAAAAATGCGAAAAATATTTCAAATTTCTGCGAAAAAATGCTCCGTAAAATTTGAAATATACCTGTTTTTCTCTAAAAATACTTGAAATACTGTATATTGGAATATTGTATTTTTTCAGATAATACAGATGATTTGCCCAAAACTCATACTTTATAAAAACGGCAAAAACAGGATTTATCAGTTTGATAAATTTCTTTGCATCGCCAATTGTATCGTATGGCATATAAAAGATGTAATCAATTTGTTTGCACTGCTTACACTGTTTTTTTACCGTGTATCCCGAAGGCGAAAAAAATGTAACAATTATTTTCACATACGGGTTTTTAGCCATGAATTTTTCGATAACAGGGTAGCCCTGTTCAAATTCGCCAAGCGAAGCCGAATGAAACCACGCTTTGGGAGAACTGTCGCCATTAATCTCATTTTCAATATTTTGCAAAAGATTTTTGCGACCTTCGTAAAACAGCTTTATTTTAGGGCTGAACATAGCAATCAGCGGAAGCGCCGACTTGGCAAAACACATTATAATGTTGTATATAAATCTCATTATTTTCAGAATATATTTTGTTCAGCTACGGTTTAATATTCCAGCCGGCGCATGTCCAAAACCTGTCGTTTTCGTCTTTTTCAAATATGCAAATTCCTCCGGTATTTATTTTTATATCATGTTCCTGTATAAATTTTTCAAAATTGCCTGTCAAACACGGGGCAAAGCGTATTATTCCGTTTGACGATACAATCAGAACGTTGCGTCCTCTGTCATAGCGTAAAACTTTGTTGACGGCAAAATCGTACCAGTTTTTCATAATTTTTTCCGGTTCTGCAATCCAGCCATCGGGAACTTTAGCCTCTCTGTTCCAAGCATCTATGATGGCTTTGCCTTTATTTCGGTCGCCGTTGCCGAGACGCGCGTAAACTTCTTCTTCTGTTTTGTTTTCGTCGGGACCGTAATCTATTTCAGTAAATTCATCAAGTTTCAGTATTTTCAAACTGATATGCATTGCATTTACCGCCAGGTCGGCTGTTTCTACGGTTCTTCTTAACGGCGAAGCATAAACGGTCGAAAGAACAATATCGCGCGATTTTAGATATTTTCCAATATTCTCAGCCTTAACAGATTCAACCAGAGGCAAATCGGTTTTTGCTCCTGCCCGACGCGGCGTCTCGCCATTTTTGAAAGTATTGCCGTGTCGAGCGACTATTATTCTTGTCCGCATTTAGTTTACCTTTTTCCCGACAAAGTTAAAAGTTATTACAAAATTAAATTTCATATCTATCGGAAGGGGGATTGGTATTTTAGCGGGGGTTGAGAAGTCAATTTTAACATTTGCATTTCCATCCTTGTCTATTGTACCGCTTGTAGTTACTGTCAGTTTTTCGATTTTGACACCACCTAAGTCTGGTACAGGTATTTCTATCGGTTCTGGAAGTGTAATTTCTGTGCTGCCAGACAGGTTATATACGCCATTTTTGTAAGAAACATCGCTGCTCAGTTCGGGTATTGCAAAATCCACATCTTCCGTATCCATATCTTCAGGCATTACAATGGTGATTTTATTTGGCGCCGTTGACGCCAGCTCTATTTCAACATCGGGTATTTTGTTGTCTTCCATTTCTTCCGGCAACTCCATTCCCGGAATAGCCCCCATTCCCGGCATACTGTACGAAACCGTAATATCGCCTTTATAAATTCCTGCAAGAATTGCAGTGTCAACATTGGTTTTTTCTTTTTTGCAGCCTGCAAGAAAAAACACTAAACATACTGGAAATAAATATTTTAACAGTGTTTTCATCATAATTTTATTTAAAAAAAACACCTCAAAGATAACTGTTTTTATTATTATTTCAAAATTGATTTTAATTTTGCATGAACAAAATGCAGGTTTAAACGTTTGCCAGAGAGTCGTTGCTGTGTGTGTCGTTATACTCTGCACGACATAGTTTTATTCATTGCGTATGCTTATGTAAATATAACCGCAGTATAGAGACAAGGGGGTATGCCCCCCCTTGTTCAGTCAATGCACAAAACCATACCGCGTAAAGTATATCATATTTAAATTTACGAATATACTTCCATTTGCAGCCAATCGTACCGCAAAAATACGCGAAATTTCTAAAATGATACAAATTAGTTCTAACCTGTGAATAATGGTTCGGATAGAAAACAGTCAACTAAAAGATTAATTATTTTTATACATATTTAAACGGTAAACGTCCGACATAAATGTTATATAAATAAATTTTACTATACGAATATAATAGAGTTAATGTAAAATTAAATATGCTATTGGCAAGCATATATCTGGCTGAAAGCCATAATTTTTATAACCGCCGGTGGTTGACCGGCGGAAGAAACAGTGAGACGATAACGCTGCTTGTAAAGGCAGAACCCTGTGTATCAGAAAATATTCAAGTTCTGGCTTTCAGCCAGTTTTTTTGGGATTATGTTTGTCCGTATGTCAAACGACATACGGTTATGAAAATACTGGCTGAAAGCCAGTATATACTCAAATAAATTTACATAAACTCTAATATAGAGTTTATATAGATTTATTATTGCAGCGATTAACTGAAAATCAATGGTTTAACAATTACATATCTTTGATATGCGTATAAACGCGATTAATCGCGTTTATACTGCCTGAAAGGGCGCAATCCACGATGTTTGCGTCCTTTCAGGGCGTTGGACGGGAGTGGAATTATGGTTTCTGAAAAAAAAGCTTAAAAAAATTGCGATTCAGGACAAAATTACTCCAAAAAGTTACTGATACCTCCTGTTAAGACTGATTATATGAATGGCGCAAGTAAAATTTTTTATTGTTTTTTATTATTTTTTAACGTTTCAATATTTTGTATTTCAATTAGTTATAATCAATAAAAAAATAAACTATATTTCATGATAAATTTTTTTGTTATAGATTGAAAAAATTTGTATATCTTTGTTTTCAAATTTATAACTGTAAAAAAATTTGTAAATGTTGGTTATTTGTAAAAAAGAATAAAAGTTAGGAATTAGGAATTAATTAAACAATATAAAACAAACCTCTAAAATCGTATTATTATGATGTATTGTAACTTAAATACATTTTGCCGTACAAAAGATCTGAAAGCCAGATATATACCGGAGCAGCGCGTTGCCCTGCGAATATTGAAATATTACCGATATAATTTTTATCACACAGTTCAATCACTTCAAATTATGCCCGTTCGGGGCGAAACTTTAAGCATAAATTTTTTTTCGTGGGGCGTCGCCATGCACTGGTATATTTCGGGCTGCCAGCCATTCTGCGTTCAGCCGCACGGCTCAAAACCATATTATTTAAATTATAATGAAAAAAAGTTATTAACAATCGCTTTTTTTGACAAGTTTGGCACGATTTTTGTAGAGAGAGAGAGAGAGAGAGAGAGAGAGAGAGAGAATCTGACAGTTACAAAACTAACCGTTTTTTTGTTGTCGTATTTTTGCGACGGCAAAACGGTTGCGGACTTTTTTCTGAAATTTATAAATTTTTATGGACGGCAGGCTTCCGTTGTCGGTTTTGCTTCTGCAAAATCGAAGCAGTGAGCCTATGCCGTCTGTTTTTATTAACTGAAAATTAACATTATCGTTAACATATATCATGAAAAAAATAGTATTAAAGAGGAAAACATTCATTTGTTTGTGGGCGTTGTCGAGCTTTATGCTCCATCTTCTTTCCTGTAAGGAAGAGGACAGCAATGTCATTAACCGACCGGCATACGATCCGTCGAAGCCGGTGGTACTGAGCGCTTTCTTTCCCGATTCCGGACGGATACGGGACAAGGTAATTCTGGAAGGCGATAACTTTGGTGGCGATACTTCGCTTATCAGGGTATATTTCAACAAGAAACAGGCTAAGGTCATCGGTTCGACGGGTAAACGCATGTACACCGTTGTTCCGCGTCTGCCCGGAGATACATGCACGGTTTCGGTTGTGATTGGAACAGACTCGTCGTCGTATTCCAGCCTGTTCCGCTACAAGGCGAGTACCAATGCGAGTACAATTGTAGGAAACGGCTCTACCGATTACAAGGTGGGGGCGTCGCTGGCTGAAACCTCGCTTGTGCCGAGAGCTATATGCGTCGATGACAAAGACAATATTTTTACTTTTACGGACGTCAACGACGGTATTTTTCTAAAAATTAACGAACTGGAAAACAGCGTTGTTCCACTTGTTATGAATAAAAATACGGGGTCGGGAGGAGTTCCGCAGATTTCCGAAGGCAAAATTGTGTTTCCGAGCGATAATCTGCTTGACAAGTACCATACGCTTGATCCGAGTGAAGGCTGGGCTTTGAGGAGTAAAACCATGGTTTTCAGACAGGGCGTCCGTTTGCCAAGTGAAACATGGAAGAAAAACATGGCTATGTGCGCGGTTGACAGCATGTATTACCTGCTGTTTGCGAGCAGCGAGCTTGTCAGAATCAACCCGAAAACGAGCGCTGCGGACATAGTTGCTATACTGCCGGCTTACAATGCCTACGGCATGGTTTTCCACCCGCATCAGCCCAACATTCTATGGCTGTCGTTTAGCAACTACAACTCAAATGCTGCTCCGGCTGAATGGAACAATACCATCTGCACGCTTGACGTAACAGCCGACGATATTGCAGCTTCGATGACCAGAATGAACGGCACAAGCACGGCTGGACACCGCGATGGTCCTCTGCATCTGTCGCAGTTCAACAGACCGATGCAGATGTTCTTCGACCCCGAAGGAAATCTGTATGTGGCTGACGAAAGCAATCATTGTATCCGCATGATTAACACGCGCGACAATATTGTTACAACGGTGAGTGGAAAACCCGGTACTCCCGGCTTCAAAGACGGTCCGAAGGAAGAAGCTCTGTTCCGCAGTCCGGTAGGTATAAACGTTGGCAGGGACGGAACAATTTATGTATCCGACAACGGTAATGCGCGTATCCGTAAAATTGCATTTGAATAAATTGATAATCTTAAAAAATCAGAGAAAAGATGAGTAGAATATTATGTTTATTGATGATACTGCTGTTTGCAGGCATCAATGCCGAAGCGCAGCAGAAAAAGACATTCGTCATGCAAGGCACGGTGGTCGATACAGCCGGACTGCCGATACCGAGCGTTACGGTTTATATCAAGGATAAGATAAGCATCGGAACGATAACCGATTCGGATGGGAAATTCAGCATCAAAGCCAACCGCGGCGACATGCTCGTTTTCAACTTTATAAGTTACCAGCAGCAGGAGTTTCTGGTAACGGAAGACAATCTGAACATGCGCGTCGTTATGCAGGAGGACGCTTCGCTGCTCGAAGAAGTGGTGGTTATCGGAATGGGCAGCCAGCGCAAAATCAGTTCGGTAGCAGCTGTAAGCACGGTCGATCCGGGATCATTGCAGGTTCCCTCGCCTTCGGTAGCCAACCTGCTGGGCGGCAAAATTGCAGGCGTCATTTCGATGCAGACCAGCGGCGAACCCGGTAAAAATATTTCGGAGTTTTGGGTGCGCGGCATCGGAACATTTGGCGCTTCCAGCGGAGCGCTGGTTCTGATTGACGGTCTCGAAGGCGACCTTAATTCGATAGACCCTGCCGACATCGAAAGTTTCTCGATACTCAAAGACGCATCGGCGACAGCCGTTTACGGTGTGCGTGGAGCCAACGGGGTGGTGCTGGTCAATACAAAAAAGGGACTGGAAGGCAAGCTGCAAATCACGGGACGGGCAAACGTCTCGCTGTCGCAGCTCAAACGTATGCCCAAGTACATACGGGCTTACGATTATGCCATGCTGGTGAACGAAGCGCTTGAAGTGCGCGGCGAAGACCCAAAATACAGTCCGGTCGAAATGGCAATTATTCGAGATCAGCTTGACCCGGACATGTATCCCGACGTCAGCTGGCAGGACGAGGTCATGAACCCGTATTCGTGGAAACAGACCTACTATGCAAGCGCACGCGGAGGCGGCAATGTCAGCCGGTACTTTGTCAGTCTCGGAATGAGCGACGAAACCGCCGCCTACAAATACGAGAAAAACAACGTTGACGGTTCCAATGCAAGTTACAATACATATAATTACCGCGTCAACGTCAATGTCAACGTTACAAAAACCACCGACATGTTTTTCGGTTCCGACGGACACCTTTCAATACGCAAAGAACCCGGTATGGCTAATACCGACTATATATGGAATGCCCAGTCGCAAATCACCCCACTGATGTTTCCCATACGCTACTCGACGGGACAGCTTCCGGCTGCCGGCAGCAACCAGGCTGGACTTGCCTCTCCATACGTGATGATTAACCATACAGGCAAGGCGCAGCACGAAGAATATCAGGGTAAAATGACGCTGGCGCTGAATCAGGATCTGGCAATGTTTCTTGAAGGGCTGAAATTCAAGGCGCAGTTTGCATACGACATGTACAGCTATCACGACGAAAAGGACGCAAAACAGAAATCGCTGTGGAGGGCTGTTGAACGTAACAATCTGGGCGATATTATAATGCGTGAAATGGTGCAGGAATCGAAAAACAGATTTGAACAGCCAAACAATCAGTACCGCAAATACCATTTTGAAAGCAACCTGAACTACGACAGGCTGTTCGGCAAACATCACCGCGTATCGGGACTGCTGTACTACTACCTTAGCGACCAGCAGAAAACGAAAGACATAAAAGACAGAATGACAGCCATTCCGGTGCGCTACCAGGGCGTGTCAAGCCGTCTTACATACAATTACGCCGACACATACATGATAGACGTCAACTTCGGCTATACCGGCTCTGAAAATTTCAAACCCGGCAGCCAGTACGGTCTTTTCCCCTCGCTGGCGCTGGGCTGGGTTCCAACAAGCTACAAATGGGTTAAGGAAAAACTTCCTTTCCTTGATTTTCTGAAAATACGCGGTTCTTACGGCACTGTCGGCAACGACCGTATCGCCGGCGACAGACGTTTCCCATATCTGACGCTGCTGAACTGGAAAAACGACTCGCATCTCTGGGGCAGCAGCTCAAACCGCGAAACCATTGACGAATCGATAGTTGGAGCCGACAATCTCGTGTGGGAAAAAGCGCTCAAAGCCGACCTCGGTATCGAAGGACGGCTGTTGAACAACCGACTGTCGTTTGTTGTGGACATATTCAGCGACACGCGCGACGGCATATTCCAGCCCCGCGTACAGGTTCCCGACTATGTTGGCGTTATTACAATGCCATACGGAAACGTCGGCAAAATGAAAAGCTACGGCTCGGACGGAAATATAGAGTTCAGGCAGGAAATAAACAAAAACATGTCGTTTACCCTGCGTGCAAACTATACATATTCAAAAAACATGGTGCAGAACTGGGAACAGATGTACGAAAAATATCCATACCTCGAAAATACAGGCTACCCCAACGAATCGCTGCGCGGCTATCAGAGTCTCGGATTTTTCAAGGACGACGACGACATCAAGTACAGTCCGCGCCAGACATTCGGAGCGGTACGTCCGGGAGACATCAAATACAAGGACATAAACGGCGACGGCAAAGTTGACAGCGAAGACAAAGTACCGCTTTCGCGCAACACATTCCCCGTGCTGATGTACGGTTTTGGCGGCGAATTTCACTACAAAAACTTCACTCTCGGTATTCTGCTTAAAGGAACAGGCAAAACCGACTATTTTCATGTCGGACAGTGGGTTTCCAACGACGAGCCAAGCAACGGCATGGGCTATGTGCCTTTCCACGACGGCGAATCGGGCAACGTACTTGCAATAGTAGCCGACCCGAAAAACCGCTGGATACCGCGCGACTATGCAATAGCGCATGGAATTGACCCAGCCCTTGCCGAAAACCCAAACGCCCGTTTTCCGCGTCTGCAATACGGACATAACAACAACAACTCGCA
Source organism: Prevotellaceae bacterium (assembly GCA_031257315.1). GTDB lineage: Bacteria > Bacteroidota > Bacteroidia > Bacteroidales > UBA932 > JAIRLF01. The sequence continues at coordinate 9,423 of JAIROW010000022.1, forward strand.
ACTGTCGGATTTCTGGAAAGGCGACGCCCGCTATCTGCGTTTGCAGGAAATTACTCTCAGCTACAATCTCAAAAACGATTTCCTGCGCAAAATGCACATCGCTTCGCTTGACCTGCAACTTGTAGGCAACAACCTGTTTGTTTTCGACAAGGTGAAAATCTTCGACCCCGAACAGGCGCAGAGAAACGGTCGCGTATATCCGATACCGGCTGTTTATACTTTTCAGATATATATAAACATGTAAAAAATACGAAACAATGAAAAAGATATTAAAATATTCAGCAATTTTTATTCTGTTCGCAGCATTGCCGAGTTCGTGCCGCGACTTTCTCAATGTGGACGACCGTTTTGGCGACGAACTGAAACTCGACTCCGTATTCCAGAGCGCCCGCTACCTCGAAGCCTACATGTGGGGCGCAGGGGCGCGTTTCTCCGACGAAGGCAACCTGTACGTAAGACCTGTAACGCCCGGACCGATGGCTTCGGACGAGGGCTTTTCGATGCACAGCGTGCCGGGTATGTCGTATGTGCTGGGCGAAATCAGCGCCGACAATCTTGGAAACTTCGACCAGTGGGGCGAAATGTATAAAATCATTCGTAAGTGCAACACCATTATCAGCCATATCGACGAAGTGCCGGACATGGAAGAAGAAGACTATATCCGCATCATTTCATACACTCGCTTTTTCCGCGCCTACGCATATTATCATCTGCTTATGAATTTCGGTCCCCCCATTCTGCTCGGCGACGAAGTGATGGAAACTAACGCTCAAATTCAGAACTACGACCGTCCGCGTTCAACCTACGACGAAGCGATGGAATATATCTGCACCGAATTTGAAACAGCTGCCGAAGGACTGCCCCTCGTCGTTCCGATTATGGACTTCGGGCTGCCGACCAGAGGCGCCGCCTACGGACTGGTTGCCCGACTGCGCCTGATACACGCAAGCCCGCTGTATAACGGCGGCGCGGCAGCACGTCTCTATTTCGGCAAATGGACGCGCAAAACCGACGGCAAATATTATGTAAATCAGCAGTATGACGAGCGACGCTGGGCTATTGCCGCCGCCGCTGCGCTCAGAGTTATGGAAATGAAAGGCATGGGAGGTCTGAAACTTTACGACCTCTATACCGTTCCCGCCGACGACAATACTGTGCCGCTGTCGGGCGAGGCGTTGACCGTAGCGCTGAACATCGACCCTGCTTACAGTAACAGATTTCCCGACGGAGCAGCAGGCATTGACCATTATAAATCATATTCCGAAATTTTCAACGGTGAAGCGCCAATGACATTCTGCTCCGAATACGTGTGGGCGAGAGAATCGGGAGACATTACCAGAGCCACCCAGTATGCTTTCCCCTACACGCTGGGCGGCTTTAATGGACAGTGCGTTACTCAAAAAGTCGTTGACGCATACCTGATGGACGACGGGCGTACCAAAGAGGCTGCCCGCGCCGACAATTATTATCAGGAATCGGGCTTCACCTCGCAGACAAGATTCTTTTCCGGCTACCGGCTCAACAATATGGTATTCAACATGTACGCCAATCGCGAAATGCGTTTCTACGCATCTGTCGGTTTTAGCGGATGTATATGGAATACAGTCATGGCAAGCGGAACGCAGGGTATGCTGCAAATACCAGTCAGCTATGCCTACGATTCGCCCAACGGCAAGTTGGGTCCGACTAATCCAACCGACTATCCGATAACCGGATACGTTCTGCGTAAAGGTATTCACCCTGCCGACGTGTGGATTGAGGTTGCCGGCGCACGCCGTTCGCAGAAAGCGTTTTCGATTGTCCGGTACGCCGAAATTCTGCTTTCATACGCCGAAGCCATAAACAATCTCTCATCTTCGCATACGGTAGAAATGGACGGTCAGACTTATACTTTCACCCGCGACGTCAATGAAATCAAGCGCGGATTCAACCCCGTGCGATACCGCGCCGGACTGCCCGGACTGGGACAGTCGCAGTTAAACAACCGCGCCGAAGTTCAGAAACAGATTGAACGCGAGCGAATGGTCGAGTTCCTTTTCGAGAACCGTCGCTACTTCGACGTCCGCCGCTGGGGAATCTACGAAGACACTGAACGCGAACCTGTTATGGGTATGAATACCGAAGGTTCGGGAGCGTCGTACAATCAGCGCGTCGTTCCGAATACATCGCGCGTCGGTCGTCGCGCCGTTAACCGGAAAATGGTATTTCTGCCGCTGCCGCGAAACGAACTGAAACGTCTGCCGTCGCTCGACCAGAATCCGGGATGGGAATAGTTATCAGACTTATGATTAATAATAATGGATATGAATTTTGATAAATTTATGAATTTAATAAAACAACAGATAATAATGAATCAGACTGTTAAATATAAAACTGCGTTTTTTTTCGTATTGGCGATGCTCGGAATAACCTGTTCGTGCAACGACGACGACATCTATAAACAGGAACAGTACAAAAACGTTTTTATGGTGGTCAGCGACGACGATATTTACAACGTTTTCAGCGAAGTGTTTCCACTCGGCGTAGCCGAATCTGACGGTTATGTCTCGGCTTCGGTTGGCGGCACAAACAGTACCGGCAAGGATATTAAAATAGACTTTGTAAGAGACGAAACTCTGCTTGGCGATTACAATATCGGCAATTTCGACGTCGATGCAAGCCGTTATGCAAGAGCTTTGCCCGAAGCCAACTACAAAATCGACGACTATTCGCTGACAATACCGGCAGGGCAGCGCGGCGGACGCATGAAAATAAGAGTAAAACCAAACGGTCTGTCGCCCGATTCGACTTACCTTATACCGTTGCGTATTCAGTCGTTTACAAACTACGAAGTCAACCCCGAAAAAAGCAGCGTCCTGTACCGCGTAAGAATAAAAAACTGCTATGCCTCGCAGGACGTCAGCACAAGCTACGCCATGCGCGGATATGTCAGCGAAAACGGAGCGCCTTTCGTTAACGTTCAGGTCAGCAAAACGCTCACTCCTGTCAGTGGAAACAGGGTTCGCATGATCGCCGGTCTCGAATCCGTCGAAGCAAACAACATGCTGGCTTCTATAAACGATAAAGCCATTGTACTGGAAATAACCGATTTTGGAGAAGTAAATCTTATCCCTCACAAAAATATTACAGTTGAAAAACTTTCGACCGACGACAATTTTCCCAATGTTTTCACCATTGAGGACGACGGTTACAGGACATACAAGACTTTCCTGCTGTATTACCGCTACATGCTGTCGGGCAGTAGTACATGGACGGAAGTAAAGGAAGAACTGCGATACGAATACAGAGAAAAGGAACAGCCCGAAGACGAAACAGCCTGCTTTACCGGCGTTGCACGACCCAACATGCCAGCAGTTATCAAAAGCGTCAACAGTATTGGCGATGTAACTCTTGTTATATGGGAGCGCAAAAACGGCAAAGCCTGCGAACTGACTTACGTGAACTCCAGCGGACAGACCGTAACGGTTAATGCTCCGGTTGGCGAAAACGCTACAATTTTAATAGATTACAACGGCGACGCTTCCGACATGAGTTTTGTTACCGTTGCCGGCGATCTGCGTTCGTTGCCGCGACGGTTCAACGGCACGATAGAACAGAAACCCGCCACGACCGTAACCCAGATTACGCATTTCGGAAACGGAACATTAGTTGGGCTGAGCGACCGCAACGGCTTCGATTTCCGTATAGAATATCTGAATACCTCCGACCAGAGAGTCAGCATAGTTATTCCTGTCAGCAACAAGGAAACGGGCAACGATATTCGCGGACAAATTCTTACAGATTTCAAATCCGACCTCAAATACTGGATGATAGTCAGCGGAGTTGAAATTAACGAAGGAACATATCAGGACGGCAATATAAAAGACGTGAGATATACCGTTAAAGCTGGCGAAATCAATGAAATCAAGATAGTTGACTTCGATTGCGGCGGCGAAGGCGTAAGTTATCATGATGACAATAAAAGCAACGATGGACCAAACAACTACCGTGAAACTCTCGGCGAATTCAACTGCGGCGTTGACATAGAAGGAAGCACGCCTAATATCGGATATACATATAACGGCGAATGGGTTATGTTTACGCTGAACGTACAGGACGCAGGCAACTATGCTTTTGACCTCCTTGTTTCGGTAAACGATCCCAACGCCAGTTATTCGCTCGAAGTGAACGGAGAAGAATTTCCCTCTTATTCTCTTGAAAATAACGGAGATTGGCAGTCTTACCGCTGGTATAACGGAACTAACAATATCGAAATGCCGGTATTGAACCTCAAACAGGGCATAAACACCATCAAGTTTAAAATGGTGGGCGGCGGCTTTAATATCCGCTCGTTCCGACTTGCCGTTCCGGAGCTGATGCCCCCTGCCGTTGCGCCGCTGGCTTTGCCGTCCATTACTCAAACCGCTCAGGGGCTTTGGCAGTTCAATGACGCAACGTCTGTCGGAAAAGCAACCGTCGTCGGGCAGGATTTGATTCCGGTCGGTCAGAAAGTTGAAATCAAGTCTAAAAGCGGTTACAAATATGCGTATGTCGGCAGAGGCAGCTATTTACGCTGCAATCATGGCTTTGCCGCAAGCGGAGGCGGTTCGCGCGTCAACGAATATACCCTGATGATAGACTTCTTTTTATTGCAGGTAACAGAACCAAAACTGTATTATTCGCTGCTGCAAACCAAGACTGACAACAGCGACGACGGCGACCTGTTCATAAATCCCAGCGGCGCTTTCGGGGTTGGCAGTTATTATTCGGCTAACAACGTTGCAACAGCTAACGAATGGCAGCGCTATGTCTTTGTATTAAAGGTAAACAACAGCGGCGAAAAAATATTCCGTCAGTACCGCAACGGCGTACTGATTAAGGAAGACAACAGTCAGACGCTCGACAGCCGTTTTGCGCTCGAGCCTGCCGGAATGCTTATCTTTGCCGACGAAGACGGCGAAGATAACGGACTGTTTGTCAGCTCTGTGGCTGTATGGAATCGCGCTCTTGACCCGTCAGAAATACCCGGACTGTAAAATGAATTTAAATATGATGATAGATAAAAGACAACAGATATGAAAAAGTTGGTTTATTTGATACAGATACTGATTGCAGCAGCCATGACCTCAGGCTGCGCCGATCAGATAAGAAAAGATTCGATAGAGAATTTAATCTATACGGACAAAAACGCTCTGAAAATGGTTTTCGGAGCAAAGATGCAGCTCGAAGCCAGTCCCTCCACCGCCGCCTTCCACTGGACGTCGGAAGATGCTTCGATAGTAACGGTCAGCAGTACCGGATTAGTCGAAGCCGTAGGGCTTGGCGAAACAAATGTGATTATTTCTTCGGGCGACATGCGCAAACTGGTGCCGATTGAAGTAATCAACCGTTTACCTTCTGTAATTACCCGCTTCGGAAACGGAATACTGCTGCGCTGGAACGACAGTCCGGTAGCCTCGTTTGTCAAAACGGATTTGAAGTACGTCAGCCAGTCGGGAGAGCAGAAAACCGTATCTGCCATGCCTGCCGACGTCGAAACCTTTATTGCCGACTATGGCGGGGAACTGACCGGCGCAGGAGTATATAATCTCTCAACCGGCGCAAAAACTCTGGAGCCTGTCGAATATGCAGTCAACGACCTGTCGCTGACCATGACCGACAAAAGCAACAACATTGTCGAGGCGCGTAACTTCGACGCCGGCGGCGAAAACGCGGCTTGGAGCGACGCGGATACGCTAAACCGTACCGGCAACAGATATCGCGCAAATATCGGCGACCTTAACTGCGGCGTGGAAATCGGCGCGGGAGGCGACGTGCAGATGCAGGCTGGCGAATGGCTGCGATACACGTTCTGGGTCGAAACCGAAACCGAATATGTTTTCGACATTGAAGCGTCGGTACTCGAACCGAGCGGAGCCGACTGCGCAATAAGCATCGACGGCGGCAGCGCTACCGCGTATCACCTCGACGCTGTCGGCAGCGAAGAATACTGTCTGTGGTACTATGCCTCGTACCCGCGACAGCCAAAGCAGCGCTTTCATTTTCAGCGCGGACGGCACGAAATGAAACTGTCGGTAACGGCAGGCAATGTCAACGTCAACCGCATGAGTTTCCTGCCAAGAATCGAAATGGCTTCTCTTACGCCAGTGTTAAGCTATAATTTTACAGATGCGGGCGACTATGCCAAGCCGTCAACCGGTTCTGTGCGTCTCGAATTTTCGTACCCCGACAGCGTCAGGGCAGCGCCGTCGCCTCCACAGGGAGCAGCCGCAGTCCGCATTGTCAAGTCGAACCGCGTCAAAATCCATAACCCCGCGACAAATCCGCTCTACACTTATACAATGATGTGGGACGTAAGAATCGAATCCGCAAACATGAAATATGCACTGTTGCAGACAGGTATCGACAATACAAATAAAAATGACCTGATGATTGACAATGTCGGAAGTATTGGCATGGAAAACGACGGCAGCTCCGGCGAAGGAGGCAGATACGACGGCACTGCTCCGACTGTAATATCCGGAAAATGGACGCGCATATTCCTGACAGCCGATTTGTCAAACGTCGAAAATCCCGTTATAAAAGTCTATTGCGACGGACTGTTTGCAAAACGCATTACGTTCAACGACGCAAGCCTCTCGCGCATGCAGCTTGGCGAACTGTTCTGGATATTTACCGACAGAGACGGCGGATATGAAAACACGATAGACTGTGCCGGCTTCTCGTTCTGGAACTCATGCCTGACCGACGAGCAGATTGCAGCCATCGGAGCGTTGCCGCAGTCGAAATCCAAACGGATAAAGACCGTTACCAACTTCGGAAACGGTACTCTTGTCAGCTGGGACGAAGACGGCAGGTCGGAACTGACATACACCAATACCGACAACCGCCGCGTTACAGTCGTTACGTATGAGCTTACAACAATTCTCCGCGATTTCAAAACAGGACTGAGCTACAAATCATTCTTCAACGGTCAAACCGTCGAACAGCAGTTTCCCGACGATCAGATACGCGATTTGCGATATACTGTCAAACCCGACGAAACCTGTACCGTTGACATACGGAATTTCGACTGCGGAGGCGAAGGCGTCGCCTATCACGACACCAACGAAACAATATTTGCACTTGACAACAATTGCGGCGGCAACTGCGACGGCGATATGACCAAAGGTTCGGACTATCGCAACGAAATAGGCGACATAGGCTGCGGAGTCGATATTAACGTCGATGGATACATCGGAGTTTTCTATGCAGGCGAATGGCTGCAATATACTGTCAGCGCAGAGCAGGAAGGCGACTATTTCTTCGACATAAACCTGTCGATGTACTCGCTGCTGTACGGCGAAAAACGGTTCGTCTGCGGGGTCAGCTGCAATAACGGCGAAGGAGGCGCGTTTTCCACCGAAATAACAGATAATGGCTCGGCAACCGCTTTCCGCTGGTATCACAAAGAAAACAGTATCAGACATCCACTGCTTCACCTGAAACGCGGCGCCAACGTTATCCGAATAACTATCCTGTCGGGCGAATACAGCGACCACAGGTACGGCAACCTTAGCATCAAGGACTTCAGTTTGAGACACAAGGATCTGTACCTGCCGCAGGGCATACAGACGTCAACGCTGTATGGCAACGGGCTGAGAATTACGTTCGCAGACCAGTGGCTTTACGATTACGAACTGTCGTACATCGACCAGAACAATCGCCAGCGCTCGCTGCTGGTAAACGAAGCCGCTCTAATGATTACCGATTATAAGTCAGGACTGGGATACATTACCCGTTCCGGCGGCGAACTGATTCCCAATCCGACTACCGTTTCCGTTACCGACATCAGCGCTACCGTTAAAAAGTCAGAACCCTGCATAATAAGGTTTATTGACTTTGACTACGGCGGCGAAGGCATCTCATTCCACGACAACGACGCAACAAACAGCGGCAGAGATACGTACCGCGCCGATATTGGAGATTTTACAAGCAGCGCCGTTGACATAGACGGCAGCAGTACTCCGCCAAATATCGGCTGGACAAATAACGGCGAATGGCTGCGTTACACTGTCAATGTCGAAGAAGCAGGCTACTATGCGTTTGACCTCAAAATAGCCACAAGCGGTTCCCCAAGTTATTTTCTCGAAATAAACGACGAAAGACAGGGTAACTATTCGCTTACCAGCTGGGGCAGCTGGACTGACTATAAATGGCATAACGAAACTTACAACCAGAGCCACATTTATTATCTCGCAAGAGGAAAGAACGTCATAAAGTTCACAACAGGCGGCAGCACAAACCTGATGGAAATGAAGTTTGTGTTTGACCACAATTAGTTGACTGACAGTTTGACAGATTTCTAAAAATAGGGCATTGCTTTTTATATTGCAGGGACGCGATTTATCGCGTCCCTGCCTTTGTTTCCTGCCTTTGACAATGCGTAACACTAAACGGTTTTCCGCAAATTATAATCAAAAAGAGGCGCTATCAAGCTGTGCTTTTGAAATTTCGGGAACAAATATTGGCAAACGTATGCTCGAATTTTTTACAGTCTCTACTCAGTCTGTCAACCGTCAATTATTGTCAGACAGGTCGTTGTATGAAAGCAGATTGTTGAAAACGGCATAAACCGTTAATCCTGAAACTGTTCTGATGCCGGTTTTGCGTGCTATGTTCTTGCGGTGCGAAACAATGGTATGTATGGACAGAAAGCACTGTTCGGCTATTTCCCTGTTTGTCATGCCTTTTGCAATTAAAACAAGAATTTCCTTTTCTCTGTCAGACAGGTCAACGTTTTCGCGTCCGGTTCTGATACTCAACTCGTCAAATCTTCGCATAATTTGTTGAAGTTTATACACTATTTTGGTCTCGTCTTCGTATATGTCCAGCGTGCTGTTGAAATTTTCGAGAATTTGAGGAGAAACATATCCGTAAATGATGGCTACAAAAAATGTATGCGGGTGGTTTTCAAACATGTTCCGTATCGAAAACTGTCTGTAAAAACTTATAACCGCAGGGTTTATAAGCAGTATGTCGAATTGAAGCCCTGTTTTTTCGGCTTCCATAAATAATTCAAAATCACAGAAACAGACAAATACAGTATATTCGGAATTGCTTTCAATCATCTGTTTCAGCCCTGTCTGAATAACCGGCGAAGGCTCTACAATTATAATTTTCAGATTTGAATCACTGTCCATCGAACATATTTTCAATTCTTGCGACTAATGAAATCAGTATCCTGTCTTCGAGCAGGGTATGTTTGTAGAGGTCAGATTCAAACAGAAAAATATCAATCAGCACGTCGCGACAGTTTTCGACTGTACATTCAGCGGGTAAATATTTGATTATGATGTTTTTCAAATCGTTCAGCGAAACGTTGATATTGCTGTGGTTGCTTTCGTAGTTTTTGATTCTGTATTTCGCGTTTTTTTCTTTTTTCAGAAGCGATTCGATGTATGGAAATACTTTTTCCTCCTCATAGTTAAAATGAGTGATAACTTCCTTTCTGTATTTTTCGCAGAATTTTTTCAGCATTTCACCGTTTTTCAGATGGCAGCAGTCAACCAAGTGCATAATTTTGTCGATAATTTTTGGCATACGTGTTTCAAGATAGTCCGTATGCGAATTGCGGAGGTATTTTATCAGGTCTTCCATCGGAATCTGCGACATCGAAAGCGCGTCGGGCGTGTAGTCGTCGAAAGTATAAAGGTTGCAAACCATCAGGAAAAACGAAACCGAAATTCCATGTTTTTCGCATACCTGTTTTACAGAACTTTCGCCAAGTCTGAGACCGATTTCAAAATACGGCAGGACATACAGCAGCTGATAGTTTGCAAGTATCAAATCTGCCATTTTCATTTTTTCCGAAAACAAATAATGCTTCATTTTTTACGTTTTGATTTTAGTTTGTTCTTTTTTACGTTTTGGAAACCAGCCTTTTTCGACACGTTTTCTCTGCTGAAAAAGTTCGCCGATACCCCAGAACGAGGAGCAGGCAAATACTCCGCATGATGCCGACAGAATTACGTTGTCGAAAAGCAGCGCTGCAACTGTTCCTCCAATACCCATCATCAAAAATACCCACCAGCATTTTACTCCAAAATAATATTCGCCCTTGATAACCAGAGGGTGAAAAAGTCCGATCAGCAAAAATGTAATCAGTCCGATAATAATTCCCGTCAAATTGCAGGTTTCTATAAATTGCGTCATACAAAAATTAACAAATATCAATTAATATCAATCAAGTCCTTTAAAATTTTTTCCGTTGTAAAAGTCAAGTATTTTAATGCGAAAAACATAATCGTATTTTGACTGAATCTGTTCCGAAAGCGCGTTTGTTACGGTAGTTTTTGCTTCGTTGTATTCGTAAACCGTCGATTTGCCCTGCTCGTATTTTTCCTGCGTATATTTCAGCGACAGCGACGCCGCTTCGACAGATTTGCTCGAAGCCCTGTATTTTTCCATTGCGGCAACGGCGTTTAAATACGCTGTATGTATTTCGCGGTAGAGCGTTTTTTTTACGCTTTCAAGCGCAAGCTGCTGATTGTCGATATTAAGCCGCGCGTTTCTTATCTGGTTTCGCACCGAAAAACGGTTGAATATCGGGATATTGAGGTTGAGGCTGACATATTCGCCGCCGTTGTTTTTCAGCTGATTTCCCAGCGATGCGTTTGTATAATCTTTTCCGTACATGTAGAAATAATTTGTTCCGTAACCGGCGCTGAGGTTCAGCGTTGGAAAAAGTCCCGAACGGGCAATTCCGAGCGTTCTTTTAGCGCTTTCGAGCCTGTATTCCTGCTCTTTGACAACAGATTTCAGGGCAACGGCGTTATCAAAAACCGCGTCGGGTGGCGGAATGATGGCGAGACTGTCAAAAATAGCGTCAATTTCCATAATGCTGATATCGAACAGAGCCGGATTTTCGAGTTCAAGACTTTGGGCAAGGTCGAGCAGCGACAGTGCGACGCTGTTTTTCGCCTGTACCACCGAAAGCTCGTCCTTTGCTGTTTTTGCGTCCATTTCGGCTAACTGCGACTCAGGCACTCTGCCCGACTGTAACAGTATTTCTGTTCTTTCGCGCATGGTTTGCGTCAGTTTCAACTGTTCTTCGTTGACTTTTAAAAGTTCTCTGTTCAGCAGCGCTTGAAGGAAGAGAGATGCTATGTTGAGAGCCAGATTTTCCTTTGCGCTTTCAAGGTTTTCGACGGCGCTCATCAGGTCAAACCTGCTTTTTTCTATTTCATTTCCAATTCGGAAACCTGTAAACAGGGGCATTGAACTGCTTATCGACAGGCTGGTGTTCGACTGCGTGCTGTTTTCGTACAAACCGCTTCGCGTCTGCGTCCGTCCGAAATTCCAGTTTTGACCCGTTCCGGCATTAAGGTTGGGCAAACGGCTGTTTCGAGCTGTATTCAAATCTGTTTCAGCGCTTTCGCGGCTTAGATCTTTCTGTTTTATAACAATATTATTGCTGATGGCATAACGGATACATTCCTCCAGCGTCCACTGTTTGACGGCAACCTGATTCTGGGCATTTGACGCGCAAACTGTCAGTACAGATACAAGAAAAAAAACGGCAATTTTCGACTGTTTCATCGGTATATTCTATTTTTTATCTGTTATAACATTTCCTCTCACTTTGTCTTCGGCTGTCAAACCGTTTTTGACTTCGATGTTTACGCCGTCCGACAAACCGATTTCCACATGACGTTTTTCAAATGTCTGAACTGGTATTTCATCTTTCAGAATATATACAAACGACGAATCGCCCTTAAATTCGAGAGTATTTTCGGGAACGGAAAGCACGCTGTCTGCCCGTGCAAGTATGATTTCGGCGTTAGCGCTGTAACCAGCCCTGATAAAAACGCCCTCTTTCAACTGCGTTGCCGCCTTGATTTCAAACTGGTTGGCGCCGCTGGTTTCTATTCCTTTGGGCGAAATATATTCGAGTATCGCGTCCAGCTTAACGTCCTGCAAAGCGCCGATTGTGAGCGTCATTGTCATGCCCTCGCTTATGCGCCCGACTTCGGTTTCATCGACGTTGCCAATAAAAATCATGTCGTTCATGTTGGCGACAATCGCAATTGTTGTGCCGTCGTTAAACGTGTTCGACTGTATCACCGAATTTCCTACTTTGACCGGAACGTCGAGAATCAGCCCGCCGATAGTGGAGCGGATAAGCGTACTGCTGTATTTTGCCGTGCGTTCCGATATTCCTTCCTTTATTATTTGCAGCGCATCTTTTGCCGTTTCGCTGTTTTCGCGGGCGGTTTTGCAGGCTGTTTCAGAACGTTCGTATTCTTCTTTTGTTACAATTCCTTTGGCAAACAGTTTTTTTTGACGCTCAAAATCCTGCGTTGCCTGCGTAAGGTCTATTTCGGCGCTTCGCAGACGCGATTCTGCGTTGTTGAGCGAAGCAACGTCGGGAATTACCTTTACTTTTGCAATAACTTCTCCGGCGGCAACTTTCTGTCCTGCTTCCCTGTAAACTTCGGCTACAATTCCCGATATTTGAGGTTTTATAAGGATTTCGTCGCGGGGCGAAATTTTTCCTGTAATAATCGTGCTTTTCTTTATATTTTCCTTTTTTGGCGATACCGTTTCGTATATCAGCTGTTTGGGTTTCGATTTGCTGTAAAGAAAGTAAAATGTCCAGCCTATCAGGAAAACAACTGTTCCAAGGACAATAAATTTTAATATTTTTTTCATCTGTATATATGTATTTTTCAATTATTAATTTTAATAGATATTATGTAATTCTATACATTTTGCGTTATATTTTATCGCACAAAGGTAGAAAAATAATTGTTATGCGTTCGTATTTTTATAATTCAATATTTTTTATTCTTCCGACAGAGCTTCTATCGGTTTGATTTTCATGGTTCGAAACGCTGGACCAAGTCCGGCAAAAGTGCCGAATATTATTATAATAAGGGCAGCGACAATGGCAATGGAGAAGTTAATTTGAAAAACTGTCGCGCCGCTGCTGTTTTCGCTGTTCGCTGCATCGACAATTTGCAGAACAAGCACGGCAAACGATATTCCCAGAAATCCGGCAATAGCCGTTATTGTAAAACTTTCGCTGATTATCTGCATCATAATGGAAACCGGACGCGCCCCGATTGCGCGTCGTATGCCTATTTCCTGCGTCCGTTCGCGCACGGTTACAAGCATTATGTTGCTTACGCCGATAATGCCGGCAAACAGCGTTCCCAAGCCTACAATCCATGCCAGAATATTGACGCCGAGAAATAGGTTGTTTACCTGTTTGAATATTGTTTCGAGGTTGAACGCATTGACAGCCTGTTTGTCGTGAGGCGCAATGCTGTGGTTGATTTTCAGAATGGTTTCTACCTGTTGCTGAACTTCGCTTACGGCAACGCCCTGTCTGGCGGTTATGCAGCACATGTCAACAATGTCGCCGTAGTTGTATATTTTTTGCATTGTGGTAAATGGAATGGTAATGGTTTCGCGCTTGTCGCCGCCGAAACTGATATTGTCGCTGCCTTCGCCCACGCCTGTAACTTTGTAGTAAACGCCGTCGAGGCAGATTTCCTTTCCAACAGGGTCTTCGCCGTGCATGAAAAGAGTTTCGTAAACGCGCGAGCCGATAAAGCAGACTTTACGATGTTCGATAATGTCGAGGTCGTTCAGGTAGCGTCCGAACGATGTTTTGATTTTGTCGATTTTACTGTAATTGGCATAATTTCCCTGAATGTAAAACGTTCCCTTTTTGTCGCCGCGCACGCCGTTATCTGTTCTTGGCGACGACGGTTCGAGTACCGGCGATATTTCGTCGTAGCCTCTGACTTTGTTTCTGATTATTTCGACGTCGCGGTTGTTGATGCGCCACCAGCGTCCCTTGCGGAAACCTTTGTAAGGTTCGCCGGTTTTGCCGCCCCATACTATGCACGAATTGGTTGCATAGCCTCCAACATTTTTCATTATCAGCGCTTCAAGCCCGCGTCCGCCGCCAATAAGGGCAATCAGCATGAATATTCCCCAAAATACTCCAAAAGCCGTAAGTATGCTGCGGGTTTTGTTGCGGCTTATGGTTATCAGTATTTCGTTCCATCTGTCCAAATCAAACATATTTATTTTTCTATAGTTTTTGTCTGTAATTTATATATATACAATATTATTGCGGTCAGTGTTCACTGCCGTCTGTATATTCTGTTGTAAGTTTATTTAGTAATATAGTTACTGAAAATTTTTTTCATTTATGTCTGTTATATTCTTTGCCGTTTCTGTCAATCTGTATTATTTTTCCATTCAGTGATACGGTTGCATATCCGCCTGAAAAATACTCTGATACGCTTCCATATATCAGAGGAATGACCTCCTTGCCGGTTTTGTCGATAAATCCCCACTTGCCGTTTAGCTGCACGTGCGCCAGTCCTTCCGAAAATCTGTCGGCATAATCGTATTTAAAAGGAATGGTTTCTTTGCCGGTTTTGTCGATATATCCGTATTTTCCGTTCAGTTTTACATTCGACAGTCCTTCCGAAAAGCAGCTGGCTTTGTCGTATATGAATTGAATAATTTCTTTGCCCGATTTGTCGATAAACCCCCACTTGCCGTTAAGTTTTACAATCGCCAGACCTTCCGAAAAAAAGCCTGCGCCATCGTATTTCAGCGGAACAATTTCTTTGCCCGATTTGTCAACGTATCCGTATTTACCGTTGAGAATTGCAATTGCAAATCCACTGTTGAAGGGACTGACGCCGTCATATTTCGGCGGGACAGTTTCTTTGCCCGATTTGTCAACAAATCCAAGTTTGCCGTCCAGCTCGGCAACGAATATGTTTTTGTGAAATGATTTCACAATATCGTATTTCAGCAGAGCGGTTTCTCTGCCTTTTTTGTTGATAAATCTCCATTTTCCGTCATATATTACAGGCGCGACCCCTTTTGAAAAATGGTGTGCATGACCATATTCCAGCGCGATAACTTCTTTGCCGGTTTTGTCGATATAGCCCCATTTGCCGTTCAGTTTCACCGCTGCCCGTCCTTCGTGAAAACTGTTGGCATGGCTATATTTCAGCGGAATAACCTCTTTGCCGGTTTTGTCGATAAACCCCCAGCTGTGATCCTGCTCGGCAACCGCCAGACCTTCACGAAAATATTCCACATGATCATATCGGGGTTCGATTATTTCTCTGCCGCTTTTATCAATAAACCCCCATTTTGCATGTAATCTCACCGCCGCCATTCCTTCATGAAAAGATTTAATTTCATCGTACAGCGGTTTAACGATTTCTTTGCCCGTTCTGTCGATAAACCCTCTTTTACCGTGCGGTTTCAGCGCTTCGAGGCGCTGCGCCGGCAGCGTGTTTGCACATATTATTGCTGCTACTGCAACTGTTAATACCCGTTTCATACTGTTATATATTTTTTAATAATTTGACTGTTATAGCCTTTTATATTCCTGTTTTTTTCAGTTTCAAAAATCTCCATTCACTTTCGACTTATTTGATAACATAATTAATATTCAATTTTTTGTCTGCAAATATACGTAAAATTTTTGAAATACGCATATAAATGTTTACATAACCGAAATATTAGATTTTTTTATTCATGTTAAAAAACAAAATGACTGGATTTCTGTTAAAAAACAATCTTTGAGAGAGTGACTCCGACAGGACTCAAACCTGTGACCTACAGAACCGGAATCTGTCGTTCTATTCAACTGAACTACGGAGCCGTTAAAATATGCCGCAAAGCTATATAAAAATTTTCATATATCAAATAATTTATTTTAAAACGTCTGTTATTAAAGAATATACGTTTTTACAAAGCACGAAATTTTGGGTACAGAATCAACGAATCTGTCATTTTGAGACTTTTCGCGAAACAGTCCGAAAACGCTTGCTCCGCTTCCGCTCATCGACGCATATACCGCCCCGTGCCGGTACATCTGATTTTTAATTTCGGCAATCGGCGGATATTTTGCAAAAACGCTTTCTTCAAAATCATTTTTCAGACGGTCTTTCCATTTTTCAGGAGGCGTCAGTACCGTTTCAAAAACGTCGTATTCGGCATGTTTCGGAAACGTCGCGCCGTATGCGTTTCCAGTATCTATGTGTATATCGGGCTTGACGATTGTCAGATACAGCCCCGACAGGTCAAGAGCAAGAGGTTCAAGAATTTCGCCCCTTCCCGAAGCTTTCGACGGAATATTGTCGATAAAAAAAGCGCAGTCGCTGCCTATCTGTACGGCTATGGTTTTCAGCTGTTCGGGCAAAAGTCCGAGACCAAAAATCCGGTTCAGCGAAATCAGTGTAAACGAAGCGTCGGACGAGCCTCCGCCCAAGCCTGCGCCCGACGGAATAATTTTGTGCAGATGTATGGCGACGGGAGGCAATCCGTATTCCTTTTCCATTATGCGAAAGGCTTTTACGCATAAATTTTTTTCTGTCGGAGAATTTATTTCAATGCCTGTCATGTCGAACGAAAATCTGTCGGATTCGACAATTTCCAGTATGTCCGTCAAGCCTGCAACAGGGAAAAATACGGTTTTTATATTGTGAAAGCCGTCGTCGCGTTTTTCGACAACATTCAGCCCTATATTTATTTTTGCGTTGGGAAAAGTAACCATCGTTAATGAAAATGCGGGTTTAAAAGCTGTTTTATAAAAATAACATATATATCTTTATTGATAATCAGAGGATAAAACAGCCCGAAAAGCGAACCGTAAAAATGAGCGCCGTGGTCGATACGGTCGCCGTTCCGTTTACTCATATAGCTGGAATAAACCAGAAACAGAACGCCGAATATTATGCCCGGACAGGGAATAATAAAAATCATTATGAGAGACCACGGGTTGAGCAGTATCGAGAAAAAAATAATTGCCGAAACTGCTCCCGATGCGCCCAGACTTGCATATTGAGTGTTGTTCCTGTGTTTCACCGTATTGTGAATCGACGAAAACAGTACTGCTCCGAAATACAGCGTAAAAAAATGCAGTACAGGAAAAGGCGTCAAAAGTTCCATGCTGCTGTACGCAAAACTACCAAACGACCACAGGGCTATCATGTTGAAAAGCAGATGCACCCAGTCGGCATGAATAAAAGCGTGAGTAACAAGTCTGTACCACTGATTGTTTCGCAGCATTATATAAGGATACAGAACTGCCTCGCTCATAAATTTTCGGTTTTGAAACGCAATAATGCTTGCTCCCACCGTAACGGCAGCCAGTAATGTGTGCGGATTTGTCATTTTATTCTGTTGTTTATTTGTATGTAAACCATTTTATTAATTCTTTAAAGGACGCTTTTTTACCGTACATAAGTATTCCGACCCTGTAAATGCGGGACGCGACGTAGCACATAAACACAAAAGTCAGCACAAGAACCGAAATTGAAAGAATTATTTGCCACGTCGGAACGCCAAAGGGAATCCGTGCTATCATTACAATTGGAGATGTAAACGGAATTATTGACGTCCAGAACGACAGTTCGCTTTCGGGATAGCGGATAACATGACTCATCACTATCATTAAGGCAATAACAAGCGGAATGGTTATTGGCAGCGACAGTTGCTGGGTTTCGCTTTCGGCTTCGACAGCCGAGCCTACCGCCGCAAACATCGATGCGTAAAGAAAATATCCGAGAACAAAATAAATCAGAAACGGCAGAAACAAATCAAAAGAAATCGGGGCTGTAAACTGTGAAATCATACTGTTTTCAGCTTCGCCGACAAAGGGCTGAATAAATCCGTAATAAAAAATTACTACAAGCACAATCCACATCATAAACTGCACCAGCCCGACCATCGCTATGCCGATAATTTTTCCCGACATCAGTTGAAATGGTCGAACCGACGATATAAGTATTTCAATTATTCTGCCCGATTTTTCTTCAATCACCCCGCGCATTACCATCATTCCAAACATCAGAACGAACATATAGATTATAAAACCGGCGGCGTATGAAACCCCGATTGCCCCAAATGTGTTTGTTTCCCTGTCGGTTTCGTCCTTTTCCCATTTTATGGTTTTGACTGATATGTTTGTATGCACGTCGGCAAGTATTTTATCCAGATTTTCAATATTATACTCTCTGAGTTTAATTTGCTCTACCGTAGAATTTATACAGGAACTGACATATCGCTGCAAGTCTATACTTACCGGTTTTTTTGAATAAAACGTGCAGCCTGTCGGGTAGCTGGCTTTTTCGCCTTCGACACAGGCAATTACAGTATTGTCGGAGGCGAAGTATTTAGCTTTCAGGACTTCAACCGGTTCGGGTTCTATAATTTCAAATTTGAACGAGCCGCTGTTCGATATAAACACTCCCACGAGAGCAGTATTATCAACAATTTTCACTTCGGTGTCTTTTTGCTCGCCGCCACTGGTGGTCGTAAGTTTGACAGAAATAAACATCGAACCTGCAATAAGTAAGGGAGTTAGAATGGTTGTAATTATAAAGGATTTTTTCTGTACCCTTGTTAAAAACTCTCTTCCTACTATCAACATTATATTTCTCATAAATTCACAAATTTTTGCAAAGGTAGCCATGTTTTTCGGTTTGGCAAAATTTTTTTGTCCAGTTCGTTTTTTTGCTGTACTTTTACGCGAAATTTAAAAAATGAATATATGTACTTGTTAAATCGTAATATTATGAAAATTAATACATTAAGAATTTGTCTTTTTACTTTTGTCCTTGCCTGTTTCTGCATTTTTAATCTGAACGCACAGTCGTACAGCATTATGGAAAACAACGAAGTTGTTAAACTTTCAGATATTGAAAAATCGGACGTCAGAAACATTGTAAATATTCCGAATATTTCCGGATATTATACTCTGAAATGCGATCTTCACACGCATACCGTATTTTCCGACGGAGACGTATGGCCTGACGTTCGCGTCAAGGAAGCGTGGCAGCACGGGCTTGACGCCATTGCCATTACCGACCACATCGAATATCGTCCCCACAAGGACATGCTGAACGGCGACCACAACGAGTCGTATAAAATTGCAAAGAAAAAGGGCGACGCTCTGGGAGTTATAGTGATTAAGGGAGCGGAAGTTACACGTTCAAAACCGTTGGGACATTTGAACGCTCTGTTTATACAGGACGCAAATCTTCTCGACGTAAAGGAACCTCTCGACGCAATAAACGAAGCCGTAAGACAGGACGCTTTCATTCTTTGGAATCACCCTGGCTGGCCTGACAACAAATCGACCTTATATCCTGTACACGAACAGTTGATAAAAGATAAAAAAATACACGGAGTTGAAGTATTCAATTACAATGAATATTATCCGGTGGTTTTTGACTGGTGTAAAAACTATTCTCTCGCCTTTACTGCAAATTCCGATATTCATTACCTTGTAAAAGAAATGTATGGAGCAAATATACGTCCGATGACGCTGGTTTTTGCATCTGAACGTTCTGAAAAAGGAGTACGCGACGCACTGTTTGCCGGCAGAACGGCTGCTTACTTCAACGGTTATCTGGCTGCTAAAACCGAATATCTGTACGGACTGCTGGAAGCTTCGCTGAAAATAAAATTAATAAATCCCGAAAAAAGAAAGGTTGAAATAACAAATATCTCGGATATTTCGTACAGAATGACCTGCGGCGACAAACTGTACGTCTTTCCGGCAGGAAAAGCCATACAGATAGAAATCCCCAAAGAAGGCAAAGTAACTGTAACAAACTGTTTTACGGGAATGAACGAACATCTTGCTTTCAATGTTAGCGACATCAATCTGTAAAAAAATCCATGCAGATACTTTTTCCTGCAAACTGGGAACATTATGAACTGATTGACTGCGGCAATTTTGAAAAACTTGAACGTTTCGGAAAATATGTTTTGCGACGTCCCGAACCCAAAGCAGTCTGGGCAAAATCGATGACCGAAACGGAATGGCAAAAGATTTCGGACACAACGTTTACGACAGGCGCAGGATTCAACAAATCGGGAAAAGAAGATTCGGGAACATGGACGGGGAAAAAACTTCCCGACCGCTGGACTGTTCAGTATGGATACAAGGGTTTAAACATGAAACTTAACGTTGCGTTGACTTCGTTCAAGCACGTTGGCATTTTTCCCGAACAGGCTCCCAACTGGAATTATATTTACGACAGCGTAAAACTTTCGGACATTTCCAAGCCGCGAATCCTGAATCTTTTTGCCTATACCGGCGCAGCTTCGCTGGCTGCAAAAAGCGCCGGAGCAGACGTTATTCATCTCGATTCGGTCAGGCAGGTTGTTGGCTGGGCGCGAAAAAACATGGAATCGTCGGGAATGGAAGGCATAAGATGGGTTGTAGAAGACGCTTTGAGGTTTGCAAAACGCGAAGTCCGTCGCGGCAACCGATATTCGGGTATAATTCTTGACCCTCCGGCATACGGACACGGCGTTGACGGCGAAAAATGGAAACTCGACGAAAATATTCTTGAAATGATGAATCTGTGCAGAAATCTGCTTTTACCTGAAAAATCATTTCTTCTGCTCAATCTGTATTCCAACGGTTTTTCGGCTATTGTTGCCGACACTCTGGTTTCCAGCATATTTACTGATTACAGAGAAAAAACTTTCGGAGAACTCGTTCTGTGCGACCGGTTTGGTAAAAAACTGCCTTTAAGCGTATTTTCAAGACTAAGATTATAGACAGTTTTGCTGAAAGCAATAATCTTTATAACCGCAGGTCGTTGACCTTCGGAAGAAACACTGAGTCATTTCTTTCTATTACATGGAGATGCACGGCTTGCGTCTCCACGTAATAGTGAGCATTTATTTAAAAATCCAGTATCGCTGCAATACATAATTATAACATAATGAAACGATTATATCGACAATAACTCTGCATATCCGGTAATCGACATTTGCCAGCGTAACAAAAATATATGTTCCGGCGGTTTTTAATGCTATACTGCTGACAAGCACAAATATAAACCTCAATAACTGCTGGGAAAACGAAAACCGGTATTTTACATTTTTGCGTAAAAAAGCCCATCTTTTGTTTAACGAAAAATTAACCGCAGCGCCAAACATACAAGCCGCAGCAATTGAAATTGTATAATGTATTCCGGCATATTCGGTCAGTAACAGCATTATAGCATAATCGAACATGCCGCCAGCAAATGCAGAAAATTGAGCTTTGGCAAACATTTTCAAGCGATTGAAGCCGGTTGTGCCGAATTTATCCGTAGCCTGTACGTATTTTGTCATTCACTGTTTTATATAGAGCGGAGCTGTTACAATTTTGTCGAACGTTCTTCTCTGTCGCGGTGGTCAGCCATTTTCAACAGTTTTATAAAATCGTCTATATTGACGAGAAACAGAATTATACATGCAAATGCTCCGGTATAGATTATGGAACCCTGCAAAACGGTTTCGAGTACAAGAAACAGCGATATGATTATGCGTACTTCCGTCGGTCCGAGCAAACCGGAGTCGATAGTGTATTTGCCTGTTATTTTGTACCTTAGCAGCGCCGTCATCATTGCCCATCCGTACATTACGACAAATACGAATCCCAGCAGTTCCCACTTGCCTCCAACATAAACGATGTAGCCGTAACCCATCAGTATATTTGTCAGCCAGTCAACAGTAAAGTCAAGCGAAAAACCGTACCATTTTCGCGGTTTATTGCGCATGTAAGCCAGCCGTCCGTCAAGCGAGTCGCCAAACCAGTTAATCGCAAGCCCCAGAACGCCGAGCAGCAGAAAAATTCTGGAAAAATACGTTGCAAGCACAAATCCCGTCGCCGTAACAAAACTGCCTGCCAGTCCGAGTGTTGTGAGCATGTCGGAACTGACTCGTTTCGGCACGTGCCGAAGCAGGAATACAATGAGATTCTGTTCGCCTGTTTTTAGAAGGTTTGTCCGGTCTCTGTCCGCAGATATTTTGGACAGAATGTCTGTTTTCTCGTAATTAGAATTGTTCATCTCTAAAATTATTAATTAATTGTTGTGTAAAAATAATTTTCTTATGTTTTATGTTCTAAAAATGTATCGATTATAAAATATAAGAAAATATTGTTTCATTATTGTTTCATATAAGATGCAAAAACGTTTAAATAGTTTATGTTGGGATATAAAAAATTTGCTGGCAGGTTTTTGCTAAAAATTATACATATTTTCAGCAATCACCGTATATTTGCAGTCGAAATTCATAGATTCGATATTTATCGAAAAAATAATAATGCGGTAAATGTAGCAGGCAAGCAATCGGAGATAATCAGACTGATGTATCGTATAAACAGGAATCGCTTGTTATACGACGTAGGGTAGGGTAGGGGCGTACCCCATTATTTTATACTTATATTTTAATGACAAAAATTTATCATTTCCAAATTGTTTTCTATACAATATTTTATGTTTTCCATTATTCCTTTTATGTGTATATAAGCACACCCCTTGTCCTCATCTTCATCATCTCCGTCCATCAATTGTTCCACTTCATTATTATTTATTTTTATATGTTCCATTTTTTTATCCAACTCAATAAGTTTGTCCTTATTCAATACATTTATCACAGGCCAATCGTCTATTGGAGGAATGTCAAATGGTATTGGTTCGTCAATAAATAATAAAGAGCCATTGACTTCCAAATCCTTAACGCCAAAATCTTCCGAAAGGTATTTATCTATTAAATCCGTTTCATAACCCAATTTTATTTCCTGCGTATATGGCAGTTTTTTACCCAACGCATCGCAAATACAAACAAGAGCATAGCCATACGCAAAATTTGATTTTTTATCATATGGTTTATTTTTAATAATATCCTC